>DASUYM010000017.1:0-32639 GCA_036377435.1 Propionibacteriaceae bacterium
ACAGATCAGGAGCTGAGATTTCTCGAAAACCAGGGGACGTCGGCGCGGCAGCGATTCATCCAGGCCAATCTGGGTCTCGTCGGCATGGTCAGTCGACAGTTTGCCGCGCGTTGCCGGCTTCCCGACGCCGAACTGTTTCAGGAAGGATGCGTCGGTCTGATCACAGCCGTCCAGCGGTTCGACCATACGCGGGGTCACCGGTTCTCCACCTACGCCCTGTTCTGGATCCGTGCCTTCATAAGCGCGGCTACCGCCAAACATCTGGGAGCCATGAACCTGCCGACCAGCCGAGCCGAGCAGCTGCGCGCCGCGCACGGACTGGAGGCCGAGCTCACGCAAAGCCTTGGCCGCGCTCCGACGCTGCGCGAGATGGCCGACGCGCTTGGCCGCAGTGAGGATTGGACAGCCGGCCTCCTTTCACACCAGCGGCCTCGGTCGCTGGAACTTGTGGAGGGCACCACCCTGGAGCGCTTGCAGGCTCGGGACGAGCTGGAGGCCGTCCTCGCAGAGCCGCTGCCGGTGCGGGAACTGCTCCTCCGGCTGAACGACCTTGATCGTCGCGTCTTGGAGCTTCGACTCGGCTTTGCCGACGGCGAGCCGAAATCCTTCGCCCATACAGCGCGAGTGCTTGAGATCTCGGCGACGCGGGTCCGCCGCATCGAGGCGCGGGCGCTGGAGACGTTGCGCGGGTTCTGTCCACAACAGGCCTCAGCTCAGCTCTGAGCCCGCCAGGGAGTATGGCCGAGGACAATGGCGGCGTGGGGAACGACACTGCTCGCGGTTCGGCCTGGTGGTCGCGGAGCCGCGGCCTACCCAGAGCGATCTATGACTCATGGAGGTCCTCGCTCGGTACCCAACCGGGCAGACCCGGCCGCATCCTCGCCTGGGCGACGACCCCGAGGGGCTTTTGCATCGCCAGCCCGGCCACCTTGTCGTACGGAGACGAGGAGGATTGGAAGCACGTCGGCTGGCACGAGATAGAGCGAGGCGCCTGGAACGCTGAGCTCCGCAAGTTGACCTGGTCGCTTCATGCCGCGCCCGGCAAGCCATCGCCACGCGGCTCGCTCGAGCTGGTCGAGCCGGGACGGGTGCCTGCGCTGTTCCGGGAGCGGATTCTGGCAACGATCGCCATTGAAAAGTTCGTCCCGTTAGTGGGGGAGCGCGGCGTCACCATCACCGCCCGACGTGATCTTGGTGGTACGGGTACGATCGCCTGGCACAGCACGCTTACGCGTGGGCTGAACTGGCAGACCGCTGGCGTACGAGCCGCTGTTGATCAAGCGATGGAGCAGGTGAGAACGGAATACGACGTAGGCTGACCTGGCTGCTAAGGTACGTAGCCGCGTGGTTGTCAGTCCCCTGTAGCTCAATTGGCAGAGCATTCGGCTGTTAACCGAAGGGTTGTTGGTTCGAGTCCAACCGGGGGAGCTTGACTAGGGATTTTCTGGTTCAAGAATCATGCTTCCCCCCGTTTACCCCCCTTTTTTGATCGGAACTGAGCGTACTCATCCCTGTCGTGAGCGGAGGCGGCGACGAGGGCAATGCAGGCCGCGTGCCGAGGTGAGGCCCAGGCCCGCGTATCAACGTCTATCGCCGCGAGAGTCGGCACCGCCGCGCTGTGCACCCCCATGCCGACCGCAGGCCGGCCTGTGATTTGACTGGCGATTCCATCTCGCCCACAGGCCTCACAGCCAGCGCCGCACCTGGTATTGGTAGCGCTCGTACTCATCACCGAACCTGCGCTTGAGATAGTCCTCCTCAGGCACGATGACCCAGCGGTGCGTGGCAAGCACCGGGAGCGGGGCGATGATAAGCGGCCACCATGTTCCGGCCCAGAGCGCGGCGCCCACGTACGCGGCGGCGAGGCCGGTGTACATCGGGTTGCGGCTGATCTGGTACGGGCCTTCGGTCACCAGCGTGGACACGGGGTGGTGCGGTACGACTGTAGTGCCGTGACGCCGGAAGGTCGCTGCGCCGGACGCGCTGAGCGAAATTCCAGCAATAGTGAGGACCGCGCCGACGGTTTTTGTCACCGGCCGCCCGGGCAAAGGCAACGGCAGCCACTTTTGCAGCGCGAGTGTTGCCGCGAGCGGTGCGGCGAAGAGTAGCGGCGGGGCAGGGACGCGGACGGCGGCGCCGCTCTCTCGCGTTGCGGCGGAGGGTTCAGGGCTGTCGCTCATGGTGCGCCTCCTTGCGAATGTGAACTCAGTGTCCATGCTCAGCTTGCCACCCCAGCTACTGTGCACAGCTGCCGCTCCCGGGTTTCTAAGGTGGCCTGTTGGGCGGGACGGAGCGCCTCCACCGGCATCGGCGGTCGGCCATGATCACGCTGAAACTGCACCGATAATTCAGCCGACCTGTTCTTGATCACTTGCCGTCGAGCCGACCAGCGGACGGTCAGGTGCGGGTCGACGCCGATGATTTCCCGCACCGCTGGCTTGCGCGGGTCGTGGTCGGATCGTTCGGCGAATCGGACGCCCAGCTGATCTTGCAGATGGTGTTCGAGGGCAGTGTTGTAGACGGTATGAGGGAGCGCTGAGGCCTCGCTCGCAAATAGATGTGGGTTGCCGAAGGCTTAGGCCACAGATCGGTAGTGCCAACAGTTGCAGGAGGCCTCAGTGAGTAGACAGCGTACGTTCGTCGGGTTGGATGGGCGATCTCAGCGGTCAGCGCGTCTGGCCTCTTGTATCAGCCGGCGCGGAATGCGAACCCACCCGCTGACGACACCGCGGCTCCTAACGCGACCGAACTGGGACCGCCAGCCATCGGCGCAGCCTGGCCGGCAGCCGAGTTTCCAAGAGGTGAGCGATGCTCATGCGCTCAGTCAACCCCTCACTCAGTGGGCCGGGCCGTCTCGCACCCGACTACTGGTCGGCACAGCCATCGGTTATCGAGACGAGCCCATCTCGAACCCCTACGGTGCGGGAAGTGCGTCGTAAGCCGTCGGGCATCCGAGACACAAGCAGTGCCGTAGGAGGACCGGGGACTGAGCAATCCCGCATCATTGCGGCTGAGCACGCTCAACGGCTTCGCGGAGATAGCCGAGCGTAAGCGTGCCCGGCGCGAAAGCCAATTACGTTTCCGATTCATCGGCACCGTTGCGCTGATGGGTCAGGCTGGGCCCACCGATGTCCCGAACCAAGAGAAGCCCTGATTGGTGTCGCGCGGCATCAATGAAACGACCCCGAGCCCGTCGGCGTTGGGCGTGAACGGAATCTGGAACACCACACGAGTGCTAGTCGATCCCGACGAGACCGTCAGGCCGGCGCTGTTCGTCGCCGTGATCGACACCGAGTTGTTGACCCACACCTGCATATCGATTGCGGCACGATGCGGCGCGACCGCAAGCCCACTGAAGTACAGGATCAGGTATGCGGCATTGTGACCTGTCCCCCAAATGAGTAGCTCTGGAGGATTGAATGCGGGATGCAGGCCAGACGGGAAGCTCGCATACATGGTGGCCTGGTCGGCGTGGGGCTGCTGCGGATCAAGGCTCCGCACAACACCCGGAAGGTCCTCGCGAAGCACTTCCGCGGGCCGACGGTCGAGATCCGCGACGCGTGGCAGTAGCCCGTTGTACTCAAGGATCTCGTGGATGCTGCCCGGATCAGCTCGAAACAGTTCGTCCAGTTCGGGTCGCTGCATAGTCGACACCCCCTAGTAGCAAACGTAGTCCCTCTGCCGAACGGTTGCTACCAATCCCCACATGGCCCCTGACGGTGATCACTGCATTTGTCTGCAAGCGATCGGGTAGGTGCACTTGCCGACCGTCCGGTCGCTGAGTGTACGGCTTTCGACGGTGATGCGCTGGAAGCCGAACCGTTCGTTGCATATCACATTGACCCGCTCATGCCACGCGGATTCTCCTCGATGTTGGAGTCGTACCCGGTGCCTTCTCGTACAGCCGCACGATCTCTTCGATCGCTCCGGCCACAGATCCTTGCGCTTGTCGCCGAGCGACTTGCGCATCTTCGTGCCGCACTCTCGCGCATGGACAAGGATCATCCGCCTGGGCCGGGCTGGCTTCTTATGGTTGGTGAGAATCGAGATGTAGGTCGAGATGCCGGTGTTGTAGAACATCTAATCCGGTAGCGCGACGATCCCCTCCAGCCAATCGTTCTCGATGATCCATCGGCGGATCTCCGATTCTCCGCCACCAGGCGCACCGGAGAACGGCGGGGATCCGACAGCACGATCGCGATCCGGGAACCACCGTTGGTCCGGGGTGTTGCCGGATCGTCCGGGACCGCAGGTGCCGACGTTCTGCGACCGGCGCTGACAGGCCAGAAGGTCTGACCGGCGAGGGCGGCTACCAGCTCGGCATAGTCCGCCGCAAGCAGGTCTGGCTGTCCATCGAGGACTCCCTGCTATGCCGTCATTCAACTGGCCAGACAGTTTCCCAGGCCATCGTGGGGGATTACTCACATAGCCGCCAGGCCTATTCTCGGTTGACCACGCTCGGGCAGCTGAGACCTAGGGAGAGCCCGTCGCGCAAGTCGACCGTCTAACGCTCCTTAATTCGCTCACTCTCGCCGAACGTCGGTGCTGCTCGATCGATCGGCGAGCGGCACTGATGACTTCTTCGGTGCGTAGGCCGTCGGTGAGGATCGGGAGGTTCGGGCGGCTCCGGTGATCCTTGTCATCGTTACGTACCGCCCCGATGAAGTTCTCGATGAGGCGGTTCCAGGTGTGTTGCTGCAGGTCGGTTGACAGGTCTGCTTTGTCGGCACTGGCGATCTCCAACTCGACAGGGAGCTATATACCCAAGCTGAGCTCGCCGAACTCGTCGGCGTCGGGCGATCCACATCTACCGGATTACCGACAGGATGGGCCTAGATCAGTCGAATCGGAGAGCCCTTCGCGCACATGGTGGTGCGGGTGCTCGCCCAAGACTAAAAATCAGCGCTCTGCTGAAACGACGCCCGAGGAACCAGCTTCCGGCTTCACTGGATGCCTCGTTTGGGACATTGTTCGGGGTGCCTTCAGGCAGAGTGCTCGTTTGGTGACACGTTTCGGTCTGGCCGGGGGAGAACGATCACCTCGATCGGCGCGATGCGCCCTCGGATCGCCACGGTGCGTCGCTCGAGTCGATCGGTAGTCATGCCTGCCGCCTCGGCTGTTGCCACACTGACGATCACCTCGCCTGCAGCCGCAGCCGATGCGAGTCGGGCGGTGATGTTGACGGCATCACCGAGCGCGGTGAAGTCGTCGACCGTGGTGCCAAGCCCGGTCGCGCCAACGAATGCCTCGCCGGTGTGGACAGCCGTTCCTACTGGGATGGCCACCGCCGGCGTGGTGCTGGCTCGTGCCGCTCGCTTGGCGAGGTCGATTGCGGCCGCTACTGCTGCTGCCGCGTGGCGCGGCCCGGTGATTCCGCCGAAGAAGAGCCCGATAACCTCATCGCCCACGACTTTGTCAATGATGCCGTCATGAGCAACGATCGAATCCGATGCCAATCGATAGAAGCGGTCGAGGAATGCATGGAAGTCTGCCGGGCGCATTCGTTCTCCCATGGTTGTCGAGCCGCGGATATCGGAGAACAGCAGGGTGATCGGGATCTCCACGCCCGTCAACTGGCGTTTGCGAAGGTCGGTTATGCATCTCGTGCAGAGAGCTGGATTGCCGGAGGATTGCCGGAACCCCGCGTGCCTGAAGACGAGGCCACCCAGCCCGGCGAACGGGGCTGCGCACAACTTGCAGCGTGGAGGCGACGGGATTCGTTTGAACGTCCGCCGCTGTTTGGCTAGCCATGGACTCTCCCCAGTTAGAACGGCGCGGACTTGTTCTGTGAATTCCTCGGTCGCCATTTATTCACACCGTCTCATACTCGAGGCGGCCGGTAAGAGGCGCGTGGGTTCTCGAAGCCGTGGGCCCGCTGTAGACCACCGCGACACTGGAGCCTCCACGAGCTACATCCGTATGCTCCGCCGTACATTGCGGTGGATCTGGTTGAGGACACCGTTGGCGTCCTGGACGCCCACGGCATCGAGGGGGCCACAGACCTGGGGTGACTCGCTCGGCGGGATGATCATCCCAGCACCTGCCGATCAATCATCTTGATCGCCTTCTCACCGCGACCATCATGAGCTCGACACCGGGCCCGAAGGCAATCGGGGCCGTCGCGACTGGTGGTGGCGTTACACGCAGCCCGCTGCCGGGGGCCACGTCTGTAGTCATAGAGCTGATCGAGGGACTTTCAGGACCCGGCCGCGGCAGTCGAGGCCTGGGTCACGGAAGATCGCATGCTCTATGGCACATATCCATTCGACGAGGCCGGAAGCCGTGAGATCGCGGCGCAGCAGATCCGCCAGGGGTCCAACATCCTCAGCCCGCCGTTGAATGCGCGCGGTTGGGCGGCTTGGCTGATTCCTGGGCAGTCGCCGGCTATTGCGCCGCCGTGCTCGCGATCCCGCCCCGCAGCAGGTGAACGTATTCGTTTCCCGTTCGCTCTCGCCCCGAAGCAAATGAGCATGTTGAGGTCCAGCAAGTCGACTTCCAACGAAGTGGACGCCAGGTCATCCTCGACCACCTTCTCGATGACCCAGCCGCGCTCCGTCTTCCACTGCATCAGCACACTTCCGCAGGATCTCCACGCATTTCGTCTGGACAGTCGTGAAGGATCTGCGCCAGCACGACGCGTCCCCGCCGGACACCAGCGAGTGGAAGAAATCGGTCGGCACCACCTAGCAGCGATCGGCCACACCAGCCTCGGCCAGCACCTCGCCCGCTCCAGCAACCACCTCCGTTGATGGGCGAGGACGCCTCGAATATGGGGCACTGCAGCCAACAACTCAGCGACAAATCTCTCCGACATCGACAATGGTCTCAAGTCCGTCGGAGGTGCATGTGGCAAGAACAGCACGGGCGCGCTCGATGGACTCGGCGGCCATCGCCTGGTCGAAGTCAGCCTGATCCCGCGGATGGCCGGCCAGATAGCTCCCAAGGAGGCGGGCGCCGGCCCTTCCAGCCGATGCCCCACCCGCCAACTGCAAAACTTGTCGCCGTGGCTGAAGCCTTGCCCCAGGCGCGGGTGTTCGCGTTCCTGGGCGGTCGCCCGGGGGAGGAACCCCTGGCCGTCTGGATGGTGGTCCTCTTCGCCGTCACCCAAGCGAGCCAGGGGCTGGGCGCGAATGCGGCCGACACCCTGTTCTTCCTCCGCTTCGGGGTGGAGTCGCTTCCACTGATGATCCTGCTGTCGGGGCCCGTCGTGATGGTCGCGAGTCTTCTCTACACCGGTGGTCTCGCCCGGGTGGGGGCCCGTCGCTGGCTGTCATGGGTTCTGTTCGGGTTCGCCGGGCTGCTGATCATCGAAAGGCTGCTGATCTCGGTGGATCTCCCTGGCATCTACCCGGTGGTGTGGCTAGGTGGGCAGGTGGTCATCCTCGTGAGCTTCACCGTTATGTGGAACGCGGCCGCCGCGGCCTGCACCACTCGGCAAGCCAAACGTCTGTACCCGCTATTTGCATCGGCCGGGATAGTCGGAGGAGTGGTCGGCAATGTGCTCACCGGACCACTCGCCTTCTTTCTCGGAACCGAGAATCTCCTGGGCGTCCAAGCCTCGCTGCTGGTGGCCGGCGGCTTCACCGCGTTGACCGTGGGGCACCGCTTCTTCCGCGACCATACTCAAGAGCCGGAACGGTCGGCCATATCCGACCTCCGAGCCGGTCTCGACCTGACTCGCCGAACGCCACTCCTCCGTCTCATGACCTGGGCTGCCGTGTTGATATCGGCCCTCTTCTTCCTGATGGTGTTCCCATTCGCCGAGATCGTGACCCGGTCCTTCGCCACCGAGGTGGAGATGGCGAGCTTTCTGGGACTCTTCTCTGCATTGGCGACCGCAGCCACGTTTCTTGTGTCGCTGCTGGGAGTCAACCGCCTGTTCGCCAGGCTCGGAGTGGTGTTGACACTCCTGATCCTGCCTGTGGTCTATTTGGTCGGCTTCGCCACCTGGCTGGCATCGTTCGGGCTGGTGACCGCCGTCCCGGTGCGGGGCTCACAGTGGATCGCGGTCAACGCCATTGGCTCGACCGCTTGGAGCGCTCTGTTCAACGTCGTCCCCGGTCGGCGACGCGGCGAGGTCATGGCTTTCATGTCCGCGGTACCCGCCCAGTTGGGGACGACGGTGGCAGGCGCGCTGCTCATCGCCGGGTCGGAGCTGTCGGCCGCCCAGATCAGCGCCATCGGCTTGGCGCTGGCTGGGGGGCTCCTGCTACTCGTGCTGAGGATGCGCTCCGCCTACTCTGCGGCGCTGGTCGACGCGGTTCGAGACGGCAATCTCGAGGTCTTCACCCTCCCGCAAGCTGGGCCGCAGAAGCCGCTGCTCGACGCCGACACCCAGCGCGCACTCACCGGTGAATTGAACGCTCCGGAGCCCGGGGCACGGGCGGTAGCCGTCTCGCTGCTCGGTCACCTGGGGGATGGAGTCAAGGCAGATCTCATCCTCGGGGCGTTGCACGACGCCGACTGGAGGGTCAGGCTCGCCGCCCTCCAGGCCCTGTTCGACCAGGGACACCCGGAGGCGACCGGCGCCGCGATCACCATGCTTGGAGACTCGGCGCCACAGGTACGTTCTCTGGCAGCCCGGTCCATCTCACGGCTTGGCACCAACCACGCCGAATCTCTCGCCGCCATCCTGGAGGATCCCGATCCGGGTGTCAGAGCTGTCGCAGCGACCGGTGTGGGTGGGATCAGGGCCCAGCAGACGCTCGAACGGATGCTCGAGTCCGACAGCCCAGCGGATCAAGAAGCAGCGCTCCGAGCGCTGGCGAGGCGCCCCGATCTCACTGGGCGGGACCTGATCCGATTCGCCGGGCACCCGGACCGACGAGTCCGCGCTGCTGCTGCCGCGGCGCTGGCGCCGCTACCCGGCTCGGGCCCGGTGATACGTAGCCTGCTCGATGACGGCTCGGTCATCGTGCGCCGGGCATCGGCCGCCGGTCTCGCCCGGCGCGCCGATGGGCTCGCCATCCTCATGGACGTGCTGGCGAACGGATCGGTTCGCGCCACAGAGGCCGCCCTGCAGTCGCTGGCCGACACCGGGCAAACTGGTGAAGGCCTGACGGATTGGGCGTTCCAGGAAGTCGCCCGCGCCGCCCACCTCCGCCGGCTCCGTCTCGCGTTGGCCACCAACGACCTCTCTCCCACGCGCACGTTCCTCGCGAGTCTCCTGGCCTCGCGCCAGGAGCGCTTGTTGCGTTGGGCGCTGCTGGCTACGACCACACCGGATACGGCGGACACGATGACGGTCGTCGGAAGGGGGTTGCGCTCGGCGGATCAAGAGACCAGGGCACAAGCGGTGGAGGCGCTGGAATCTGTGGGAGTGCATGCGGTCACCCGTTGCCTCATTCCACTTCTCGAGGACACGGGCCACGGCGCTCTGCCGGATTCTCGGACGTCGCTCCGCGAGATGTCGGAGGATCACGATGAATGGATCCGTGCCCTGGCGGTACGCTGCATCAGCGAGGAGCTCATCGACGACCTCGGGCACCTCCGGGGGGTGGCGGATGCAGATCAGTCGGGCCTGGTCCAATCGGCGATCGCACGATGGGAGGTCATCGGGGTGCAGGACACCGAGACACTCGACACGGTGGACCGGGTAGTAGCACTTCAGCGGGTGCCGATGTTCGCCGGGATCGACCCCGAAGATCTCGAGCGGATCGCCACTCTCTTCACCGAACGTCGCTATGACACCGGCGAGCTCATCTTCGCTTGGGGCGCAGAGGGCGACGAGATGTTGATCATTGTCGAGGGCGAGGTGACGGTGAGCCGCCCGCGAGAGGGCTCCGGAGGACCTATCCGAACCTTCCGGTCGGGCGATTACGTCGGGGAGCTCTCGCTGCTACGCGGCCAACCGCGCGCCGCCAATGTCACCGCCGGCCCCCAGGGCGTCCGTGGGCTGATTCTGAGGGGAGCCGAGCTACACGCCATATTGGAGGAGCGGCCAGAAACGGCCATGGCCATGCTCGCGGCCCTGGCGGAACGGCTCGGCACCGACTGGGACCGGTGATCCCGTGCAGGCGCGAGCGTTGACCGGTGCCGACCGAGGTATGGACATTACCCGGTCGCCTTCGCGTACTTCGTCGTCAACGCATCGACCGCGGCGAAGAGGGGCTGGCGTCGAGAGGGCGGGTGCGAAAGTCCGGCTCGAGATGCCGTCGAGGTTGTGCGGAGTCCCGTGCGAGTCCGCGCCGAAGCAGTCGCCATCTCGCGCCAGCGCTGCACAACGGGGGGTCGCCCTCCCAACGCACCTAGGGGCCAGACGGCAGCCCTTGCCCGTGTAGTCAGCGGCCGTCCGCGCCATAAGCGCCGGCATCGGTCAATGGGGGACCGGCTAGCGGTACTAGCTGTGACCACCGGCTGATCCAGGCGGTAGGTCCCGCGCCCCCCGCTTAGCCGGTCGAGCGGCGACCAGCGAAGTTGGAAACGAGGCGCGCGATGAGCGTCACGAGGAAGATCTGGCCGCAGATCGCCTCGAGGGTCGCGACCGCCCGGCCGATGTCCGTGGCCGCGGTGACGTCGCCGTATCCCAAGGTGGTGAGGGTGGTGAACGAGAAGTACTGCCGCAGCGGGATGCTGGGCTCGGCGACCTGCACGAACAGTTGCTGGTCCCCGAGGTCGGCCATGGCGCCGTACACCGCGCTGAACATCAGCCCGAGGAGGAGGTAGGCGGCGAGGGCGCCGCAGATTGTCTCGAGCGTTACCTCCTGATGGATCAGCACGCGACGGAGCACGGCGAGGAGGGTCAGCAGGAAGACGACGACGAACCACAGCTCGCTCAGCCCGCGGGCCATGCTGTCGGCCACGGATTGGGTGATGACGACGACCGCGAGGAAGGCGGCGAGGAGCATCGCCGCCGCCCAGAGCCGCACCCGCGGACCCACCGCGGACGCATGGAGCGCCAGCCACAGAGCGACGACCGCGGACGATCCCTCGAGAATTCGCGGCGTCGAACTGCCGCCGAGCGCAAACACCAGGTAGCTCAAGACGAGCAGCCCGAGCACCAGCCCGAAGCGGTCGACCCCCGGCACGAGCGGGGTGAGCGCGCGGCGCGCCGCTGGCCTCATCGCTCGAACGCGACCGGGAGCGTCGCCTCGTGCACGGCGCACAGCTCGTCGAGCCGGGCGTCGAAGAGGTCGCCGACGTGCAGCGCGTCTCCGCCCGTCGTGCCGATCGCGGTGTCCTCGGGGTGTCGTATCGCGGCGTAGCCGCGAAAGATTCGGCGGCCGCGGTACTCAACGACCGCCTCCGAGCCGATATGGCCTGCGGCCAGCAGCTGCGAGATGAGCGCGCTGGGGTCCTCCACCTCATACTCCAAGGCCGCAGCCCAGAAGTCCGCGATGGCGGGCGCGTTCGTGCTAACGATGACCAACTTCCAACCACGTGGCATTCGGCCAGTCTCCCGGGAGTCCGACGACCCGTCCAACCGCAGAAAGGCTGACCGTTCGTAAGCTGACCGGTCACCGGACGCGTTCCCGGCATGAGATCACGGCGGGGCCTGCTGGTGATCAACTCGGGGAGCGTTGCCGAGGCTGGGTCCGGGTCAGCTCGAACCCTCGCATGATCTTCAAGAAGGCGCGGCCGTTGTCGGTGCGCTGGAGCAGGACGAGGTAGGCGTCGAGCTCGGCGGTCGTGATCTTGCTGAGGTCGGCAATGCCATGACGGCGCATCCGCCAGCGGAAGGTCGGCGAGCTCAACTTAGCTCGCTCGACAATGGGCATTGGGAATCTGGATGGTCCACCGACCCCGCCTGGTCCCGTTACTCGCGACACCCCGCACTGTCCGGGCGGGCTGGACAGACTGAGCCGACAGCTGTCTGTCGACGGGCTCAGCCCCTACCTTCACGGGTTCGAGCACTGCCGCGGCGGGCGCGTCGGGACAACGGCTCGTCGACCGTTGTAGACGCGCGGCGCCAAAATAGGCATCGTGGCTGCATCGGAGCTGTGGCGGGGCCGTCAGGCCTATGCGGAGAATGCCTGGAGCCAGGCGTATGAGTCGCTGACGTGCGGCGATCAGGAGCAGACCGTCTCAGCGCAGGACCTTGAATTGCTGGCCCGGGCGGCATACATGCTCGGCCGCGACGAGGAGTACGCACACTCCCTGGAGCGTGCGTACCACGCCTACCTCGATGCTGGGGATGTCGCCTCAGCAGCACGCTGTACCTGGTGGATCGGCCACGGCCAGCTCTTCCGTGGCGAGCCCGCGCTAGCAAGAGGCTGGTTCGCGCGCGGACAACGCCTGCTCGAGCGAGCAGGCGACTGCGTTGCGCGTGGGTATTTGGCAATCCCAGTGGTGTTCGAACACTCATCTCGCGGCGACTACACCGCTGCGCACCACGGCGCGGTAGAGATTGCGGAGATTGCAGAGCGATTCGGGGATTCCGACCTGGTGACGCTCGCCATGATGGAGCAGGCAAGCGCGCTTCTTCGGCTACGGCGACGCGACGAGGGGCTGCGGCTCGTGGACGAAACGATGGTCGCGGTATCTGCGGGCGAGCTTTCGCCGATCGTGGCCGGCATCGTCTACTGCAACACCATCGCTTTCTGCCGCGACCTCTACGAGCTGCGGGCGGCGCGCGAGTGGACATCTGCACTAACAAAGTGGTGTGCGCGGCAGCCGGAGATGCTTGCTCATCAAGGCGTCTGTCTCGTGCATCGTGCGGAGCTGATGACGCTTGCGGGAGCGTGGCCGGCTGCGCTCGATGAAGCACGTCGGGCAGCTGAGCGCTTCGTGCAGGGCGTTCTCAACCAGAGAGCGCTGGGCGAGGCCGCTTATCGCGAGGGAGAGTTGCATCGACTGCGCGGAGAGGTTGCTGCGGCTGAGAAGTCCTTCGCGGAGGCGATTCGCCGTGGACGCGAGCCGCAGCCCGGCCTCGCGCTCCTGCGTCTGGGCCAGGGAAAGAAGCCCGCCGCGGCGGCTTCGGTCCGGCGGGCGCTTTCCGAAGCCGATGACTGGACTCGACGCGCGTCGCTCCTTCCAGCACAGGTCGAGATCGAGGTGGCGGTCGGCGGCCAGGAGCGGGCGCGTGCTGCAGCGAGTGAACTGGATGACATCGCTCGGGATCATCCGAGCGAGGTGCTGTTCGCGATGGCTGCTAAGGCCGCGGGTGTCGTGGCAGCAGCGGAGGGCGACGCGCAGCGCGCGCTGCTTGCATTGCGGCGTGCGCTGCACTTGTGGCAGGAGCTCGAGGTGCCGTATGAGGCGGCGCAAACACGTGTGCTCTTGTCCGAGGCGTGCCGAGCGCTCGGCGACGGGGAGACCGCCGATCTCGAGCTCGCCGCTGCTCGTGAGGCTTTCACCTGGCTCCGCGCGGGGCCGGACATCGCTCGCGTCGAGACGCTTGCGGGGCGTACTCACGGCGATGCACATGGTCTCACGGCGCGGGAGCTGGAGGTGCTTCGTGTCTTGGCGGCTGGCAAGAGCAACCGCGAGATCGCGGGTGCGCTCATTATCAGCGAGCGCACGGTTGCACGACACCTCCAGAACATCTTCGCCAAGCTTGGCGTCTCCTCTCGTACCGCGGCGAGCGTGTTCGCCGTCGAGCAAAAGCTCCTCTGACGGCGTGAAATAACCACGCGGCTGGGCCGCCAAAGTTGGTCAAGGTATCCGATGCGGCGGCCTGGGCGCCGGTCCTACGGTCAGGGCAAAGACAACCCCGATTCGCCAGGAGGTGGCTCATGTTCATCGTCCTCCAGCACCGCATCACGAACCCGCAGGCAGCGTTCGCGCGTGGCCAGAACCTGCTGGACGGCAACGGCGCACCACAAGGCACCCGCGTTCTGCAGTTCTATCCGAGCAGAGACAAGAACTCCGTGTTCTGTCTGTGGGAGAGCAATTCGGTGGACGAGCTCAGCAAATACGCGGACGCAGTCATGGGCGACTCGAGCGAGAATTCGTATTTCGAGGTCGATGCCGAGATCGCCCGCGGGCTACCAAAGCTCGTCGCCTGAGCTGCGGGAGCGCCAGATAGGGGAAAGTGTGCGTGGAGCTTTTGGTCGCCGACCCCCGAGAGCCGTGCTGCCCGGCGCCTGAAGCCCTCGGTCTGCAATCACCCTCGAAGGCGATCACGAAGCGGTCACCTCGTACGCCGACCCGGAAGCGAAACACTCATCGGCGTTTCAGTAGCCGACCGGCTTGTGGACACTTGGGCAGGTCAGATGCGGAAGGCGCTGCGAGACCTTCTCCTTGTTGCTTTCGCAGTCGACGCAGACCGCTGCGCCTCGGTTCTCGGGTCGCTGCTTGCGCATAAAGCCCGATAGTGGAACCGGCGGGTGCTGCCCCCGCGTCCCCTCCCGTCCGACATGCGGGCTTCCGGAAGGTCGACCACTGTTGCGGCCCGGGAGAGAGAGAGAGAGAGAACCTCTCACATAAGTAGTCGTTGCGGCTCCGAAAAATACGACAGAACCTCTCAAATTTCCTACGTGCATGTGCCAGAAAAAAAACCTCATGGCCCGGTGGGTACGCCTATGCGTGCGTTCAGCCGCCTGGAGCTGGCAGTGCTCGCAGGTTGGCTGGGTCCCGCGGCCCATTGGATGATGTGGCCGAGGCGGCATGGCCAGTTGCGGACCGTCTACGGACATCATGGCGGAGCGTCTCGTGTCGGGTCGGGCATCGGGCCCCGGGCCTTGCCGCTCATCAGGCGCGTTGTACCGGTGAGTGGGCGACGCTTAGCGCTAGAGCTATATCGCGCCGCCCAGGCCCAGATAGATGAATACCTACGGCATTTCCGGGCCTGTTGTGGCTGCTCGGGCGCCGATCGCCAGGAGTGGCAAGATCGTTGACGTGAGACGCATGGGACGCCTGCTGCTCGTCACCATGGTTTCCGGCGCGGCCGCCTATTTGGCACTGGGGCGCTTCCTGCGGCCTTGGTACTCAGGCTGGGGAGCCACGGACGAGGAAGTGCGACGCACCCTGCCCGGCGACGAGCTTGTCCCCACCCCTCGCGCACAGTCGACGTGGGCTGTGACCCCAGAGGCGCCGCCAGAACGGGTGTGGCCATGGCTTGTGCAGATGGGTCAAGACCGCGCCGGGTTCTACACCTACGAGTGGTTCGAGAACGGGTTGCTGCGCCTGGACTTCCACAACGCGGACCGCATCGTGCCCGAATGGCAGAACATTACGGTAGGCGACCGGATGTGGTTCTATCCGGAGCGGTACCCGATCAAGCCTCGCTCAGGTCCGCGCGTAGTCGCCGTCGAGCCGAACCGTGCGCTGCTTCTCTGCCACCAGGTCACCGACGACGCTAGGACCTGCCCGGGAACCTGGCAGTTCGTGCTCGAGGCCGGTGGCGAGAATGCCACTCGGCTGATGCTGCGCGCTCGCAGCGGCCTGAGCCCGACGACTTGGTTTGACATTCTGGCCGAGCCGGCGTACTTCCTGATGACGCGCGGCATGTTGCTCGGCATCAAACGCCGCGCGGAGGCGAGCTCCGCGAAACGCTAGGAGACTGAACCTGCGGCTTGGCTTGCCGCCCCGGTCCGGGTCAACCTCTCAAGATCGTCAAGAAACGTGCTCGCCCACTTGTCGATGTCATTTTCGACGACTTGGCGGCGCATAAGCTTCATCCGCCGGGCCTTGTTGTGCGGCGAATCGTTCATCGCTTCCACCAGGCGATCTTTGAGGCCATCGATGTCGTGAGGATTGACCAGGTAGGCCTGGCGCAGCTCACGCGCCGCGCCCGTGAACTCGCTGAGCACTAGGGCGCCATCGTCCTGCTGGCGGCAGGCGACGTACTCCTTGGCTACCAAGTTCATGCCGTCACGCAACGGTGTCACAACCATAACGTCGGCGGCGTCGTAGAACGCAGCCATTTCTACACGCGGATACGACACGTGAAGATAGATGATGGGCGGGCGGCCGATGCGTGGGGTGTCGCCATTGATCCGGCCGACCAGCCGATCGATGTCGTCTCTGAGCTGCCGGTACAGGTCAACCCGTTCGCGCGAGGGAACAGCCAGCTGAAGCATGACCGCCTCATCTGGGTCGATCCTCCCCTCCGCGATCAGCTCTCCGTACGCCTGAATGCGCTCCAGGATCCCCTTCGTGTAATCAAGGCGATCCACGCCGAGGAACATCACCCGCGGATCGCCAAGATCATGACGGATCTGGGCAGCACGTTCGGCGGCCTCCTCGGTGCTCGCCAGCTTGTTGAGGCTCTTGGCGTCGATCGAGATGGGATACGCGCGAGCCAGTACCTCGCGGCCGTCAGAGGTCCGGATGCGATCCCGCAGGGTCTCCAGACCGAGCCGTTGCCGGACCAGCCGGCCAAAGTTCTGGGCACCGCCTGGCAGTTGAAAACCCACCAGATCCGCGCCCAAAAGCCCTTCCAGGATCTGCTGTCGCCACGGAAGTTGGACGAAAAGCTCCGTGGGAGGGAAGGGGATATGAAGGAAGAATCCGATCCTTAAGTCCGGACGCTGGCGACGGAGCATCCGCGGAACCAGCTGCAGCTGGTAGTCCTGAATCCATACCACTGCGCCCTCGGCTGCCGCCCGTGCCGTGTAGTCGGCGAACCGCTGATTCACCTTGACGTAGGTCTCCCACCATTCGCGGCGGAACTGCGGCGTCGCGATTGCGTCGTGATAGAGCGGCCATAGCGTTGCGTTTGAGAAGCCCTCGTAGTACTCCGTGACGTCGGAGGATGAGAGCGGGACTGGTACCAGCGCCAGCCCGTCATCGTCGAACGGCTCCAGCTCCTCGTCGGCTGCACCATGCCAGCCGACCCAGGCGCCGCGGCGCTTGTGCATGATCGGATCGAAAGCAGTAACCAGCCCGCCGGGAGACGGTCGCCAGTCCGCGGTGCCGTCGGGACGTTCTACCCGATCAACCGGGAGCCGGTTCGCCACTACGACGAAGGAGGCCGGATCGAGTTGCGATTCCTTGCGTTGCTGGCTCATGAACGTCGTGACCTCCTACGGCGTTGTCCTTGACCTTAACTGCACTTCGCGTCTGGGGGCCAGCGAGCAGCTGCCGCGACAAGACAACCGGAGGTGGAGTCGGGTGGGTCGGCTTTCACGCTGCCCGAGGTGTGGCGAACGCGACACGATGTCTGACAGGCTCGGCTTATGAGCCTTCCCGAATCGCTTTCCGCCACAGGGGCCGGGACTCTGGAAGCCATCGTGAGACCACCGTCCGAGACTCTCATTGCGACGGACTTCGACGGCAATGTGGTGGACAACGAGAATCCGATCCCGCCCGATCCTCCGCAGATCCGCGCGGTGGTCGAGGAACTGCTGACGAACTCGCCGAACGGCTGAGCGGTTGAGTCTCATCCCACCGATCAGCCGGCGACGTCGCCAGGCGTGAGCGACTCACCCGCAGTCTCGGCCGACGCGAGCATGCTCGAGGAGCCTCCTGAGCAGCGGCGGACGCTCGCGATTCTGCTGCTGGCGCAAATCTTGAGCGGCGCCGGTCTAGCCGCGGGCATCACGGTCGGTGCACTGCTTGCCGAGCAGATGCTTGGCTCCAGCCGCTTTTCTGGACTGCCGACCGTGTTTTTCACGATCGGGTCGGCTGCTGCGGCCGTCGGCGTAGGCCGCGTTAGTCAGCGTCTGGGTCGTCGCGCCGGGCTGAGCGCCGGATACCTGACAGGTGCCCTGGGCAGTCTGGGAGTCGTGGCGGCAGCCGGTCTCGGCAACGTTGCGCTGCTCTTCACCTCGCTGCTCATCTACGGCGCGGGCGTCTCCACCAATTTGCAGGCCCGCTATGCGGGTGCAGATCTGGCGGCACCTTCCCGGCGCGGGCGGGCTGTGAGCATCGTGCTTGTCGCGACGGCCGTGGGCGCGATCATCGGCCCTAACCTGGTCCGGGTTAGTGGCACCCTTGCCAGCAGGTTCGGTATCCCGGCACTGGCGGGGCCGTTCCTCCTTGCCGGTGCCGCGTACGCCTCGGCTGGCATTGTGCTATGGCTGCTGCTGCGACCGGACCCACTGCTGCTCGCGCGCCGCCTCGCTGCCGCTGGGTCGTCAGGGGCAGACAAGCCCGTGACGGTGCCATCGACATCGACCGCTGCCTCAGAGTCTCGGCAGGGATGGTCCTGGGCGGTCGCCGGTGGCACCGGCATCATGATCCTCACCCAGCTGATCATGGTAGCGATCATGACCATCACGCCAATCCACATAGAGCATCATGGGCACGGCATCGGTGTTACCGGTGTCGTCATCGCCGCCCATGTCGCCGGCATGTTCCTGCCATCGCCGTTCTCTGGTTGGCTGGTCGACCGCTTTGGCTACCTTCCGATCGCTGCGGCTGCTGGCTTCGTCCTGTTGGCTTCGGGCCTGCTAGCCGCGTGGGCGCCTGTCGATTCGGTGGGGACACTCTTACTGGCGCTCGTGCTGCTCGGACTTGGCTGGAACCTTGGGCTTGTCAGCGGCACGACCCTGGTTACCGATGCTGTGCCGTTGGCTACGCGCGCACGCACCCAGGGTGTGGTCGATTTCGGCGTAGCACTTGCGGGCGCCGGCGGCGGGCTGAGCTCTGGGCTGATCGTCACCGCCACGAGCTACGCCACCCTCACCCTTGCCGGCGGAATCCTCGGCCTGTTGATCATTCCCATTGCCGCAATGGCACGGACCCGGTCTCAAGGTCTGTACAAGGAGCGTTGGTTGTCTTAATGGCGGCTAGGTTGGCTGACATTCGGGGGTGGACTGGCCATGACGAGTGACGCGGTGCTGCACTGGGTGCGCGCGCTGACCCTCCCGTCGGTGCTGTTCACCAGTGCGCTCGCGGGCCACGCGGCCGGGAACGGTGCCATCCCGTCCACCTCAGCGCTGGTTCCGTTGTTCGTGCTGACCGTGGTCGCGGTGGGCCCGTTCACCTGGGTCCCTATCAGGCCGGCACGGGCCGTGGTGCTGCTGCTTGTCGGTCAGGGCCTGTTGCACGCAGCGTTGCAGATGCTCGGCCGGACCACCGTCGCTGCCACAACCGCTATCTGTGACATGGGTGCGGGTGCGGCCCCTGTATCGGCGCCGACCAACTGCCACCTGATGACGCATCCGGGTGCCGCCACATCGCATGGTTCCGCACTGTCGCTGATGGGCGGCGGACATCTGGTGATGCTGCTTGCGCACTTGGCGGCAGCAGTCGTCGTCGGGATCTGGCTGGCGGCAGGGGAGCGGGCTTTCTGGACAGTGCTTCGACTGGCTGCACGACCGGTCGTCGACGCGTGGCGAACAGTCATGGGCGCGGCCCGCGGAGGCGTCGGCGACGTGGTGGTCAGCTGCCGACGGCTTCAGCTCGGATGGGGCCTGCGGTGTGCGGTCCGCGGCTCGGTGTGGGTGGCGGACGTCGTCTCGCGGCGCGGCCCGCCCGGTGCTTCGTCGCCTGATCGCTACGCGTACGGCGCCGTTTCGACGGTCTGACGGCTGACACATCTGGTTCTGCAGGCAAGCCATCTGCGGACCGTCGTCGAATCTTCACCAGACATGTCGGCAGCACTATGCGGCCGTGGCCGGTCGCCGCTGTCACCACTTTGAGAATCGAGACAACATCATGTTCCGGAACAGCTCTTTACGGCGTCGCGCCCATGCCCGCGTTGGGATCGGCATTGGCGCTACCGTCGCCGCAATTCTGGCCCTGCCGGCCGTCGCCCAGGCACACGTAACCGTTCAGCCCGGAACCGCCGAAGGCGGCGGCTTCTCGGTCGTCGCATTCCGAGTCCCGAACGAGCGCGACGACGCCAGCACCACGCAGCTGCGGGTCACCTTGCCGAAAGATCAACCGATCGGATCGGTCCAGACGACACCGGTGCCCGGGTGGAAGGTCAGCACCGCTAATCGTCAGCTCGACAAGCCCGTTGAGATGTTCGGCGAGCAACTGGACACCGTGGTCTCCGAGGTCACCTGGACTGCCACTGGCGGCGGCATCCGCCCGGGCCAGTTCCAAGACTTCAACCTCAGCCTCGGCCAGCTGCCCGAGTCCGGCGAGCTGGTGTTCAACACCCTCCAGACTTACTCCAGCGGCGAGAAGGTGAACTGGAATCAGGTCTCTGCTGACCCTTCTGTCGAGCCCGAGCACCCGGCCCCGATACTCACCATTACCCCAGCCGCGGCGAAGGAGGGCGGAGGGGCTGCTGACAAGGGCAGCCAGACTGGCCAGGACGAAGGCACCGCCACTACCCAGAGCGACAACGCGTCCAACTCGACGCTGGCGCTCATCCTTTCGGGTGCCGCATTGGTGCTTTCCCTGGTCGCCGCCGTGCTCGCGTGGCGCCAGAGCCGGCGACACGTTCCGGCACCCGAGGCAGCCTCCGCGCCTACCCGTGAGGATGTCAACGTCTGACCCGCTCTGGACGGCGGGAACGAACGCCAACCGTTCCCGGCATTCCGGTACTGAGCTAGGAGCACCCTGATGGCACCGTTGGGCATCGCAGCGCGACGACGCGCCCTTATCGGGACGCTTGCCGCCTTGTTCGCGCTGCTGTTCCCGTCTCCGGCCGCGGCGCACGCCGAGCTGGCGACGATCACCCCGGCAAACGGAGCGCAACTGACCGAGCCGCCGACCGAGGTGCGGATGACGTTCACCGAGTCGGTGAATCTGGTCGACGGCGGCACACGGTTGGTCGACGGCGTCGGGGGGACCGTGCTCACATCCGACCCGACCGTGGCCGGGCACACCGTCACCTGGCCGATGCCCCCCGATCTGCCGGAGGGTGCCTACGTCATCACATGGCGGGTGGTGTCCTCAGACGGACACCCGGTCAGCGGAGCCTCCTCCTTCGGCATCGGCACCCCCGCATCCGATGTGTCCGGCACAGGGACACCTGGCGCGTCCGGCAGCACAGTCGCAGCTGTATCGACCGCTCCGTGGCCAGTAGTGATCATCCGTCTGGCCGGCTACGCCGCATTCGCGCTGTTCGCCGGCGTGGTCGCGTTCGTGCTGTGGTGCGCGCCGGGCAGCAGTAACGACCCCACTCTGCAGCTCCTGGCCCGCGGAGGGCTCCTCGGCGGCGCGGCTGCTGCGGTCGCCGCCATCTTGGTCCAAGGCCCGTACACAGCCGGGGTCTCGATGAGCCGTGTCTTGGACAGGGGGCTCATACAAGAGACTCTGGCGACCCCGTTCGGCACCGCGATGGTGTGGCGGCTCGCACTCTACGGTGTCCTTGGGGTGCTCGCCTGGCGATTGCCCAGGATCCTCACCGAGCTCGGCAGCTGGCTGGTGCCGGCCGGGGTGGCCGGCACCGCGGTGACAATTGCCGCGGCCGGACACGCAGTCGCGGGAGGCCTCTTCGACATGGGCGTCGACACGGTCCACGCGCTTACCGCCGGACTCTGGGTGGGTGGTCTGGTCGTTCTTGTCGCACTCGGCCGATCTGCGGAACCGCGTACGCTGCACCGGTTCTCCGCCCTCGCCGTGGCCTCGGTACTGACACTGATCGTCACCGGCACTCTGAACTCGCTGCGCCACCTGAAGGCCGTCGAGGAGCTGTGGCAGACCAGCTACGGGCTCACCCTGGCGGCCAAGCTCGTCCTAGTTGCCAGCACGCTTGCCGCAGCTGCAGTATCCCGACGGCGCCTGCACCAGAAGCGCGTGCCGCTCCGGTCTGTGCGGTTCGAAGCTGCGCTCACCGTGATCGTCCTCGCCGTCACCGCCTTGCTCAGCGTGACCGCACCACCACCCCGGGCACCCGAGCCGTCCAACCACATCGGTCACGGCGCTGGACATGAGGCTGTCAATGAGGCGGTCCAGATGTCCCTCGGCGACCAAGGTAGCGCCGCACTCGCGGTCCTACCCGCCACGACCACCGGGAGCCAGCTACACCTGCTCCTCACCGACGTCAAAGGCCAGCCGCTACCGGCTACCCGAGTCACCCTGAAGGTCGCCAACCCTCGCCGCGACATCGCCCCGATACCCGTGCCATTGAGCATGAGCAACGGCGTCTGGGTCGCAAGATACCGCTTCCCTTTCCCAGGCAGATGGAAAGCCATCCTCACCGTCGACGGCATTGGCCCGTCCGCGGTCGTCACCACCGCTGACATCACAATCCGAGACTGACCCACCGAGACACCGACACGGCGAACTCCCTAGGAACGCCATTTGTGGGGCGGGTGGGACTCGAACCCACGGCCAAGGGATTATGAGTCCCCTGCTCTAACCGGCTGAGCTACCGCCCCAGGTGTTCACCAGCCGCGATTGATCGAGGCCGATGATAGCCACGATGTCCTTCCGCGACTCGGGCGCGTCCTTAGGTTGGCTCCGGGCAGGTTCTCGATAGAGTCGCCGCAGCCTGCAGAGGCAAGTACCCAACAGCACGGGAGGACCTGTGGCCGACCTCATCCCGGCAGAGTTTGAGGTGTTGGATCCGCGTTTTGCCGGGACGGGAGGCGACCGTTCAGTCGCCAGGCTTTTCTCGGGCGGTCGGTGGCTGGAGGGACCCGCCTACCACGCTGCTGGTCGATTCGTGTTGTTCAGCGACATCCCCAACGATCAGATTCTTCGCTATGACGAGGTAAGCCAGCGTACTGATGTCTTCCTCACGCCAGCCGGCTTTACGAACGGTCGTACGGTTGACCGGCAAGGCCGATTCGTCACCTGTGAGCACGGCGAGCGCCGGGTGACCCGTACGGAGCACGATGGCTCGGCCACAGTCTTGGCGACCTCATACAACAGTCACCGGCTCAACAGTCCCAATGACGTCGTTGAGCATTCTGACGGATCGATCTGGTTCACTGACCCCAGCTACGGCATCCACACCGACTACGAGGGCCATGAAGCTTCCCCGGAGATCGGCTCGCGTAATGTCTACAGGCTTGATCTCGCCACCGGAGAGCTGACCTCGGTGGTTGGGGACTTCGCCCAGCCCAATGGCCTGGCGTTTTCGCCCGATGAACGCCGGCTGTTCATCGTCGACAGCGAGCTGCACCACATCAGGGTCTTTGATGTTGATCATGGAACCCTGACCGGTGGCGAACTGTTCTGTGCTGACGACCAAGGTTACGACGGAATCCGATTTGATCATCTCGGTCGTCTCTGGGGAGCGGCTCATGATGGCCTGCACTGCTATCACCCGGACGGCTCCCTGATCGGCAAGCTCCGCCTGCCGGAGATCACTGCCAACCTCAGCTTTGGGGGTCGCCAGCGAAATCATCTCTACATCACCGCGACCAGCTCGCTCTACGGGCTCCGGGTTAATTTCCGAGCCGCCTCCTACCCGACGTGATCGTCGATATCTCCTTCCCGCCGCCGTGAATCTCATGCGCGTGGTGGCCGCGATCGACAAGGCCGCAAGCAGTAGAGTCAATACGCGGCATCGCGCCGAGAGTTTCAGGGGGAAGCTACTTGTGCAGCAAATGTTCGCTCGCACAGTGAGGCTCGTTGGGCTCGTCAGCCCATCCGAGGCGCGGCTTCTCGGCGTCGTCACCTTGATCATCGTTAGCCTGATATTCATTTCGACCTTGGTCAATCCGCCGCAGTGGCTTCAGCTTGTCGCTCTCTTTGTTCATCTGATTTCTCTTGTCGTCGGCTTTGGCTCAGTGCTCGCCGTCGACTGGTATGGGCTGCTCTCCCTGTCTCACCGGGTAACCATCGGCGACGTGCTACTCACCGCTGAACGGATGACGCCCCTGATCTGGATCGGCCTCGCCGGTCTCACCACCAGTGGCGTCTTCCTCAAGCCAGATCTGAAGTCATGGCTGGTCGTGGTCAAGCTCTGCTGTGTGCTTGGTGTGGGGATCGTCGGAGTACTTGCCCTGGCGACGAGCCGCCTCATGGAACGTCAAATGCCGACTCCCGCACGGTCGCTGATCCACCGTGGCATGGTGCTTGCCGCCGCCTCACAATCGTTTTGGTGGACCGCTGTCGTCATTGGCTTCTTGACCAATGAGGGTGGACCATGAACACTTATGCGCACGTGCCGCACTGGTGGGCCGAGCGAGCGACCACCTTCGCCGCTACCCATCTCACATCTGATCAATACTTGACAGCGATGCGTTCGGCTGCTGAACGACTCCATGATCATGCTTCGCAAGCAGGTCTATCGCCGCCTCCGGGCGCCGCGTCATCGACTCGACGCGATTGCCTTGGTATCCGGCCGAGCGAAGATCGTCAGAACGCGCGGCCGGGCGATGATGATCGCACCGGCCAACAGTGCGAGTCCAATGAGGGTTGTGATCGAGGCGAGCACGTGCTGCGCCCAGCTCCACTGGAGTTCGATGTCCGCTCCATTGGGCAACCGGGTGAACGGTGCGAGCACAACCCAGCCGACAAAGAGCCAACCCAAAGCGAGATACCACGCTGGCAAGCTGCGAGGGCTGATAGTTCGCCGCTCGAGGAGGCTCATCGCGAGCGGGACCACCCAGACAAAGTGGTGCAGCCACGACACGGGCGAAGCCAGCAGCCCGGCTAAGCCACAGAGGTTGACCGCCAGTCGGACGTCACCGAGCCGATGCCACAGCACCGCGGCCCAGACGCCGGCAACGGCGACGATCGCAGACAACGCGAGTCCGACGGCCGCCGGCTCCGGTCCGACACCGAAGATACGAACGATGTCGGCCATCACTGACTGATTGGTGTAGTAGATGATGCTGTGCCCGAGGCCCGTATCGCCCTGCGTCAGCCTGCTCCAAAATTCGTACGACGCCGCGGGAACTATGGCAGCGCTGGCCAGCGTAACGACAGCGCCGGTGATGACGGCAACCCAGAAGGCGCGGACCTTTCGCACCAGAAGCAGATAGACCACGAAGATCGCCGGCGTGAGCTTGATCGCAGCCGCAACAGCGGTCAGTGCCCCTTCGGGTAGCAGCCGCCGAGGAAGCACCCGAGGACCAGGGGCAAGGTCCAAGACAACCAATGCCACAAGGAAGATCCCGAGCTGCCCGAAGGCTAGCGTTTGGACAACAGGCTCGACGACGTAAACCACGGCAACACCGGCCAGACTGAGCAGCCAGCCCGTCAGTCCGAAGCGATGCAGAATCGCGACAAGCGCCATCGCGCCAGCTGCGGTCCAGCCAATCTGAACGACGGTTGTCGGGACCAGCGCCAGCGGCACCGCCAAGACGGCTGCGAATGGCGGGTAGAGGAACTGAAGCGGCCCCGGGAGCTCATAGAAATTGCCGCCGGCAAGCAAAACGGAACCAGCGCGGCGATAGACATCGAGATCGACCATGATCGGATGCCACGGGATGAAAGTGCCGCCGGGGAACGTGGTCGCAGCGACATACAGCGCAGCGAGAACAGGCAGTACACAAACGCCCAACCAGCTCGCGAGACGAGACCAAAGCCCTTTCTGAACGGCCGGGGCGTACACATTCGGGCTGGGCAAGGTTTCCGAGGCTTTGATCGACGTGGCAGACACTAAAGCCTCGAGCGTGGACTTTGGCTAGTGGCTGGCGACCCAGTCGCGGATTGCGTTGGCTGGCCGCCCCCCGATTCGGTGCCGGATGGTCCCGGCGAACCAGAGGACGGCGATCCCGACGGCGCCGGCGATTGCGGCGATCCCGACTGTGACCCTGACTGGGGTGACCCTGACTGCGGACCGCTCGAGCTGCCGGTTGGTGGCGGTGGTGACTGTGGTGGTTGATTACGGAAGATCAAGATGGCAATGAGCACGGCCAACGCCGCAAGTAGCAGCATGAGGAGCCATGACACCAAGATCGTTCGCCACCCAGCGCGGTCAAAACGGCCGGGCCAGGGAAGCGGCCACAGCCGCGCTAGGCCCGGACGCACCCTGCTGATCCAGTACTGCCGGTAGTCAGGCCCCGATGGCACACCCTGCGGCGGGAGCGTCGCAATCTGCACCGCGTCGAGAATCCGCATGGCCTGCGCCGCTGCAGCAGGCGAGCCGTCGTAGGCCAGCGCCGTCCACGGGGCGACAAGTCGGTCGTCGGGCGCAACGGGATCGTCCTCCGCACCGCGGTACTTGCGGGCGAGCCGACCAGTGTCTTGCCCATGTCCGCCCCGAGCGATCACGGTGTCGATGTGCAGCGCGTTGATCTCGCCGGCGAAGCGGGACCGCGCCGCGGCGTCGGCGGCTGCACCTTCGCTGAGCAAGATCACCATCGCGGGAGTGTTGGCCGGGTCGTGGGCGGTGAACGCGATTCCCGCTGGCGTCGCACCGAGTCGTGCGTCGAGCCAGAATTCATCGACTCTCGGTGGATCATCCGGCAGCAGCGGCGTTACCGGTACGTACGCCGGCCCTGCACCAGGTCCCCCGTCAGAGCCAGGACCGGAGGCGCCGCCAGGGCTGGCCCACGATTCATTCGGCGCTCCGGCCGGTGGGTCAGTATTCGACATCACTCTCCATCTCGCGGCCTCGCGGGTGAGACCGGCCGCCGCGTCCTGCGGGGCACGGAGAGTCTATTCGGCCAGTACAGGGGCGCTTTGTAGCGATGAACGTGCCCCGAGTCTGTCGAAGTAGGCCTTGCTGAAGCGTGAGCTTGTCGAAGGGCGGCCTCTTCTGGCTTCGACAGGCTCAACCCATATCACGCTGACGGTGCCGTTGACAGACGGCTGAGGCTAATCGGTTTCACAGCTCACTATGGGCTCAGCCATAGCCTTGGGCTTGTCCAGCCTCATAGCCTGGAGTCCTGCGTCTGCGAGAATGGCTAGGTGTCCGACGGAAGCGCGAGCGGTTCATCGTGCCCGTCCGTACAGACGCTCATTGGCGAATAACAGGGAGAGTGCGTGAGTAGTCCGTCGTTCGGCCAGCCTGTCGAGGAACGCTCGGCTGCTCAGGCATCGGGCAAGCTCGGAAACCAGACTGCCTCGCAGCTACTCGGGGATGCCATCGCTCAGGTTCAGCGGGTGATCGTCGGGCAGGAACACATGGTCGAGCAGCTCATGGTGGCACTGCTCGCCCAAGGGCACTGCCTGCTCGAAGGTGTGCCTGGGGTAGCCAAGACGCTCGCGGTGCGCAGTTTCGCCACCGTCGTCGGTGGGGACTTCGCCCGGATCCAGTTCACTCCCGACCTGGTCCCTTCCGACATCGTCGGGACCCGCATCTACCGGGCGAGCCAAGAGAGCTTCGACGTCGAGCTCGGGCCGATCTTCGTCAACTTCGTTCTCGCCGACGAAATCAACCGCGCACCCGCGAAGGTGCAGGCGGCCATGTTGGAGGCGATGGCTGAGAAGCAGGTCTCCATCGGCGGCACGACCTATCCCGTTCCGCAGCCCTTCATTGTGATCGCCACTCAAAACCCTATTGAGTCAGAAGGTGTTTATCCGCTGCCGGAGGCACAGCGGGACCGCTTTCTGCTCAAGGTCGACGTTCCCTACCCGGCCGGGAATGAAGAGTTCGAAATCCTCCGGAGGATGAGCGTCGACCCTCCGACCTCACAGCCGGTCTTGAACCCCCAGATGATCCTTCAGCTGCAGCGTCAGGCCGAGGAGATCTTCGTTCATAACCTTGTCGCCGAGTACATCGTCCGGCTGGTTCTGGCGACGCGGACGCCTGCCGAGTTCAACCTGCCAGATCTCACCTCGGTCATCCAGATCGGCTGCAGCCCTCGCGCCACGCTTGGCCTCGTTGCCGCCGCACGCGCCCTGGCGCTGATCCACGGTCGGGACTACGTGCTGCCGACGGATGTGCAGTCGGTGGCCAAGGATGTGATGGCGCACCGCATCGTGCTCGGCTTCGACGCTGTGGCCGACAACATCGCACCAGCCCAGGTGATCGAGCGGATCGTCGCTATGGTGCCACCGCCGACGCCAGTCTGGAATCAGCAGTCCGGCACCAATCACCAGACTCCGCCCGGCCGCTCAGTGTCGGCCAACACCTACACCGCGCCGCAGGCGCCCTACCAGCAGCCCGTGCCGAATATGCCTAATCAGCCGGACTTCAGCTAGAGGCTGACGTGTCATACCCGCCGCCAGGCGGTCAGCCCGTCGGCCCACCCAGGTTTCCGGCGCCCACGGGTCCGCCTGTAAGTTATCCGCCGCCCAGCCGTGCTCCGGTGCAGTTTGCTGCCCCGGAGGAGAGCATGGGGGCCGTTGCCTCGGTTATCGGTGCCCCTACCCGGGCGACCATCCCGCTGCACAAGCTTGCGCCGGAGGCCGCGCTGCGCCGCCTGGAGCTCACCATCGTGCGTCGCCTCGAGGGCTTCCTGCATGGGGACCACCTCGGCCTGCTTCCAGGGCCTGGCTCGGACATCAGCGACGCCCGGATTTACGTCCCGGGGGAGGACGACGTTCGCAAGATCGACTGGGCGGTGACCGCGCGCACCACCGTGCCGTACGTTCGCGACACCATCTCGGATCGAGAGCTCGAAGTATGGGCGTTGCTCGACGTCACTCCGTCGATGAACTGGGGCACCGAAGGTGTCACCAAGAGAGACCTCGGGATTGCGGCGGTCGCGACGATCGGCTTCCTCAGCCAGAAGATGGGCGACCGATTCGGCGGCTATATCTTGCGACCACAAACCCTGCGGCGGCTGCCTGCCAGGTCAGGGCGGTCCGCACTGTACGGCCTGTTGCGCAAGATGTTGACCGAGCCATTTGTGCCCGACCATGCCACCGGGCCGATGACGCTCGCGGCAAGTGTCGAGCAGCTGTCGCGGACGCAGCGTCGTCGCGGCCTGCGAGTGGTGGTGTCGGACTTTCTGACACCAGGCGATCACGAGTTGGACCCGAACGTGGAACCGGAGTGGGAACGCTCGATGCGACGGCTAGGTGTTCGTAACCAGGTGCTCGCGGTCGAGGTGGTCGACCGGAGGGAGATCGAGTTCCCCAACGTCGGTGACATGCTGATCCGCGATCCGGAGACCGACTTCGAGCGTTACGTCAACACGGGCGACTCAGATGCGCGAGCCAGAATGGATGCGGCAAGCGCGGCACAGCGGGAACGAATACGTATCTCGCTTCGTCGTGCAGGTGTCGGGCACATTCAGTTGCGGACCGACCGGGACTGGGTGCAAGACATTGCCCGGTTCGTGTTGGCGTACCGTCGCGTGGCGAGCATGCTGCACGCCCCGCCGCAGGGAGTGACCAAATGAGATCCGTGCTGCTGGCGCAGCAGGTGATTCCGCAGCTCGCGTTCCTGTCGCCGGAGCGGCTGCTGATCTTGCTCATCATTCCGGCGCTGGTTCTCGCGTACATCTTCGCCAGCCTCCGCAAGAACCGGCGTGGCATGCGCTTTACCAACACCTCGATGCTCGACGTGGTCGTGCCAAAGCAGTCGCAGTGGCGGCGTCATCTGGCGGTCGCACTCTCACTCTTGAGCCTGATCACCCTCACGGCCGCCTTCGCCCGGCCGAAGACACAGATCGACGTGCCGCGGGAGCGCGCCACGGTCGTGATGGTGATCGATGCGTCGCTGTCGATGCAGGCGACTGATGTCAAACCGACCCGGCTCGACGCCGCGAAGCAAGCGGCGATCGATTTCGTGATGAAGCTGCCTGAAAAGTACAACGTCTCGGTGGTCTCGATGGCTGGAGCGGCAGCGATTCTGGTGCCCCCAACCACCGCTCATAGCACGGTGGAAAACGCGATCACCACCATTCAGCTGCAGGAATCAACAGCGATCGGCGAGGGCATCGCCACCGCGCTTCAGGCTCTGCAGCAGGCTCCGAAGGACAAGGACAACCCGAACTCAATTGCCCCGGGCGCCATTGTGTTGCTCAGCGACGGCTCGAACACGACCGGCCGCGCGCCGATGCAAGCCGCCGCGGAGGCGAGAGCGGCCAAGGTGCCGATCTACACGATCGCGTACGGCACTGAAAACGGCTACGTCGATCTCGATGGCAAGCGAGAACCCGTACCGGTCGATCATGAGGAAATGAAGCAGATCGCCGCGGCGACCAACGCGGAGTATTTCGCCGCTGCCAGTGCCGATCAGCTGAAAAAGGTGTACCAGAACATCGGATCCGACATCGGCTACGAGAAGGCCGACCGCGAGGTGACTGCCCGCTTTGCTGGCTACGGCCTCGCGCTGGCTGTGCTTGCCGCCCTGGGTGCCATCTCGCTCGGAGCAAAGTGGCCGTGATGGATCTCATCCCTCATCTCGTCCCGAAAGTGGTCGGAATTGGCGGCACATCCGGCCAGATCCGTGTCGTTCGTGACAACTTTTCGAAGAACGGGTGCCGCAAATGATTCCGCTGCTCTCGTTTCTTGCTCCAGCGCGGTTGTGGCTGTTGTTGCTGATTCCGTTGCTGGTTCTGCTGTATCTGTGGATGGTGCAGCGTAAGCGGAACCGAACCAAGCAAGTGAGCCAGACGATGTTCGACCTGGTCATCCCGCGGGATCGCACGTGGTTGAGGCATCTCGCGGTTGGTCTCTCGATCCTCAGCCTGCTGACCTTGACGGTGGCCTTCGCGAAGCCGAAGGATCAGGTCTCGGTGCCGCGCGAACGGGCGACCATTGTAGTGACCATCGACGTGTCGCTGTCCATGGAGGCCAAGGACGTCGATCCCAATCGGCTGGATGCGGCGAAGTCCGCGGCGGAGCAGTTTGTGGTATCCCTTCCGCCGAAGTTCAATGTCGCGCTGGTGACATTCGCCGGCACGGCGACGACGCTGGTGCCGCCGACCCTCGATCGGGGATCGATGACGGCAGCGATCCGTGCCTTACGCCCGCAAGCTTCGACCGCAATCGGTGAAGGCATCTTTACCTCGCTGGCCGCGCTGGCCCAGGTACCGCCCGACCCGGACAACCCGAAAACTGTGCCGCCAGCGCGCATCGTCTTGCTGAGCGACGGCAAGACACAAGTGGGACGGCCGTCGGATCAGGCTGCGATGGCTGCGCGGGCCCAATCGGTCCCGATCTACACCATCGCGTACGGGACGCCCGACGGTTACATCGACATCGGTGGCCGGCGGGAGCCCGTACCTGTGGACCGTGCTGAGCTGGCGCGCGTCTCCAAGATCTCAGGAGGAGAGTCGTACACGGCTTCCTCTGCGGGCGAACTCAAAGACGTTTACAGGGATATCGGAAGCTCGGTTGGTAAGGAGAAGGTGGACAGGGAAGTCACTTCCCGCTATGCCGGTTTCGGATTGGGCTTCGCGATCCTCGCCGCGCTCGGGATGATCTCGCTCGGCGCCCGCTGGCCATAGGGCGTCGTCCTCAGCTAACTCGCATCACAACGCCCAAGCGAGACTAAGGTTCAGACATGGGGAGCGTGGCGGAGAATCTTGCCGCGGTGGAGGCGCGGATCAAGGCGGCGTGCACTCGTGTCGGACGCGATCCGAGTGAAGTCCGGTTACTACCGGTCAGCAAGAACCAAGGGATGGACCTGATCGCGGAGGCCTATGAGGCAGGCGTTCGGTTGCTCGGCGAGAACAGGGTCCAAGAGGCTGCAGAAAAGGCGAGGCACTTCGCTGATCATCCCGACCTCAGATGGGCGATCATCGGCCATCTGCAGACCAACAAGGCCCGGCAGGTGGCAGCCATCGCGTCGGAGTTTCACGCGCTCAGCAGCGTCAAAGTAGCTGCTGCGCTTGACCAGGCCTTGGACGATAACGGCCGCAGCCTCGACGTTTTCCTGCAAGTCAACTCATCGGGTGAACCCCAAAAGTACGGGTTGCCACCTGACGAGTTGGAACCGTTCGCTATCGCACTCAAGGCCTACGGGACATTGCGCGTTCGCGGCCTGATGACCTTGGCCGTGTTGTCTGATAGTCAGCGAGAGATCCGGGCATGCTTCGAACGCATGCGCGACCTGCAGCGGCGACTTCGTGCTAGCGAGGATGTCGCCGGTACCTACGAAGAGCTGTCCATGGGAATGTCCGGTGATCTGGAGCTGGCGATTGAGTACGGTGCGACAACGGTGAGGGTCGGCCAGGCGATCTTCGGACCGCGGAATTCGCCAGACACCTACTGGCTGCCAACGTAGCGGCGGCCTCGTGCCCTGAGCCTGTTCGAAGGGTTCTCGGCAAGTTCGCCCGCATGCGTTCGCGCGTAGAGTCGTGCCGTGCGCAGGCTGACGACGGCCGCAGCCGGTAGTGCCGTCTTCTTCGTGGTTGCTCCTGGCATAGTGGCTGGGCTCGTGCCCTGGGTCATCAGTGGTTGGGATGTGCGCTGGCCAATGTCGGCGTTGGGCGTCGCCTTAATGGGTTTGGGCGGTGCTCTCTCGTCAGCGGCGGTCGTGGTGCTGATCCGCAACTTCGTCCGTTTCGTGGTCGAAGGCCGGGGTACTCCGTCGCCGGTCCTTCAGACCGAACGGCTGGTTGTCGGTGGTGACTATCGCTTCGTGCGTAACCCGATGTACCTAGCAGTGATTGCGGCGATTCTCGGTCAGGCAATGATCTTCGGCTCGCTCGCTCTGCTGCTTTACGCCCTCGCAGTCTGGGCGATCATGGCAACGTTTGTTCGGTGGTACGAGGAGCCGCTGCTTCAGAACCGCTACGGCGAGGAATACGGACGCTATCGCCGAGGGGTGCGAGCCTGGGTGCCGCGGCTACATCCATGGCAACCTGAGATGGATCGATCAACACAGTGATCAGCTATGCCGTCTGCGACGCTGCGCGTCGCGCGGATCGCGCTGGTGATCCGCTGTCGTCGTCCTCGCTCGGGAGACGGAGAAGCGTGTCTCCTCTCTCGTCCTCCGATCAGCGGCGCGCGATCCGGTGTTGATTGCGACGCTCCGCGTCGCGAGGATCGCGCTGGTGATCCGCTGTCGTCGTCCTTGCTCGGAGACGGAGAAGCGTGTCTCCTCACTCGTCCTCCGATCAGCGGCGCGCGATCCGGTGTTGATTGCGACGCTCCGCGTCGCGAGGATC
>DASUYM010000018.1:0-7174 GCA_036377435.1 Propionibacteriaceae bacterium
CGCTGGAGGCACTATCCACGCCGTGGGTCTGTTTACTGGGTGTCGAGGTGATTCCGGTCCAGACGACGTCGACGAGTCGATCGACTGCCGTTGTGGATGAGTTGCCAGCCGCGGCGAGGGCGTGAACGCAATAGCTGGCCAGTTCCTCGGCAGGAACGTCTTGTCGTACCGCACCTGCTTCGGCTGCGTCAGCCACCAAGGCGGCGATCAGGTCGAGGAGTTGCCGCTGCAATTTGCGAACCTGGGTGCTGCGGTGCAGCACCGCCGCTAGCTCGTCGTCGCCGTGGCGGCGGCGCTTCCGACAGATGTCGGCGTACCTTTCCAGTACGGCTTGCAGACGAGTAACCGGATCGGCCATCCGCTGCTGGATCCGTTTTAGTTCCGCCAGATGGGTCTCGACGTGGCGCTGATGCCAGGCGCTCAAGATCGTTTCCACATCGGGGAAGTATTTGTAGAGCGTCGCCCGGCCTATTCCTGTCGCCTCAGCGATGTCCGACATGGTCACCGACAGCAAGCCGCGGCTTTGCACCAGGCTGCCCGTAGCGTCCAAGATCGCCTCGCGCACTTCCTGTCGATGCGTCTCCACGGTCTCAGCCCACAATTTCGGCACAGTCGTAGCATACTAGTTGACGTTCCCGTTACAATATGTTTTGGCCAAGACAATCTGTCTTAAATAGCAGCTTGCCCGTCTGGATAGTCGTGGTAACGGAGAAGATCAGAATGAACGATGTGGAGCACCAACTGGAGAGCCCAGCCCGCCGGCCGGCTTGAGCCCAGAGGGAAAAATCGCTGGGCTACTGGCGTGCCACGGTGGGTGAAGGTGTTCGTCATCACCGCGCGCGGGCTTGCCCTACTCCTGGCGGTGGTGATGCTGGTTCGTGATCGTCCCGCTTGCCTGCCTGGCGTCCGTGACCGGGCTGGTCTTGTCGGTGGGAACGCCCTAGGGACTGTTCAAGCACTACTGGGTCGTCATCGCCCTGGTCCTGACGACGCTGCCCCTGGCCGTCCTGCTGCTCCACATGCCAAGCGTCAGCGCACTGGCCGGCCTCGCACGGACGGCCGACGAGGCCGCTGTCAGCCGGCTCGGCGGCGATGTCCATCCCGCGCTCGGGCTCCTCGTGCTGATTGTCATCACCGTGCTCAACGTGCTAAAACCCGCGGCCTCACCCCGTACGGGCAACGCAAGCAAACCAAGGAGCCGAAAGGCAGCACGAGAAACCGCGCCGCTGCCGCCCGATAGCGGCTGCGGCAGGCGGCGGTGGGTTTGCTCGGCCGAGACCAAGATCTGATATTCCGGCGAGAACGGACGGCGCTCGACGTTCTTGTTGGGGCAAGGCTTGCGCACCTGCCAGGCGGGCCGGAGCCGTGAATGGCTCGCAACTCAGCCCGGGCGGCGGGCTCCGGCATAGGGCATGTAGGACATCTTGATGTATTCCACCGACTTGCCGGGCCGGGGTGCGTGGATGACTTGCCCACTGCCGGCGTAGAGGCCCACGTGGTGGATGTCGCTGTAGAAGAACACCAGATCACCTAACTGCAGCTCCGACTTTGCCACGGGCTGGCCGCGGTTGAACTGTTGTCGTGACGAATGCGGCAGGCTAACGCCGGCCGATCCCCAGGCCATCATTGTCAGTCCCGAGCAGTCCCAGGAGCTCGGCCCGGCGCCACTGCGCGCATAGGGCTCACCGAGTTGAGCCTTTGCGTAGGCCAAAGCCTTGCCTCCCTTGCTGCTACCGGTGACTGAGCCGCGTCTTGGGTCCGGCGAGGTTTTCGTCGCAGCCCGACTCTCCGCATTGGCCTTGGCTGGCGCCTTTGTCGCCGCCCGGCCCTTTGTATTGGCCTTTGCTGTCGCCTTCGTCGCAGCCTGGCCGTCCGCATTGGCCTTTGCCGTTGCCTTCTTCTCGGCCTCGGCGAGCTGCTTTTGCTGATCCGCGGTGAGCTTGGCCAGCACCCTCTTGGCCTGGTCGAGCTTCTTGTCCGAGGCGGCGGCGAGGGACTTGAGCTGCTTCTCCTTCTCGCCAAGGGCTGCCAGATCGGTCTCAGCGGAACGCTCCAGACCAGCAAGGTTCGCTTGGGCCTGCTGGTAGTCCTGCAGCGCCGAGTTCTGATTCTCACTGACCTTCTGCACCGTCGAAATCTGGCTCAGAAATCCCTCGGTATCGGTGGTCACGAAGAGACGGGCAGCAGTATCGAGGTTTCGGTTCTGGAACTGGGCAAGAGCGATCTGGCCGACCTGCAGCTTCAACCGCTCCACCTTCTTGGTCCGATCCCGGACATCAGCCTGCTTCTGGCTCAGTCGCCTGCGGCCCTCCTTGATCTCCTCCTTGACATCTGTGTACTGCTGGTCGATGCCAGCAGCATCGGTCTGGAGCTGCTTGATCAAGTCTCTCGCCTCTGCCACCGTCAGCGGCGGTTCCGCCGCGGCCGGCGGGCTGACTGGAAAGACGACCAACGCGCTCAGTGCCACCGATGCGAGCCCAAGCGCAGCGATGCGTAGGCTCCGACGAATCGATGGAGCGCGGCCAACCTCGAATGCGCGTGAGGTCACGCGCGCAGTGAAATTCACAGTTCCCCGACTCCTGTGTTCCCCGAGTCTTGCGCGCAGCTCTCATTAGTGCTGACTCAGACCGCCCCAGATCTGAGCACAGCAGAGCTGGTGACGGACGTCCTTACTGAGCGGTGCATGACGGTGACATCACCTGCAATTACCGGACAGCCAGTGCCACATTAGGTCACGATTTGATAACTGGCAATCATGATCGCCAATACTTGGTCAACAAGCCATCACGCGTAATCCCGTCCCACCACCCGCATCTGCACCTTCCGGACCCTCAGGTGCCTGGCTTTACGAATCTGTTTCAGAGCGTTCCTTCAGCGGACCACGACCGGAATCCCGAACTTGCGGGCGAGGATCGCCGGAAAGACAGAAGCCACCCACCAACGGTCACAATGAGCACGGATTCTGGCGCGAAACGAGATGAGCGCCCCTGATTGTTGCGGATACGCAGCGTGACTGGGCTACTGAATACACAGGTTGCCGCTCTGGACCGTGAGCATGACCACACCGAGCTCGGCCTGCGCCCTGGCCGGCATGGGCCGCACCGCCGCGCGGTTGTTGTAGCGCAGCTGCCCAAGAGAGGGCGTGCAGCGCATACCGGTCGGCTTCCGCCCCCGAGAGTTCGAGCCCCCGGTCAATGCGCTGCAGGTGATACCCACTGTGCGGCTGCTGATAAAGCTGCTCGCCGATCTTGCGTTGGAGAGGCGCTGTGCCACTCGGCGGGCGACCTCCTCCTCGCGGGCGCTGAGCCAGCGAGGTTCGGGATGGTCGACAGGGGGAAAACGAATCCGGCGCCAACAGCGCCCGCAGCCCACGAAAGTCGCCCACAGCGCGAGAGCGAGCAGACCAATCATTCAAAGCGAGCGCTCATCGATCCAGATTGGGGCATTGACTCCCGCGATTCGGTTAGTGAATACTTACGGTTAGTGATTACTTACGGAGACGCCCAGGGCTGGGGTGCACTCGCGGACCGAACGCGGCGCGCGATCGTTGCCGCTCTGGCCGACCGCCCCCTCTCGGTTGGTGAGCTGGCCGCCGAGATGCCGGTGAGTCGCCCCGCTGTCTCCCAGCACCTGAAGGTGCTTAAGGACGCGGGCTTGGTGAGCGAGCACCAGGAAGGGACGCGGCACATTTACCAGCTCAACCCGGTCGGACTGGCTGCGTTGCGCGACCAGCTCGACACCTACTGGCGGCGAGCGCTCACCAGTTACGCCGAAGTCCTGTCCGATGACACCCATCCCCCAGCGAAAAGTGACGACCGAGCGCAGCACAGAGAGGACAACCCATGACACAGACAGAAACGGCCGTACGTCGACACGTCGTCGTCGACGCCGCGATCGACCGCGCGTTCTCGGTGTTCACCGAGCAGTTCGGCGACTTCAAGCCGCCTGAGCACAACCTGCTTGGTGCGCCAATCGCCGAGACTGTATTCGAGCCCCGGGTGGGCGGCAACATCGTTGACCGAGCCGTGGACGGCACCGAATGCCGATGGGCACGCATCTTGGTCTACGAGCCGCCGGTCCGCGTCGTCTTCAGCTGGGACATCAGCCCTCAATGGAGCATCGTGACCGACCCCGACATGACCAGCGAGGTCGAAGTTCGGTTCCATGCCGAGACGCCGCAACGCACCCGCGTTGAACTGGAGCACCGGCACCTCGAACGCCATGGGCCCGACTGGGGAGCCGTCGCCCGCGGCGTAGATGCCGACGGGGGATGGCCGCTTTACCTGGCCCGCTACGCAGCCCTCGTCGCCGAGGGCCGCTGACCATGCCCGCGATCGTCATAGGTACAAAAGACAACCGTCCGGCGGCCGAGATCTTCGCATACGCAACCGATCCCTCGAGTAAGCGCTCCATCACCCGGCCCTCGCCTAGCTCTCGGCCGGTCGACGCGCAGAACGTGCCCGTCAGGCCCCTGCACAAGCCGACTTGTCAGCGTAGAAGGAGCCACGGTGCTAGCGAACGAAGTCCGGAGAGGTAGATCAGTCATGCCTGCAATCAGCACTGCTCCCGACGTGTCGCGGACCGCGCAGCGCTGGACCCTCGTGCTCGGTTCGTTCGCCTCGTTTCTAGTAGGACTCGACGCGCTCGTCGTGACGACGGCGCTGCCAACCCTGCACCAAGAACTCGGCGCCGGCGTCGAGGCGCTGAGCTGGACGGTCAACGCATACGCGCTCGCCTTCGCTGCCTCCATCCTCACCGGCTCGACGCTGGGTGACAGATACGGACGGCGACGCATGTTCATCGCCGGTTTGGCCGTGTTCACGGTCGCATCGGCGTTGTGCGCGCTGAGCCCAACCATTGCCCTTCTCATCGCGGCGCGAGCCTTGCAAGGCATCGGCGGTGGCATAGCGGTGCCACTGGCGCTGGCGTTGATCATCGATGCCACACCGCCCCCAATGCGCGGCAAGGCCCTCGGCGCTTGGGGCGCGATCACCGGGGTCGCAGTCGCGGCTGGCCCGCTCATCGGTGGGGCCATCGTCGAGGGTCTCGTCTGGCAGTGGGTCTTCTGGCTCAACGTCCCAGTGGGGATAGTCATCGCCGTCCTGACCACCCGGAAGGTGAGCGAAAGCCACCGCGTCTTCGCTCACGTCGACCTCGTCGGCCTCGCCCTGGCCACGCTTGGTGTGTTCGGCATCGCCCAAGCCCTCATCAGAGGCAACGAGACGGGCTGGGTTTCCGCCTCGATCCTCGGCGGACTCACCGCCGGCTCGCTCGCCTTGGTGCTCTTCGTGGCATGGGAGCGCCGGTCCGAGTATCCACTGATGCCCATGAGGCTGTTCCGCAACAGCGGTTTCAGCAACGGATGTGTCGCCAGCTTCGTGCTGATGGCCGGTGTGTTCGGGCTCGGCTTTCTCACCGCGCAATACCTGCAGCTGGCGCTGCACTACAACCCGCTCGGAGTCGGCCTGCGACTGCTGCCCGCGACTGGGATGGCACTGCTCCTCGCCCCCATCGCCGGCAGACTCGCCGACCGGATCGGCGAGAGGCCTCTGGTGATGGTCGGCCTGGGCCTCGAAGCGTGCGGCCTCCTGCTGATCGGTGCACTAGTTACCGACACCAGTGGATACCGCACCCTTGTGGGCCCGCTGTTTATCGCCGGCGCCGGAATCGCCATCGCGTTCCCAACCGTGACGACCGCTGTCATGCGTTCCGTCGGCCCAGGCGAGACCGCGGTTGCGTCCGGCATCAGCAACACCTTCCGCCAGGTCGGCGCTGTGTTCGGCGTCGCGATCGCCACAGCGATCTTCGCCGCCGAAGGCAGTTACCGCGCAGCCAGCGAATTCGTCGACGGACTCAGCCCCGCCTTTATCACCCTCGGCGTCCTGTGCGCAATCGGGGTACTCGCGGGAGTCCTGCTCCAGCGGGCGCCCTCGATAGGCAGACCCAGAACAGCGCTCATGGCGACTTCCCGTCGACGAGCACACATTCGGTGACCAGGCCGAGTGCTACGAGCCAGATCGGCAGTTCGCTCAGCCATCGACCTCGGAGCGATATTGGAGGATTCCTACTGTGAAAGGCTGCGATTCGGTCGAAACCTGACGCCGGTTGCTCTCTTCCTCACCGCTTTAGGGCATCACTGCTGCGCCAGCCGCGTCCGGGAGGTCCACCGGTTTTCACGTGATCCTGCGCAGCCTGTGCGAGGTGACCACTGCCGAGGGTTTCATTGGCGCCCTCGAGGGCGGCCGCGGCTGAGCCGACCCAGCCGGCTGCGCGTGCCGCCGGTCGGGCCCCGCCAGATCGGGTGGGCGACGGCGCCGATGGCGGCTAGCAGGGTCGGGTAGAGACGCTGCCCAGCCCGAGCAGCACGACCGCGACGATCCATGGTCCGTACGGCCATGCTTGGGTCGCGGGCGAGCACCGCTCACAAGTCTCATCGTGAACGCCAGACCTCAGTTGCAAGGAGTGGAGTCGAGCGGCACCGGCGCCTCATTCGACGCAAGCGGCCCCGGATTGACGTTGACTGGTACGGCTATTGCCGTACCTTGGCGAGCAGACCTTGCCGCGAGGCGTGCCGGTTGGCTTCATTCGTGTCGGTAGGAAGGCCTATTCCCAGGGTTACGCTCAGGACGTCTGGCTTTGGAGGATTGTCATGGTGGGCCGAGCGGCGATCGATGTTGTGCTTGAAAAGGTTCGCTCCGGCCTCGACCGCGTAGAACCCGCCGACCTGGCATCGGAAGTCGCTGCTGGCGCCTTAGTCATCGACACCCGCCCGATTGAGCAACGGCAACGCGATGGGGAGCTACCGGGGCCTGATCATCGACCGCAACGTCTTGGAGTGGCGGCTCGACCTCACCTGCCCGCACCACATTGCCGAGGCAGACAGTGCAAACCTGCGCATGATCATCGTCTGCGACGAGGGGTACAGCTCGAGTCTGGCGGCCGCATCGCTGCGCCAACTCGGCATCGAACGCGCCACCGATCTGATTGGCGGATTCCAAGCCTGGAAACGATTCTGCGCTCAAGCCCATATGGGTGCAGTGGGGAGTTGACCCGATGGCCCCGGCCTTTGCGGCCGGGTCTAGGTGGGTGCTGCGGCGGTGGATGCCAGGGTGAGCTGGCGTCGGTGGTGATCGTAGTGCTGGGTGGCGTAGTGGTAGACCTCTTTCACCGTCAT
>DASUYM010000019.1:0-2250 GCA_036377435.1 Propionibacteriaceae bacterium
TGGGCTGCAAGAGTCCCTTCGGACCGGTGCGGTTGGGACCGACGCGGTCCTGCATGGCGGCGAGCACCTTGCGCTCGTACCACGTCATGTACGCCATACCGACGAGAAGGACGTTCATGAAAATGAACGCCACCAGAAACGTCAGCCAGATCGGCTGATCCATACGAGCGCCCTGCTCCCGCTGACTTACCCGCCGTTACACCAAAGCCGGCCGCGTAGGAGCCGCCGGCACGATTGGCAATTCTGCCACGCCTTAGGGGCCAGCGTACAACGGTGTGCGGGAGAGAAACGGGAGAGACTTCAGCGACCTGAGCGCCGCGACGATTGTGCCGTCAGCGGTCGGTCCGGGCCGACCGGGTCGCACTCGCCAGTACGGCCGTCAGTGCCGCCAGGAGGACGATCAGCCACATCATTGCCTGTAGCGATGTCAGCTCGGCCAGCCACCCGAGGATCGGCGGTCCGGCGAGGAACCCGCTGTAGCCCACCGTGGCCACGCTTGCGACCGCATGACCTGCGGAGACGGTCGGGTGGTTGCCGGCGGCGCTGAAGACGAGCGGGTAGACGGTCGACAGCCCGAGACCCACCGCGGCGAAGCCCAGCAGCATGCTGATCGGCTGGTTGATGAGGAGAGCGATGCCAAGCCCGAGCGCCGCCAGCACGCCACCGGCACGCACCAGACGGGGTGCGCCGAAGCGACGCACGAGCGCATCGCCGGTAAAGCGTCCGACGAGCATTGCCATTGAGAAGGCGGCGAACCCCAGCGCGGCAACGCCGCTGCTCGTCTCGAGAACGTCACGCAGATAGAGACCGCTCCAGTCGGCCATCGCTCCCTCACTGACCGACGTGCATAGGGCAAGGGCTCCCAGGAGCCAGAGGGAGCGCGGCGGCAAGGCAAAGGCGCTTGCCGACTGGCTCTTTCGCGGATCCTTAGTGTCCGGGATCAGCCAACGTTGGATCCAGGACAAGGCGGCGAGCCCGAGCACGCTCACCCCCAGAAAATGGAGCAGCGGCGGCACATTGAGCTGCGCCACGCCCGCGCCGATGTCCGCACCAGTAAAGGCACCGAGACTGAAGCAGCCGTGCAGCGAATTGATGATGCTGCGGCCCACAAATCGCTCGACCTCGATTCCCTGGGCGTTCATGGCGACATCCATGCCGCCGTTACCAAAGCCCAACACGAACAGCGCCAGGATCAGCCCGAGCAGGTGCGGGGCGAGACCGACGAATGGCAACGACACAAGCATGACCAGTCCAAAGAACAGGACTGTGAACGAGCTGGAGCGGGTGTCGACGAGTCGACCGGTGATGGGAAAGGCGACGAGAGCGCCGGCGGCGAGGGCCATCAGCGCCAGACCCACCTGGCCCGGACCGAGGTCGAGTCGCTCCGTCAGGGTGGGGATGCGCGAGATCCAGGAGGCGAGTGTTACACCGTTGACAAAGAAGACGGCGGCAATCGCGAACCACGCGGTGCGCTGAGTCGTCTCTCTTCTCAATGCCATCGGCATAGCTACACGAATTTTCCTGAATGTTGACTCGTCAACTCGGTCCCGCGTAGACCGTGAAACGCAGGTGCGAGGCCAGCCGGTACGGGGTGTGCTTCATGCCGGCAAAGGAATCGAACGCGCCGGTTCGAAACGGTAGGGACCGTGAGGTGACGACCAGTGACGCAGGTCAACGTCGGGGTTATCGGGCTTGGCGAAGTCGCGCAGATCATCCATCTCCCGATCCTGCAAACCATCAGCGACCGATTTCAGATACGGGCCGTCTGTGACATCTCGCCCGGCCTGTTGCGAGCAGTCGGCGACCGGTATGGGATATCGGAATCCGATCGCTTCGACGATCCCTTCGCTCTCGTGCAGCGACCAGCCCTCGATGCCGTCTTCGTTCTGAATAGTGACGAATACCACGCCGACTGCGTCATCGCCGCGGCGAAACGCGGTAAGCATGTCCTCGTCGAGAAGCCGATGTGCCTGACCTTCCCCGAGGCAGAGGCAATTATCCAGGCCCGGGACGAAACCAGCGTGCAGGTCATGGTCGGCTACATGCGCCGCTTCGCGCCCGCGTTCGTGCAAGCTGTCGCGGAGGTGCGCGAGCTGGGCAAGATCAACTACGCCCGCATCCGGGACATCATCGGCCGCAACCGGCTCATCATCGACCAGTCAAGCGTCGTCCTGCGCTACGAAGATGTTCCCGAGCAGGCGAAGATCGACCGGACGGCGCGAGCAGAACGGCTGGTGCAGGAGGCGATCA
>DASUYM010000020.1:0-2867 GCA_036377435.1 Propionibacteriaceae bacterium
GGCCACTGCACGCCGCACCTGAAGCCCGCCGAGGAAGGGACCGAAGATGCTCCCGCCCGCTATGGGCTCATGGGGAAGGTGAGCGACAACCAGCCTGGGGCTGGGCCGCCGCCGATCCAGGACAATGACCACAGGTGTCTCCTGGCCGCCGGAAGTCCGGTTCCAGGGCGGTAGTGCAGCACCCTCCAGCACGTTCCGCTCTAGCCACGCCGCCTCATGTCGGGAGCCGCACAAGGGCCTCGATCGAGGCCACCGCAGCCACCATCGGTTGGAGATGCCGCCGATCGCGCAGATCCGACCAGTACGAAGCCACCCGGCTGCCTAACTGGGCGGCTCGGCCCACGTCAACACTTCGCCCTCGCCGTCGCGGAACCGATAGACCCCTGGCTCCGAGGGCAGCTGTCGCACCACCTGCACTAAAGCCGGTCCCACACTGCACAGTCTGCTTCGAGCATGACGGACGAGCCGACAGTTTGTGTCGATGGGGCTTCCCGGCGGCTACATGTTGCTGGTGAGTAGGGCGACTCGCGACTCAAGCGAATCGTGTTGAAGCTGGTTCTTAGGGCCGTGCCTCGACGGTAGATGCGCGATCGGCCGCTCGGGCTCCGGCCGTGTTGGTCGCATCCGTTCCAAGGTGCGGTAGATCGTCGATCGGCCGACGCCGAAGAGCTCGGCAGTTCAGCCTGTGTGTAGGTGCCCAAGTCATGCAGCTCGGCGAGATGCTTGGCCTGGTTCGGCTTCAACTTCGGCTGCTTGCCACGAAGCCGACCCTTCTCTCTCGCTACCTTCATTCCTTCACGGGTGCGCATGCGGATCAGGTCGGATTCGAACTCCGCCACCATCGCGAGCACGTTGAACAACAACCGTCCGATGGGGTCGGTCGGGTCGTGGATTGAGCCGCCGAGACTGAGCTTCACGTTGTGCTTGGTCAGCTCGTCCAAGATGTCGCGAGCATCAGGGAGCGACCGGGCAAGCCGGTCCAGCTTGGTGACAACCAGGGTGTCGCCGGCACGGCAGGCGGCCAGGGCGAGCCGCAGCCCGGGTCGGTCCCGGTTCGTCCCCGTCAGGCCGTGATCGACGTCGATGCGGTCGTCGCCTACGCCCAGTGCGCGTAGGCCGTCGCGTTGTGCTGTGAGGTCTTGATGCTCTGTTGATACGCGTGCGTATCCCACCAGGAGTTCGTTCATCATCCTGCGATGACCCAGTCGGCTGCCGACGTCAAGGCGCCATCTGGCCGCAAGGGGGTCCCCGGGTTCTCGCGGTGGTTGCAACACCTGAGGATTCTGGGAGGGTGTTGAGGTTCCCCCGCTTTCCTGGAGGCTCTCGATCTTGGTCTGATTGGGCCAAGGGAGGAGCTGATTGTGAGCAGACCGAGCAAGTTCGCGCCGGAGTTCAAGGCTCGCGCGATCGATTTATACCGGTCCTCAGAAGGCCGCACGATTGCCGATGTGGCCCGGGAGCTGGGCATCGGCACCGAGACGTTCCGCAGGTGGGTGCGCCAAGACGAGGCCGACCGGGGTGAGCGGGATGACCGGTTGACCAGCAAGGAGACCGAGGAGCTGAAAAGGCTGCGTCGAGAGAATGCGGAGCTGAAGCGCACCAACGAGATTTTGAGGTTGGCGAGCGCGTTTTTCGCTCAGGAGGCCGACCCGACCCGGCGCAGGTCGTGACGTTTGTGGAAACGCATCGTGACACCTTCGGGGTTGCGCCGCTGCTCGCCGCGATCGGCGAACCGGTGTCCACCTTCTACGACCGTGCTAGCCGAACACCGGCGGCACGGGCTATGGCTGATGCGGCGGTGGCGGAGCGGATTGAAGTGATCTGGGAGCGGTCGCGCCGCACATACGGCGCGCCACGCATCCACGCCATGCTGGCCCGCGAAGGCATCCGAGTGGGCCACAAACGGGTGGAGCGGCTCATGCGCACACTGGGCATCCAGGGCGCTCACCTGCACAAACATTGGAAAACCACCCGACAGGACAAGCGGGCCACCGCGGCACCGGATTTGGTTGAGCGGAACTTCACCGCTTCCGAGCCAAACAGGCTGTGGGTGGCGGACCTGACCTATGTCAAAACCTTGCAAGGGATCTTGTATCTGGCGGTGGTATTGGATGTGTTCTCCCGCAAGGTGGTGGGCTGGCAGATGGCCGACCGGATGACCACCGACCTGGTGCTAACCGCCTTCGAGATGGGATTGTGGCGGCGCGACGTGGTCCGGGACCGGCTGACTCATCACAGCGATAAGGGTTCGCAATACACCTCGCTGCGGTTCACCCAACGCCTCGCCGACGCCGGCGTCGCCCCGTCGACCGGATCAGTCGGGGACAGCTATGACAATGCGGTGGCCGAATCATTCTTCGGAAGCCTGAAGACCGAACTCATCTACCGGCACAGCTGGGCCAGCCGACACGACGCCGAGCTGGCGATCTTCGCCTGGATAGAGGGCTGGTACAACCCCGAGCGGGTCATGGCCGGGCTAAGCATGTGCAGTCCCGATGAATACGAAGCAGCGTTCTACGCTGACACCACCAACACCAACCTCGACACAATCGTCAAGGTTGGGAACCCCGAATCGAGCCTCCAATAAACCGGGGGACCCTCACCGCCCAACTCCGCGGCTTGCAGCCCCAGGCCGTTACCGCCGGCCAGATCACCTACGATCTCCGTCGGCTCCGAATGCACCGACTCATCACGCGGGTGCCGCACACCCACCGCTACCGCGTCACCGAGATCGGCCTCCGCACCGCCATGCTGATCACCCGCATTCACGACCGGCTGCTACCCACCGGCCTCGGCGACCTCGCCGAAGCCATAAACCCCGGACCACTACGGCGGGCCTTCCTCACCTTCCAACAACAGATCGACCG
>DASUYM010000021.1:0-55851 GCA_036377435.1 Propionibacteriaceae bacterium
GTGAGGCGAGGGGCGTTGGAGTGTGCGCTGCCGGTCACTGAAGCTCCTGCAGACGCCGGAGGCGAACCGACGTCATAGTGCGGTTTTGGCTGGCACTCTGACATCGGTTCGCTGGGGTCCGGCGTCTTCGTCGCTTCGGTGAGGCGAGGGGCGTTGGAGTGTGCGCGGCCTGTCACTGAAGCTCCTGCAGACGCCGGAGGCGAACCGACGGCATAGCGCTGTATGCAATGCACTCTGACATCGGACTGATGACCGAGGCACCCCCAATAGCGATGTCCGAACCACCATAAACGCACCCCCCCACACCAGTGATGACAGCGAGTTCCTGCGTTAGGGTGAACACCAAAGAAAGCGTGTCCGCCGCGCCCGTGGGCGGGCACGACTCCTCGGTGTGTACGACGAAAGGCGCAACGTGGGTGGCAGGACTGAACGGTCCGCTGTGGACGACATGACAGTGCTCGCGGCCCACAGCCGGTTAGGCCGCCGTGTTCGCCCCGCCGTGCTGAGCCTGTCGATGCTTGGACTGCTCTTCCTCACCGGCTGCACATCTGAGACCGTCGCTCAGCTCAAGCGGCTGGGTTTCCCGCCGCCGGCCAGTGATCGGTCTAAGCCCATCCTCGATCTCTGGATCGGCACTTGGATCGCTGCCTTTGCAGTCGGCTTCATTGTGTGGGGTCTCATTTTGTGGGCCGCGAACCGCTACAAGACCAGGCACGCCAAGATGCCACGACAGAACCGCTACAACCTGCCGATGGAGATCTTCTACACGATCGCGCCGTTCATCATCATCGCCGTGCTCTTCTACTACACGGTCTTAGCCCAGAATGCAGTCACGGCGAAGGAGCCGAACCCTGAGGTCACCATCGACGTCGTAGGCCAGAAATGGTCGTGGACGTTCAATTACAAGGCGGCCGACAATCCAGCTGTCGGCCAAGACGTCTGGGAAGCCGGCACGATCAACAAGACGCCCGACCTCTACCTGCCGGCCGACAAGTTGATTCAGTTCAACCTCTCTTCGCCGGATGTGATCCACTCTTTCTGGGTTCCTTCGTTCTACGAGAAGCTGGACGTCATTCCTGGCCGCCTTAACAGCCTGCAGCTGAGACCGACAACCGAGGGTGTATTCGCCGGGAAATGCGCCGAGCTTTGCGGCACCTATCACTCGGCGATGCTCTTCAATGTGCACGTCGTGAGCGAGGACGACTACAACAACTACCTGAAGTCGCTGGTGGCCAAGGGACAGATCGGCGAAGCCAAGGGTCCGGCCCAGGCCAACGCTCCTGCGAAGTCAAGTTCTGAGGAGGGTACGCGATGACGACGCTGCAGCGTACGGCCACCGCCGCCGAGATCGCCACACCCAGGCGTCAACTGGGCACGATCTCCTGGAAGTGGATGGTTACCACTGATCACAAGGTGATCGGCAATCTCTACTTCATCACGTCGATGATCTTCTTCCTGTTCGGCGGCATCCTGGCCATGGCTATGCGGGCCGAGCTCGCGTGGCCGGGCATGCAGTACCTCTCATATGAGAGCTTCAACCAGTTCTTCACCATGCATGGCACGATCATGCTGCTGCTGTTCGCGACTCCGTTGTTCGCCGGCTTCGCCAACGCGATCATGCCGCTGCAAATTGGTGCGCCCGACGTGGCATTCCCGCGACTCAACATGATCGCCTACTGGTTCTACCTCTTCGGCGGACTGATCGCCTCCGCCGGCTTCCTGTCGCCTTCGGGAGCCGCGAGTTTCGGCTGGTTCGCGTACGCGCCGCTGAACGACGCGGTCAACTCACCGGGTGTTGGTGGCGACCTGTGGATCATGGGCCTCTATATGGCGGGTCTTGGCACCATTCTCGGCGCAGTCAACTTCACCACCACGATCTTGTGCATGCGGGCGCCGGGCATGACCATGTTCCGGATGCCAATCTTCACCTGGAACATCTTGGTGACATCGTTCCTGGTGTTGGTCGTCTTCCCGATTCTCGCTGCTGCCCTTCTGGTGTTGGAGGCCGATAGGGCGCTCGGAGCTCATATCTTCGCCGCGGAGAACGGCGGCCCGATCCTGTGGCAGCACCTGTTCTGGTTCTTCGGGCATCCCGAGGTCTACATCATCGCCTTGCCGTTCTTCGGCATCATCACCGAGGTCTTGCCGGTGTTCAGCCGAAAGCCGATCTTTGGTTATGTCGGCCTTGTCCTGGCCACCATGCTGATCGGAGCGCTCTCGGTCGCGGTGTGGGCGCACCACATGTTCGTCACCGGGGCGGTCAACCTACCGTTCTTCTCTTTCATGACCTTCCTGATTGCCGTGCCAACAGGTGTGAAGTTCTTCAACTGGATCGGAACCATGTGGGGCGGCAATATCGCCATGCGAACGCCCATGCTCTGGGCCGTCGGCTTTCTCACGACTTTCTTGTTCGGTGGCCTCACCGGCATTGTGCTGGCCAGCCCGCCGCTCGATTTCGCGGTTTCTGACTCGTACTTCGTGGTAGCGCACTTCCATTACGTGGTGTTCGGCACGGTGGTCTTTGCGATGTTTGCCGGCTTCTACTTCTGGTGGCCGAAGCTGACCGGCCGGATGCTGGATGAGACCCTGGGCAAGATTCACTTCTGGCTGCTCTTCATCGGCTTCCACACCACGTTCCTCATCCAGCACTGGCTGGGCGTCGAAGGAATGCCACGCCGCTATGCGGACTACCTGCCCAGCGACGGTTTCACTCTCGGGAACCAGATCTCCTCAGCAGGTGCGTTCCTGCTCGGCGCCTCAACGCTGGTCTTCTTCTGGAACGTCTGGAAGAGCCGGAACAACCCAAAGGTGACCAGCGACGATCCATGGGGTTGGGGCCGCTCCCTCGAGTGGGCGACGACATGCCCGCCGCCACGCCACAACTTCACTCAGCTGCCCAAGATCCGCTCGGAGTCGCCGGCCTTCGACCTCCACCACCCCGAGGTTGCGCTCTTGGAGTACGGCCTCGAGGGCGAGGAGTTCGATGACACAGTCGCAGATGCCCCCGAGGACACCGGTCGCCTCGCCGAACTCAAGCACCGGGTAGCTGGTGATACCGGCGACCTAGCCGCGCAGTGGGACCATGAGCACCACGGCCGCTCACCCGAGGCTGAGGAGGATCAGCGGTGAAGGTGGAAGCCTGGGTCTTTGGCTCGCTCACCATCTTCATGATCATTGTGACGCCGATCTACTGGTTCATTACCGCGGACGACAACGGTGTGCCCGAGATCACCGGTACCGTTGCGTTGATCTTGACGACCTTCCTGGTGCTAATGATCTGGGTCTATCTCCTGCTCGTTGCACGGCGGATGGAGCCGAGGCCTGAGGACAGGAAGACGGGGGAGATCGCCGAAGGTGCCGGAGAGTTGGGCTTCTTCCCACCGCACAGCAAGTGGCCGCTCTTTCTCGCACTCACCTTCGTGCCCGTCGTCCTGGCTCCCATCTACGGATGGTGGCTCATGCTCATTGGCTTCGGGTTCGGTTTCATCACATTGACCGGTCTGCTTTATGAGTACTACCGCGGAGACCACGCGCACTGAGTCGGCTCCCTTTCTCGGCGTTCGGTAGGGCTGACCGGGCCGACGCCAGAGGATTTGGGTCCCGTCTTGCGATTGTCTTGCAGTTTGCGGCGCTGCCGATTCAAGCGTTCTTAGCCTCTGGCGTCGGCCCGGTCAGCCCTACCGAACTTGGAGCGGCCGACTCTAGTTCCGCGCGGCCGGAGCGCCGCTGCGCGACGCGAAGGACCATGGCTGAGAAAGGCGTGCACAATAGAGCGATGTGTCGGAATATCCACCCCTTGCACAACTTTGAGCCGCCGGCAACGAAGGCTGAGGTGCGTGACGCGGCCTTGCAGTATGTGCGGAAGATAGCGGGGACGTCGAAGCCGTCGAAGGCGAACGAGGAAGCATTCAACAGGGCCGTCAGTGAGATCGCGCATGCCACGCAGCACCTACTGGAGGACCTCGTGTCAACGGCGCCGCCTAAGAACCGCGAGGTGGAGGCAGCCAAGGCTCGTGCACGATCGGCCAATCGCTTCGCTACTGCGTGAGGCGCCGATCAATAGAGTTGCAGGATGACCACCCAGGTGCTGCGCTATGCGGCGTTCACCGTCGATGGTCGCGGCGGGAATCCCGCCGGGGTGGTCCTTGACGCCAGAGGCCTCGATGGCAAGGACATGCAAGCCATTGCGGCTGATGTGGGTTATTCAGAGACGGCTTTTCTGATAGCGAGGCCGGACGAGCCCAACGTGTACGACATGCGCTACTTCTCGCCGAAGCGGGAGGTGCCGTTCTGCGGGCATGCGACCATTGCCTCGGCGGTCGCCTTGGCGGAGCTCTCGCCGGCGGCCGAGCTCATCTTCTACACCCCAGCAGGCGTCGTCAGCGTCGCGACGGCGCAGAATGACATGGGTGAGCTTGTGGCAGAGCTGACGAGTGTCGCGCCTCGGGTGTCCGAGCCGGAGCCCGATCTGGTCGCAGCAGTGCTGCCTGCACTCCGCTGGTCCCCTGAGGACCTCGATCCGGACTATCCGGTCAGGCTGGCCAACGCGGGTTCGGAGCACCTGGTGCTCGTGGCGAAGACCAGGAAGCGCTTGGCCGATCTCGACTACGACTTCGACGTTCTCGCGAAACTGATGCGCGACCACGGGCTGATCACTGTGCAGCTGGTGTGGCCAGAGTCCAAGAAGCGCTACCACTCCCGTAATCCATTCGCCGGCAGCGGAGTTGTCGAGGATCCCGCCACGGGGGCATCGGCGGCAGCATTTGGCGGCTACCTACGAGAGCTAGGCCTGATCGGGAATAATGCAAGTTTCACGATCATCCAGGGCGTGGACATGGGCCGCCCGAGCGAGATCAACGTCAGCGTCATCGGTGGCGAACCCGGCGTACGCGTCAGCGGCACGGCCCACCGCATCGACGGCTGATCCTTTGACATTGCCACCGCCCGCGGTGATGCGCAGCGCCGCGCTCCTACCAGTTGATGTGGAGGGGACGGCCCTCCTCATAGCCGGAGTTTGACTGCACGCCGACCACGGCCAGCTCATGGAACTCCTCGAGGTTCGAGGCTCCGGCGTAGGAGCAACTGCTGCGCAGGCCGGTCACGATGGAATCAATGAGATCCTCGACGCTCGGACGCTCCGGATCCAGATACATACGCCCGGTCGAGATGCCTTCCTCGAACAAGGCCGCCCGCGCCCGATCGAAGCCTGAGGAGTCCTTGGTGCGCATCTTCACTGCGCGCGCCGAGGCCATCCCATACGACTCCTTGTACATTCGACCTTCAGCGTCGGTCATCAAGTTGCCGGTACTCTCGTACGTCCCGGCGAACCACGAGCCGATCATCACGCTGCTGGCGCCGGCCGCCAGCGCGAGTGCGACATCACGTGGGTGGCGTACGCCGCCGTCAGCCCAGATCGATCGCCCCGCTGCAGCTGCCGCCTCGGCGCACTCCAGGACAGCGCTGAACTGCGGCCGCCCGACACCCGTCATCATCCGAGTTGTGCACATAGCGCCCGGACCGACTCCGACCTTGATGACGTCCGCGCCGGCGCCGACCAGGTCGTCGACTCCGTCAGCTGAGACCACATTTCCAGCAACGAGTGGAACTCGGCGTCCTTGTGTGTCAGCCAACCGGTCCCGCACCTCGCGGATGGCCTTCAGCGACTCCAGCATCCGCTCCTGGTGACCGTGTGCAGTGTCGATGACCAGAACGTCGATCCCAGCGTCGAGCAATACCTCCGCCCGAACACCGACATCGCCATTGATTCCGACCGCCGCGCCGAGCATCAGCCGCCCATCCGGATCCAGAGCAGGGCGGTACAGGGTAGAGCGGAGCGCGTGCTTCCGTGTCATGACCCCGAGCAGCTTGCCGTTCTCCACTACGAGCGCCACTTCGAGGTGCCGGTGAGTCAGCTCGTCGAAGATCTCCGTCGGCGAGATCTCCGGGCTGATCGTCAACAGGTCGCCGGACATCACCTGGTGCACCTGGGCGAATCGATCGACACCGGCAGTCTCGATCTCGCTCACCGTGCCCAGCGGCCGACCATCGTCGACGACCACCGCGAGACCATGTGCCCGCTTCGGGATCAGTGAAAGCGCCTCGCCCACGGTGGTGTGAGGCGTTACGGAAACCGGGGTGTCGTAGACCGGATGCGATCGCTTGACCTTGCCAATCACTTCGGCAACGACGTCAGTCGGAATGTCCTGAGGCACGATCGCGATCCCTCCGCGGCGCGCCACTGTCTCAGCCATGCGTCGACCGGAGATCGCGGTCATATTGGCTACGACCAGGGGCAGCGTGGTACCGATTCCGTCGGTGCTCCGCAGATCCACGTCAAGCCGCGAGGAGATTGCTGAGCGTAGCGGCACCATGAAGACATCGGAGTAGGTCAGGTCGTACGGCGGCAGCTTCTTGAGAAATCGCACGTGCACATTCTCACCGCCGCGTCACAGTTTGCCTATTCGCCGCTCGCGAAATCCGTGCCATGTTCAACTGAACGTCATCATCCTGGCGGGGTCGGTCTACCTTTGGGTCACTATGGAAGCTCGCGCATGCAGACGCCTCACTCCCATATGAGCCTGCTTAGTCGGAGGGCGCCCGGATGCTCCAAGACAGAGGGTGACGGGTTCGCCAGGCCGCGGTAGGCCGATGGCGAGATGCCATGAATGCTGCTGAACCGGTGGGAAAAGTGAGGCACGTCGGCGTAACCGCATTGACGAGCAACTGCCGCAATCGTCATATCGGTCCGCGTCAGCAAGGATTCTGCTCGTGAGCACCGAAGGCGTTCAAGGGCCACCGAGGCAGTGATGCCGAATGTGTCCCGGAACACGCGGTTCAGGTAACCACGGGACACCTGCGCGGCTGCGGCGACTTCCGCGACACCGACGCGTCGCAGCGGCAGGTGCGACCACTCGTGCTGCAGATATGACATTGCGGCACGTACCGGACCCCTGATCTCGGGAGCATCATCCTCGCTCGGCAGTGGTCCGTCCTCAACGAGGGCCAGCACGAATTCAAGGGTTCTGCGCACCGAGGTCTCCCAATCAGCGAGATTGCTTCCGCCGAGCCACAAAAGGTAGGCGCAGAGTCCAGCCAGCGGGTCGGCACTGGACATCCGTGTCAGCCGCACCTCCGGTGTGACCGGCCTGTCCACATCCGCGTGCCCGAAATGGAGGTAGCCATGCCGGCTCGCCTGGTCCTGGTCCCAGCGAAAGCTATGTCGGAGACCCGGCGGCACCAACAGCAGCTCCCCAGGTGCGAGCAACCTCTGCTCGGCGCCTATGAAGATGGCGCGGCCTCGCATCATCCAGAACAATTCGAAGTCTCTGATCACCCGTGGCTGCAGGGCGGCACCAGGAGGATAGTCGGCTATGGCCGGACGGTCCACACGAGCTCTTCCACATCAAGTGCACATTTAGACAACATCTCGTCCCATCCGTGCATTCGGCGCCGACTATTTCTCGACCAGTATGAGCCCATCTGAACAAGACGAGGTGGGTACGTGCAACACAGCGACAACCTCACAGCGCCGCGTGCCGCTCGTTTGCGCCGGAGCACGGCGGTGACGAAGGATGACCGCCAGGGCTATGTGATCATCCCTGATGCGTTGTCAGTGGACCTGATCGCTGCCGCCCGTGCGGAGGCCACGGCCATCTGCCGCGGCCTTCGTGGCGAGATCAACGGCGTCACACCAGCCCCTGAGCACGATGACGACTCGACAGTCCTGCGGCGCTACCTGTGCATCCATCTTCCGCACAAGATCTCCTCGACGATGCTCGACCTCGCACGATTGCCCGCAGTGCTCGATGTCCTCGTCGAGGTGATCGGACCAAACGTCAAAATGATGCAGTCGATGTTGTTCATCAAGTCGGAGGGCAAGCCGGGCCAGGCCTGGCACCAAGACGAGGCTCACATACCGACTCGCGACCGGTCCCTCACCGCCGTGTGGCTCGCGCTCGATGACGCCACGGTTGAGAACGGTTGTCTGTGGGTCATCCCGGGCTCTCATCGCAGCGGCGTTCTGCACCCGGTGCGCGAGCAGAACGACGCCCGTTTCGACTGCACGCAGGAGGCGTACGGCTTCGGTTATCGCGAGGAGGATGCGGTGCCCGTCGAGCTACCCGCTGGCGCCGCACTCGTCTTTGACGGCTACCTCCTGCACCGATCGCTACCCAACACGGGCCACCACGGGATGCGGCGAGCGCTGGTCAATCACTACATGAGCGCGGAATCGCTCCTGCCGTGGTTCCCACCTTCCTCGCACGGGGCGATGGGCCTTCTCGACCATCGAGACATTCAGCTGGTCGCGGGTAGAGGCCCCTACGCATGGAAGGGGACGGTTGACCTGATACATCCGCATGTACGGGCCGACGGCGACGGCGGCTGTGCCCGATAGACGTAGGACCAACCGCCGCTACGAGAGCTGCATGGGTGCGCTCAAGTAGCTAGCGGTTGCCGCTGGGAGTCGCATCCGGAGCCGTGGTCGCTTGCGCCTCGGGCGTCGGTGCTGTCGTTGTTTCGGTGGGCTCGGGACTGGCGGATTCGCTCGGCTTGGTAGTCGGAGTCTCACTCGCCTCGTCCGTCGCCTGGGTCGTCGCCTTGCTCGTCGGCTTTTCAGACGGTGCCTTCTTCTTGGTGTCCGACTCGTTGTTGGAGTCACTCTCCCTGACCTGCTGGATCGTGGTGCCCTCACCCCCTGACAGGGCATGACCAGTAACCAGCTCGAAAGTTGTCAGTGCGACGGCTGCGATGCCGAAAGCGGCCAGGGCTGCGACTACGACACGCTTCCAACTCAGCTTGGGCCGGTCTCGCCGCGGCGATGGGCCGCCACTGGGTTCCGGTGCCACAAGGTGGCTGCGCTGGCCCGCAATGTGACCTTCGCTGTCCGGCAGAATCTCCATCACGGTGGGGTCTTCCACCTCATTCGGCTGCCCGGTCCAGAACACGGTCTTCACCTTGTCGTGCGTGCGACGGATGGAAGCCGTGTACAACGAGCCAGCGACAGCGGCAATGATGCTGGCAAGCGCCGCGCCGACAATGGTGCCAGCCACACTCAACTGAGAACCCAGCGCGGCTGCGGTCATGGCGGCAAGTGCGCCGCCGACCACCTGGGTAGCGGAAAGATCGAGCCCGCTGCCCTTGGACTTCTTGTCGCCTGCTTGATTCCTGGTGTCGGACTCGGCCGTACGGTTCGTCAGCCTCTGGTTGCTACTCATGTCCTCATCGCGTCAACTCGGCGGCATGACCGCCCGGGTGGTCTCGTCCAGACGCGTCAACGCCTGCTAGTTCCAGATCATTGCCAGGTTCTACGAAGAGTGAGCAATCCCACAATCCTCTCCGCGTTGGACGGGTGGCACGAGGCGCCAGCCGCCATAGGCCTGCACAGCTTCATCGCGGCACTGCATGGGTTGCAGAATGTGTGCAGACCGATAGGAACCAACCTATACACGGGCTTCTGAAAAGGAGCCGCCGGGTCAGAGAGTGGGATCGCACCAACACCGAGCAACACCGACAGCGCCCGCGGATCAGACGAGAAACGCGAGCGCAGCGGAAGGGCCTTGGCTACTTGGCCAGATGGTGCTCTTCCTCGGCTTCGATAGCGTGATGCTCACCGTCGCCAAGAATCATCGGGTGCAGATGATGATGTTCAGCCTCTTCGATCTCTGCCCGGGTAGGCCGCCGCAGGGTGTCGATGAAGAAGAAACGGGTTGCTTGACGGCGGAGCTGTTCGCGCTTGATCTCCTTCTCCGAGTATCCGTCGGTGTCGGCCGCCGGCAGCAGAGCGGGAATGTCCTCGTGCTGGGTCAGTGCGTACGCCTCACCCTCACTGATCGGCCGGTGCCGCTCGGAGTACTTTCCTGAAGGAGCGCGATCGATGACACCGGACTCTGCGCCGTGGAGCATCCGATCACGATCGGAGCGCTGCAACCCGATGCAGATCCGCTTTGTGATCAGGAATGCGAGCACTGGTGCCACGAACACGGCCACCCGGAGGAAGTAAGTCACCGCGTTCAGTGACACGTCGAACACCACGGCGACCAGATCGTTGCCACCGCCGATCCACAGCATCGCGTAGCCGGTCATCGCTGCTACCCCGAAGGCTGTGCGTGTCGGGTTGTTGCGGGGACGGTCGAGGAGGTGGTGCTCGGACTTGTCACCGGTGACCCAGGCCTCGACGAACGGGTAAATAGCCATCAAGCCGAAGAACAGCCCCATCAGCCCGAGACCGGGTATTGCCACGTTCCACGACCAGGTCGTCGATCCGATGGCCCATTCCCAGTTCGGCATGATGCGAATGCCGCCCTCGACGAAGCCCATGTACCAGTCGGGCTGAGAGCCGGCGGTCACTTCCGCGGGGTTGTAAGGCCCGAACACCCAGACTGGGTTGATCTGCATGGTCGCGCCCATGAGCGTGAGAACACCGAAGACGATCAGGAAGAACCCACCGGCCTTGGCGGCGTACACGGGGAAGACCGGGTAGCCGACGACGTTGCCCTGGACCCGGCCGGGGCCCGGGTACTGGGTGTGCTTGTGGTAGACCACCAGTGCTAGATGAGCCGCGATCAGCCCCAGGAGCAGGGCAGGGACCAGCAGGATGTGCACCATGTACAGCCGAGGGACGATGAGCTCGCCGGGGAACTCACCGGCAAAGACGAAGAACTCGGCCCAGGTTCCGATCAGCGGGATCGAGCGGATCAGACCGTCGACGAATCGCAGGCCAGTGCCAGACAGCAGATCATCCGGCAGTGAGTAGCCGGTGAAGCCGTTGATAATGCCCAGGGTGAGCATGGCCACACCGATCAGCCAGTTGATTTCACGCGGCTTGCGGAATGCGCCTGTGAAGAAGATCCGCAGGCTGTGGGTGAGCATTGCCGCGACGAAGACCGCGGCCGCCCAGTGGTGCATCTGACGCAGCAGCAGACCGCCGCGGATGTCGAAGGAGAGGCCGAGCGTCGATGCGTAGGCCTCCGACATGTGCAGCCCGCGCAGTAACTCGTAGCTGCCCTCGTACTCGATTTCCGCCATCGACGGCTTGAACCAGATGGTCAGAAAGATGCCGCTCAAAATCAAGACGATGAACGAGTACAGCGCGATCTCACCGAGGAGGAACGACCAGTGGTCGGGGAAGACCTTGCGCAGGAACGGGCGGCCCAGTCCGGCAACGCCGATCCGATCGTCGAGCCACTTGGTAGGTCCAGCGGCAACCTTAAAGACGGGCCCGAGCTCCTTTTTGGGCGTCTGGGCCTGGACTGCGGTCTCGTCATTGGCCGTGGCGGCTGGCTCAGCCATCAGTTATCGCCTTCTTTGAAATCATTGCGTGAGTCCCGTTCAAAATAGCTCGGTCCAGTCGGGACGTTGAAGCCACTCCGGGCGATGATGTAGCCCTCAGCGTCGGTTGTGATCGGCAGCTGGGGCAGCGCGCGCGCCGCGGGGCCGAAAACCACCACTCCCGAGTTCCCTAGGTCGAAAGTCGACTGGTGACACGGGCACAGCAGGTGGTGGGTCTGCTGCTCCCACAGGCTGATCGGGCAGCCCACGTGGGTGCAGATCTTGGAGTAGCAGAGGATGCCGCCGATTTGCCAGTCCTGGCGCGAGGCCGGGACTGTGATCGTGTTGGGATCCATCCGGACCACGATGACCGCTGCCTTGGCCTTCTCGATCTGGAATTCGGAGCCCTCAAGTTCTTGCAGGTTCGCTGGCTCGGCGTTGACCAGCTGGCCGATCTCGATGTCTTCTGGCTTCATCGGTTCGAAGGTGATGTCGTGAACGACCCGTACACCCTGTGCCCAGATGGTCCTCTCAATTGTTTCGGCGCGCTTCTTCTTGGTTGGCCAGGGCCCAAGATCGGCGAGCCCGACGATCATCGGCAGCAAGATCGTGGCGAGGGCTGCCAGCAGGGTGCGACCGATGATCTTCCGCCGGGTGATCTTGGACTCATCGACAACCTTGTCCAGCTCGGTCAGCATGTAGTTCTTATCGTCCTCGCTGGACGCTGCGCTGTGCCGGTAATCGATCTTTTCCTCGTCGTCCATCAGCTTCCGAGCCCAGTGCACAGCGCCAATGCCGAGGAAAAGCAATGCAAGGCCAAATGTCAGGCCGAGTAGGAGGTTTCTGCTGTTGGCGCGCAAGGGCCCGAAGTCAACCCACGCGTCCCCGGGCACAGCGAAATAGACGACAGCGAAACCGATTGACAGAAGGGGCACCAAGCCAAAGAAAGTGGCCACCTGACGGGTTGCCCGGTCGGCAGCCCTCTCATCGACATCGGTGAGCCGTGGTAGGTGCTCCTCCAGTCCCGGATCTGGAACCGGGTATCGCTCCTCGTCGACTGTTGCAACCTCAGTGCCGGGCTGGCCGTGAGAAGTGTCGTCGCTCATTTGGCTTTCGTCCCCTTGGCTGCGATCCACATAGCAAAGAAAATCAAGCCGCCGAGGCCCACGATCCAGGCCCACAGACCCTCACTCACCGGTCCCAGGCCGCCTAGCGCCAGACCGCCGTCGGACGGCCGCTCGTGCAGGGAGTTGAGGTAGCCGATGATGGCTTGCTTGTCCTCCGGCCGCACCACCTCGTCGGAGAAGACCGGCATTTGCTGCGGTCCGGTCAGCATCGCCTCATAGACACGCTTGTTGTCGAGACCTACCAGGGGTGGCGCGTACTTGCCGTTGGGCAGTGCGCCGCCGGCGCCCTCGAAGTTGTGGCATGCGGAGCAATTGGTACGGAACAGCTCGCCGCCACGCGCGAGATCCTCTGCGCTGATGTTCGACGCGTCGTAATCAGCCGGCTCGGGGATCGCCGGGCCGGGGCCGAGCGACGCCACGTACGCGGCAAGCGCTGCGATCTCCTCCTCGGAATAGCGGTTCGGCTTGACGGGGGCCTGCTCACCCGGCCTGGCCATCGGCATCCGTCCGGAACTCACCTGGAAGTCCACGGCCGCGGCGCCAACACCGATGAGCGGTGGGCCCTGGATTGTGCCTTCGGTCTGGCCTTCGCCGTTCAATCCGTGACAGGAAGCGCAGCCGACAGCGAATAGCGCCTTACCCTCTTCGATCTGCTGGCTGGTTCCCGTATCGGCCGACACTTCGGCGGGCGGCGCAATCAGGCTGTAGAGCGCGCCCATCATGAAGAGCCCGAACACCAGCAGCAATGCCTTGACTGCCGGGTGTCGGCGCCGGGAAGACAGGAGTCGCACTCGGGTCCCTCTCGTGTCCTGATGCAAGTGTGGGCCAAACGATATTCAGTTGTCTTAGACCGGAAACGGACGCGCCGGCCCTGTTGGTTCCGGTGCTATTGCAGGATGTAGATCACACCGAACAGCGCAATCCACACCACATCGACGAAGTGCCAGTAGTAGGACACTACAACCGCGCTGACTGCCTGCTCGTGAGTAAAGGTCCGCGCCAGGAATGTGCGGCCCAACAGCAACAGGAAGGCGACCAAGCCGCCGGTCACATGCAATCCGTGGAAGCCTGTAGCGAGGAAGAAGACCGACCCGTAGACATTGGATGAAATGGTCAAACCCTCATGGAACAAGGCGGCGTACTCGTAGGCCTGGCCACCAATGAAGAATGCCCCCATGAGGAAGGTCAGCGTGTACCACTCCCGCAGCCCCCATTGCCGAAGGTTGAACAGTCCTCCGGATCGCGTGACTTGGCCACGCTCCGCGGCGAACACACCCATCTGGCAGGTGAAGGAGCTCGCGACCAGCACACTGGTATTGATGATGGCGAACGGCATGTTGATCAGCGCGGGCTGACTCGTCCAGAGCGGCACTGTCCCGGTCGCTGCGGCTTGGGAGTTGGTCACGTTCCGGATGGTGAAATAGGCCGCAAACAGAGCGGCGAAGAACATCAGCTCCGAAGCCAGCCAGATGATCGTACCGACGGCGACCGGCTCGGGCCGATTCTCACGACCACGCAGGCGCGATAGCGGAATAGGGTGCAGCGCCCCCTCCGGCATGGTCATGGATCCGGAGACTGCGTGTGTGTGCATAGCCACGAGGTCATTATTGCCGTAACCCGTGCTGAGGTCACCCCAGGGCACAACTTTGTTATCCCGCGTCGCAAGCGTTTCGACGAGGGGATTGACGCGCTTCGGCAAACTCGAGGGCGGTACGTCGGTGCCGATGCGGCACGGGCGATGGCGTCGGCGAGCCGACACTAGGCTGGGAGCGTGTTCACCAGGTTCGCCATGGTGCTCGTACCGCTGCACGCCACACCCACGAATCAGCCGCCCCCGCTGACTCCGAGTCGGCTCCTGACCGAATGGAGCTGGGAGTGGTCGATGGCGCTCGGCATCGCCATCGCAGCTGCGCTCTACCTCGCTGGCCTGGTCGTGCTGCATCGCCGAGGCGTTCGCTGGCCTGTGCGGCGCAGCCTCTCGTTCCTGCTGGGCGGGCTCGGGTCGATCGGACTTGCCACCCTGTCGGCGCTGGGTACCTACGACACGGTGCTCTTCAGCGTCCACATAGTGCAGCACATGATCTTGATGATGGTGGCTCCGATGTTTCTCGCGCTCGGGGCGCCGGTCACTCTCGCGCTGCGGACGCTGCCACCTCGACCGCGCAGAATGCTGCTCGCCGTGTTGCACTCACGAGTGGCCCGTGTGCTGACGTTCGCGCCTCTCACGTTGGCGCTGTTCATCGCAACCCCCTTCGCGCTGTACTACTCGCCCTTCTACGAGGTCTCGCTGCGCTCAGGCTTCTGGCATGCGTTTCTGCATCTGCACTTCATCATCATTGGCTGCCTGCTGATGTGGCCACTGATGGGCATCGACCCCGTTCCCGGAAGAATCAGCTATCCGCTGCGGCTGCTGATGCTGTTCCTGATGCTGCCTTTCCATGCATTCCTTGGCATCTCGATCATGAGCTCGACCATGCTGATCGCAGAGAGCTGGTATCTCGCGTTCAACCGGACTTGGCCGCCCAGTCCGTTGGACGACCAGTACCTCGCCGGCGGCATCATGTGGGCTTCCGGAGACGCCCTGGCGTTGCTGTTGCTGATTGCGCTTTTCGCTCAGTGGTACGCGCACAGCCAGCGAGAGGCTCGCCGCGAGGACCGTCGACTTGACCGACTGGAGGCCCGAGTGCAGCGAGCGGCGACCGCGCCTGCGGACTCACGCGATTTCGAGGAACCCGCACGCTACGATCGGGCCGACCAGGCGGCTAAGGCTGAGATGCGACCGGCTGGTACCGCAGGACAACCTGGAGATGATCAATGAACCGTGATGAGGGCCTTGGAGACGACGAGGTTCTGACGATCTTGTTGTACGCCTCCGACCGAACGACACGCCAAAACGTCCGGCTGGTGCTGGGGCGCAAGGTGGCATCCGACCTGCCGCCGGTACGCCTACTCGAGGTGGCGACCCAGGCCGCCGTCATTACCGCGATGGACGCGGGCGGTATCGATCTGGCGATCCTCGATGGCGAGGCGGTGCCCGGTGGGATGGGTCTGTCCCGCCAACTCAAGGATGAGGTTTTGCGCTGTCCGCCGATCCTGCTGTTGATCGGGCGTCCGGACGATGCGTGGCTGGCGACCTGGTCACGAGCCGACGGGGCCGTATCGCATCCGGTTGACCCGGTCCGACTGCCTGCCGCGGTGGCTGCACTGCTGCGCCCTCGGATGTCGACTGAGACCGCGGTCGCTCGGATCACCTCCGCGAACTGACCCATGGCCATCACGATGAACTGGCCGGAACTGCTGAGTGCCCTGGTACGGGGTGAGGACCAGCCAGCCGAGGCGGCCGCCTGGGCGATGGGACAAATCCTGAGCGGTGAGGCGACGCCCTCGCAATTGACGGCGTTTGTCATCGCCCTGCGGACCAAGGGCGAGACGGTCGAGGAGCTGACTGGCCTCTCCGACACGATGATCGAGTTCGCGACTCCGATCGAGATCGGCGGGCCGGCGGTCGACGTTGTCGGCAGCGGCGGCGACCGGTCGAATACCGTCAACATCTCGACTATGGCGGCAATCGTGGCCGCGGCTACGGGCGCGAGGGTTGTCAAACACGGGAACCGGGCGGCGTCGTCGGTGTGTGGTGCCGCCGATGTCCTGGAGGCGCTCGGTGTGGTGCTCGACCTGGCACCGGAGGCTCAGCAGCAAGTGGTGGACCAGGTTGGGATCGGTTTTCTGTTTGCCCCGCAATACCACCCCGCGTTGCGGCACGCGGCGGCGCCGCGACGCGAGCTTGGCATCCCCACGACCTTCAACTTCCTGGGACCCTTGGCCAATCCGGCGCAACCCATCTCACAGGCCGTGGGGGTAGCCGATTCTCGAATGGCTGGGCTCATCGCCGGCGTCTTCGCCTCCCGCGGCAACTACGGTCTTGTGCTTCATGGCGATGACGGGCTGGACGAGCTGACCACAACGACGTCCTCCACAGTGTGGGTGTACGCCGATGGAGAGGTCGAGCGCATGGAGCTGGATCCGCTGACACTGGGCGTACCGAGGGCGAACCTCGCGGACCTGGTAGGCGGAGACGCGCCTGCCAATGCTGAGGTGGTTCGCGAGGTGGTAGCCGGTAAGCCCGGTCCAATTCGCGATGTCGTTGTGCTCAATGCTGCTGCTGCCCTGGTCGCGTACGGCAAGCCCGCGTCGGTTCGGCTTGAGGCAGACTTTGCCGACCAGCTGGAGCGGGCACAGTCGGCAATCGACTCGGGTGCGGCCCAAACCAAGCTGCAGGAGTGGATCGAGGCCACCCAGTCTGTTCGTTAGGCGAACAGGCTCAGCGAACGGTGAGCGTCTTGAGTGCGTCGCGGGCCTGGCGGGCGATGTCGGAATCGGCGTCATTCGGCACCGAGCTGGCCGCCATGATCAACGACCCGTCGTCAAGCCTCACCAGAAGTGCGGTGACGGTGTCGTAGCGGCTGGGCAGTTGGTCCACCGAGTAGTGCACTTGAGCGGAGAACAGCATCGCGGGCTGTCCGTCTACCGTGCGTTGTTGCCAGGTCATTCCCTTCAGCTCCGTGGGGCGCTGGTCGAAAATCGCCTGGCTCAGTCGGTGCACGGCAAGCCGGCCCTCGGTCTGCAAATCGTCCGAACTGCCTCGGTCGGCCACCCGACCGAGCAGCACACCGGACGACCAGTCGTCTTTGCCGTCATAGCGAATGTGAACTGGCGCGGCAGCCCAGAAGAGAAGATCGAGCACCCCCCGAATAGCCATCGGGTGGGGCGAGAGCACGTATGGATCGCCGGGCATCGTGAGCGACACGGGTCCGATCGTTGCCGTCCTGGTCCGCTCGTCGAGATAGCCAACCGGCTCGGTGCCTCCAGCGCTCGGCAGACCGGCGGAACCCCCCGCTGCACGCTGCGCCGACGTGCTCGATGGGTCGCGCCAGATCACCAGACCGAGACCGATCGACGCGCTGACGAACAGCGCAAACCCGAGGGAGAGAACAGCGGCGACACGCAGTGGTGAGACAGGGCGACGAGATGGACCGTCTGCGATTACGCCCTCGGTCGGCACCGGTATGGGCGGAGGTGCCTGGGCTGAGTCGCTGGTCACCTCGGCCCAGCTGCTGCCATCCCACCAGCGGTAGAGTCCAGTCGCGCCGGCTGGATCCGGGTACCACCCGGGTTTCGGCGCGACGGTCACGTGTTTGAGCCTATGCGGGCTGCGAAGTCTTGCTGCTTAGCGCGTATTACCGCTGAGCTTGTTTCGCGCGACATACTGCACCCGTGATCTCCCGCGAACTCGCGACGCGGCTCGCTCCGTACTTGTCATGGAAACCGGCGAACGGCGACGTGTTCTTCATCCCGCGGCCGGAGATCGCCGACTCTGTCTTTGTCATCAGCGACATGGTCGTCGAGCTGGTCGAGTCGGGCGGGGAATCGCGCTTTCATTTCAATGGGACGGTCGAATGGGCGCTCGACTCCGTGGAGTCCGACGGCGTGGTGTGGCTGCCTCGGGAAAACCAATTACGCGAGCTGCTCGGGGACTATTTCTTGTCCCTGGATTCCTCGGCTGGCGGTTTTGTGGTGACAGTCAGCGGCCCTGGCAAGGCTTACCACACTGAACCAGAGCTGGATGCCGCCGACGCGTACGCACGAGCTGCGCTCTATGTTCTCGGGGTTGAGCAACCGAGCATCGTCAGCTGAGCATAGTGACCAGGCAGGCGGCATAGGGACCGACCAGCATTGATGGTGCGTACGGGAATGCGTCGCGCCGACCCTGTGCGAGTCGCAGCAGACCCGCCAGCCCGCCAGCCACGGTACCGAACAGCATGGTCAACGCCAGCAACGCCCATGAGTCGGCAGCTGCGGCTGCTCCCAGCAATGGTGCAAACCGCACGTCACCGAAGCCAAACCCACCATGGGAGAGCAGCCACACGAGCAGATAGAGCCCGCCGGCGATCGCCGCTCCGGCTAGGGCTCGAACCGCGACCCAGACACCGCCGCCTATCGATGCGGCTGCTACGGCGGCAACCGCCATCGCCAGCCAGGCCGTGCGGGTCAGCTGCAGAGGGAGCCAACTGGTGCGTGCGTCGATCGCGGCCAGCAGCACGCCCAGAATGGCGAGTACCGCCCACATCGGCTGGGCGTAACGCGGCACGCTTAGCCAGCTGATGGCTGCGGCGACCCCCGCAAGTGCACCGCAGACGAGCAAGAAACGGGCGGTGCCAAGATCACGGTAGATCGGCTTGCCGTCCCCGGCGACCGGCTCTGGAAGGCGCCGCAGCAGCGGCCGTACCAGCATGGCTGAGGTCGCCCCGATCGTCACGGCGATGACGACAGTTGCCATGGCTTCCTCGATCATCCGGCGATCCTAGTGTCGCGTCTGCTGCGAGATTGAGGAGACATGAGACGGTGTCGCGGCACACACAGCTTGTGCCTCATGCCGCGTCTTCAACCGCCAACCAGCCAACCCGATCGCGGTAGCGCGCGCTGTCCTCGGCGCGTGCAGCCGCCGTCAGCCGAACGGTGAGCAGCAGCGAACAGGTATCGGTACCGGCAGCCAGATCGACAAGCTCAGGAACTGCGACACGTACACGCTCCGCTATCGCGAAATCCCCCAAGCCCGCGCGATGGAGTCGACGCAGTTGGAGCCTGGCAGGGGAGGCGGGCACCATGATCCGACGCAGCGCCCGGACCTGCTGGTCGGAAATCTGGATCAGCCGGCGCGCGGTGTCGGGGCTGATCCGCCGCAGCGGGCGGCCGTCACGCCCATTAAGCAAACGGTCGGCTAATCGGGCAGAAATGCCGGCAATGGCAGCAACGTCATCGACGGTAAGTGAGCCACTTGCCATCAGGAAGCGCACCTGTGCTCGAAATGGCCCTGCATCCACCCACTGATCGCTAACCTCATTTCCTTCGGCGCGCGCCGCCATACCCACCGTCCCCTTCGTCGAAGCCCTCTATCTGAAGAAGGCCTCGCGAAGGGGACGGATGTTAACGCTCGGCGGAAAGTTGCTTGATTTTGCCGAGAAAGCGGCCAGTCACCGTCAGGAATTGCGCGCGAGCGTCGTGTGGGTGTCAGCTCGTGGCCGCCGAGCAGTTAGCGCTGGGCGCGGACGAAACCAGCTTGCTGAGCCGCCTCCTCACTGTTGAACCAAACCTCGGCGACGGTGCGGTTGTAGCCCGCCGACTCTGGCACGTGGTACTTCATTGATCGTTCGTTGCCTTTGATGGTGAAGCCCTCAGGCGGCTCGCTTCCGACGTAGACCCCCTCGCCCTCATATCGCGGCCGGCCCCCTTCCGGAGCAACTGCCGTTTCGCCGAGCAGTGTGGCGCCCTCATCGCCAACCGTGGTCTGCCCTGCCAGTGTTTCGGCGGGAGCTTCGACACCGATCCTGTCTGCTGCTTCGACGAAAGCATCGTCGACGACGGAACTCATATCGGCCGGAGCATCGTAACCCCCACCCTCAGCCGGCTGATCCGGCATCGCCGCTTCGTCGACGACGGAACTCATATCGGCCGAAGCATCGTATTCCCCGCCCTCAGCCGGCTGATCCGGCATCGCCGCTCCGTCGGCTTCCAAGTTGATCAGATGCGCCGACATCCCGCCCTGGGGATCCTCGTGCGCCTCGTCCATCTCATCGACCGCGGGAGCCGCTGCGGCGGCGCCACCAGCGCCCGTCGCCTCGGGTGTCTCCGCTTGCCGCGGAGGCGCGTACGGCGTGGTCGGCCGAGCAGCCTGCCAGTCGGCGTCCTTAGCACCCAGGAACTTCCGGACGACGACAACTGCGACCCCTGCAATCGCGGCGACAATGGCGAGCCGCTTGAGCCAGCGGCTCTTTTTCTTCTTCTCCTTCTCCTTCGGTAACTCCAACTCACCTTTGGCCGCGGCAACTGCGGCTTTGCCACGCTTCGTCACTTCGACGACAACCGGCGCACCTGCAGCCGCGCTCAAGGCCTCGCTGAGCTTAGGCAATATTTCGCTGGTCATCTTGCCGCGCGCCGATTCGACGGCTGGGCTGACCCGCTCGAGAGCCTCGTCGAGGGCTGGACCGAACTTCTCAACAGCGTCGTGAGCCACGCGAGCGCCGCGTTGCCTGGCCGAGGTCGCAATCGGCGCAATTCGCTCTGCAGCCTGATGCGCGTACGGGGAAACGCGGCTCGCCGCCTGTTGGGCATACGGCGAGACCCGCTCGACGGCTCCAGTGGCCAGCGGAGCGATGCGATCGGCAGCCGAGTGGGCCAGCGGGGCTATCCGATCGGCAGCGCCGTGAGTGACCGGGCCAACCCGATCGGCGGCCGATAGGGCCATCGGTCCAACCCGATCTGCTGCGGAGTGGGCGAGTGGTGAGACCTTGTCAGCGGCCGCGCCAATCCGATCTGCGGCGGCTTCAGCAAGCGGCCCGACTCGGGTGGCGGCTGACTGCGCGAGCGGCCCTACTCGATCGGCTGCGGTGTGGACCAGCGGTCCGACACGATCAGCGGCCGAGTGGACGAAATCCTCGGCGGCTGGCGCGACCTGCTTTCGGGCGGCTTTCGCGCGGCGGGAACTCTTAGACACGTTTCCTCCGTTGTGAGAAACCCAATGCTCCCCGGTGGAGCATTTCCCACCGTATCGCCATCTTGTGCGGTCTGACAGGATGGCTGCCGGACCAAGACCAGACGATGATCACAACAGAAAGGTGCCTCGAAGTGGCACAACAGACCGCAACCCTGCACACCAACCATGGCGACATCCGCCTGCTGCTCTTTGGTGATCAAGCTCCCAAGACGGTGGACAACTTCGTGGGCCTCGCCTCAGGCACCAAGGAGTACGCCGAACCCACGACAGGTGCTAAAACGACCGGCAAGTTCTACGACGGGCTCACTTTTCATCGGGTGATCGACGGCTTCATGATTCAAGGCGGTTGCCCTCAAGGGACGGGCACCGGTGGTCCGGGCTACAAGTTCGGCGATGAGTTCCATCCCGACCTGCTCTTCAACAAGCCATACCTGTTGGCCATGGCCAACGCCGGTCCGGGTACCAATGGTTCACAGTTCTTCATCACCGTCGGCCCCCAGCCGCATCTCAACCGCCGGCACACGATCTTTGGTGAGGTGGCCGACCAGGCTAGCCGTGACGTGGTCGACGAGATCGCGAACGTGCAAACGGGACGAGGTGACCTCCCCGTCAAGCCGGTAGTCATTGAATCGGTGACGATCGATTCGGGTGACAACTCCGCGTGAGTCAGACCCCGAACGCCGGCCCGGACTTCTCGCCTCCGGGATTTGCGCCGTGTTACCGCCATCCGGAGCGGATGACTGGCATTTCCTGCCAGCGCTGTCAGCGGCCGATCTGCGGCGAATGTATGAATCCAGCATCGGTTGGCTTTCAATGCCCCAGCTGTGTTGCATCCGGACGCACCACGGGACGAGCCCCGCGGACCGCGTTTGGTGCAATCTTGAAGCCGGGCGGTGGTAACGCGACCAAGGTCGTGATGGCTGCACTCGTTGCCGAGTGGGTACTCAACCTGGTAAGTCGCGGGCAGCTCGATCGCCTGCTGGTCATGAGCAACCAGGGCGTCTATCTCGGTCAGTTCTGGCGACTGATTACGGCGTCGCTGACCTCAGGATCGATCCTCGGCGTGCTGATGAACCTGCTGGTGCTCTGGATTGCTGGCCGAGCCATTGAATCCGAGCTGGGCACCTGGCGTTTCGTTGCGCTGTATCTCGCAGCCGGCCTGGGCGGCACAACGATGCTCTTCGTCTTTGGCCCATACGCCAGCGCGGGCTACGGCGCGGCTGCTGCCGTGATCGGTCTGCTTGCGGCCAACGCGATCTTCAAACAGAAGATGCGTGAGGACGTTCGTGCAGATATCGGGCTGTTCGTCTTGCTCATCCTCTACAGCATCCTGATCGGCTTCCGCAGCTTCGGCTGGCTGATGTTGGTCGGCGGCATTGTGGTCGGCGCTCTAGTCGGCGTGGTCTTGGCCTACGCGCCGCGCCGCAACCGCAGTACCGTCCAAGTGGTCGGGCTGCTCGGAGTGATCATGATCTGCCTGCTGGCGGTTGCCTTGAAGCTGACGATCTTCTAGTGCCCTGGCATAGGGCACTAGTGGATCCCGGCAAATGAGGCTAGGCCTGTGCGACCGAGGGCAGGTCGAGGGGCTGCTCGGCAGGCTGGTGGGTGATCACCAATGCCGCGATGGCCGCACCCGCCACGGGGAGTAGCAGCGCCACCGTGGCGATCATCAGCACGGTGGTGGCCGTCGTGTCTTGGGAGCCCTAACCACCAAGCGAGAAGGCCGCCTCAAGATCATGTGCGGAGTATGCGCGGAAGGCGATATGAGTCTCAGTGCTGACCACGCCAGGCACCTTGTTGAGCTGATCTGCAACGACCTCAGCCACTTGATCATGGTTCGCGACCCGGATGATGGCAATCAGGTCAATCGTGCCCGTCACTGAGTAAACCTCGCTGACGCCGCGGAGCGCGGCGATCTGCTCAGCAACCTCAGGAATACGCGCTACCTCAGCTTTCACGAAGACGATCGCAGTGACCATGGCGGTCACTTTAATCTTGAGCTGCTTGCGCATCGCGCTTGGGATCCGCCGTCGTCGTCGCCCCTCGCAGAGGAAAGGACGCCGCTGCTCCCTCCTCCTCCGTGCGGCGGCGCGCGATTCCGTGTTCGACTGCTTCGCTTCGCTCAGCGCGGATCGCGCCGTGAATCCGCCTACTTCGTCGTCGCTCGCAGACAATGAAGCGTGTCTGCTCCCTCCTCCTCAGCACGGCGGCGCGCGATCCGTGTTCGACTGCTTCGCTTCGCTCAGCGCGGATCGCGCTGTGAATCCGCGCGATCCGAGGCTCGCAGCTCCCGTCTCGAAGCCGGCCACTCAGCCGTTGAGTCATCGACCTTACCGAGCGCGTACTGCACCAGCGACTCGTGGTCCAGCACGGCGTGTAATGGCCACATCCAGTCGCCGGTGATATCGATCAATCGGGTACCGGGTTGTTCGAGCCAGTCTGCGATCCGTTCAGCTTCCTCAATGCCCGCTGCTGGCAGCGGGTCGAGCGGCTTTGGAACGGTCTCGGCCGTGGCGCGGACTGCGCGTGCTACCGCCTGCGGCACCTCCTGAGGTGTCGCGAGCCCTGCGCCTGCCAACCGGCCGTAGCGGACGACGTGTATCTCCCAGTCAACGTCGACTTTCCGCGCGGCCACGATCTCGGAACAGGCTGCGAGGCTACGGATGCGATGGAACCGCGCGGCGGTGCGGGTCAGCGTCTCCAGCCGTCGACGGATGATCGCCGCCTCCTCGAACCGTTGCTGGCTGATCAGCCGTGTCAGCCTGGCCTGCACCCCGCGCACCGCGGGCCGGGCGTCAACAGACAGGGCTCCGCGCACCCCTTCAACGATCTCTCGGTAGCCGTCTCGCGATATCGTGCCGTCACACGGTGCCGCGCATCGGCCCATGCCGGCCAGGGCGCAGGCCGAGCTCGGTGTGGTCATGCTCAGCCGCGGAGTGCACTGGCGGATAGGGAAGCCGTCGTAGATGGCGAGCGCCACGTCCTCGGCCGATTGGCGACGGGCGAACGGGCCGAAGTATGTGGCGCCGTCATCACGGACGACCCGGACGACGGACAACCGCGGAAAAGGCTCCTCGGTGATCTTGATCCACTGAGTGCGTTCCGGGAACTTCGACCGACGGTTGTAACGCGGGGCGTGACTGCCGATCAGCCGGAGCTCGGTTACGTCGGCCTGCAACTGGGTGACACACGGTACGGCTTCAACTCCGGTAGCCAGCCGGACCATCTCGTCGATCCGCGGCCGCTTCTCGGCGGCCGTGAAATAGTTGCGCACCCGAGCCTTGATGTTCTTGGACTTTCCGACGTAGAGAATATGGCGCTGACTGTCGTACTCGGCGACGAACAGATAGACACCGGGCGATTCCGGGAGGCCGGCGGCCCAGGTGCGCTTGGCGCGCCGCTGCGGAGAGACACGGCGGGCGAACTCGCCCAGATCCTCGATGGTGTGGACGCCGAGATTGCCAACCCGCTCGATCAGGCCGTGCAGCACGTCCACGGTTGCCTGGGCGTCGGTCAGCGCACGATGGTTCGGGGTGACGGCCGTGTGGAAGTGCCGGGCCAGTGTCGCCAGCCTGCAGTCGGGCACCTCGTCGCGGAGCAGGATCTGCCGGGCCAGAGCCGCTGTGTCGATCACCGGCCAACGGGGGTAGGTGTACTCACACGCCTCGCAGGCGCGGCGTAGGAAGCCGACGTCGAACGGGGCATTGTGGGCGACGATCACGGTGCCGTGTGCGAAGGCAAGGAACGATGGCAACACCTGGCGTAGTGCAGGTGCGTTGGCCACCATCTGGTTGGTGATGCCAGTCAGCACTGCAATCAGCGGTGGGATGTGTGCCTTCGGATTGACGAGGGTCTGGAACTCGCCCAGCACCTCACCGCCACGCACCTTGACGGCTCCGACCTCAGTGATCATGTCCGTCTCGGCGCCGCCAGTGGTCTCAAGATCGACGACACAGAAGGTGACTTGGGACAGATGCGTCCCAAGATCATCAAACGAAGTCTGCACCGCCACGATGGCGACATTAGGGATCGGCTCCGACAGTGGTGGGCGACTCGCCGGAACTCCGCCGGCCCTTCGCGGTGTACGTTCGGACGGAAACCTATGTTTACCTGGGTTTCAGAGGGTCTGCACAGGTTGCAACCCATGCGGAAAGCACGCAAGCCACGTGAACCTAAGTTTGCCGACTGCAGTTAGCACTTGGGTGCTTTGAAGTTCTTATCTGCCTTTTTGAACGCGTTGATGTTCTTCGGCGCGGCCTTGTACTGCTTCAGCCAGGTAGCCTGCGCGTCCGATGGGGTACCTTCGCGGTGCAGCGCGTTGCGTTGCATGAACTTCTGGTGATTCCTCCAGTCATTCATGCCTGCAGCGGTGGCCTTCATTACGGGCTCCTGAGCCTTGCTTCGCTTTGCGCACGTGGCTAACGTCGCCGCCACTTTGCTGTCCGCGCCTTGGACCTTCCCGCACGGACCCTCGAGGTCCCTATAGCTCGCGAGAGCGTCGTCGTAGCGCTCGAGATCACCGGGGCCCTTCAGCCGGGTCTTCTTGAACCGCGCCTTCATTTCGTCGACGGTGGCCTCGCCGGTGAGGTAGTCCTTCTGTGCTTGCACGTGCTCCGCCCAGTGCCTCACGCCGATCTCGCCTTGCTTCAGCACATCATCCGCGGCTCTTACCCTCGTCTGACACGCCTCGAAGGCTTTCTGGGCGGCCGCGATGGCGGGCGAGGGAGTCACCGACGGCGACGGACTCGACACTGCGGTGCTTGGAACTTGCTCCGCTGTCGTGTTGCTGGATTCCACCTGCGGACCCGCCGTTGTTGCGTCAGGCCAGAACTTCCATGCGGCAAATGAACCGCCAACCAGGAGCGCTGCAGCCACCGCCAGCGGAATGATCAGGCGGACTGGCCGGACTTTCGCTCGTCGTGCTTGTACCACATTCCCCCCAAGAGACTCCCCAGGGCCCCTAACTTACTTGAAGATGCTCGGACGGGCGAATTGCCGGCTGCCTAGCGAGACGGTCAGCGGCGGCACAGTATCTCCCCGTGGAGGACGGCGAACCAGGCGCCGGAACGTTCCCCCAGAGGCGCCAACCTTCCGCCACCTGCGCCAGTTCCGCTGGGTCAGAGAGCCTTAACTCAACGGCCTGGTGAGCAAAATCGGAGTGGCCCAGCCGCTCTGCCCAGGTATCGGACCACCATGCAATATCCGTGGGCGTAGCGAAGCACCAGGCGCTGGCCGAAGAGTCGACCCTACTAAAGCCAGCGGCCTGCGCCCAGCCAAGCAGCCGGCGTCCCGCATCGGGTTCCCCTCCGTTTGAGCGGGCCACGTCGTGGTACAGCTGCAGCCATCGAGTTAACGCCGCGCTCGGCGGGTGCCAGGTCATGGCCGCATAGTCGGCATCGCGTACGGCCACAAGGCCACCCTGACTGCAGACCCGGCGCATCTCGCGAAGCGCTGCGACCGGATCTGCGAGGTGTTGCACCAGCTGATGGGCATGGACGACATCGAAGGAGGCGTCGGGGAACCCCAGCTGGTAGACGTCCCCGACCAACAGCGTGAGATTCTCACGCTACGGCTAGCGGCCAAGGTCGTCGTCGCCGCTACTGCGGCTGGTGCGGAATCAACGCCGACCACCCAGCCCTCGGACAGCCGTCGGGCCAGATCGAGGGTGATGGTCCCGGGGCCGATGCCGACGTCCAGCAGCCGGTCAGCAGGGTTCAGCCGCGGCAGCAGATACGCCGCTGAGTTCTCAGCAGTCCGCCAGCGGTGCGATCGCAGGACCGAGTCGTGGTGTCCATGCGAGTAGACCTCGCGCGAAGGATTCGGCACGAGGAAAGTGTCAGTGCCCTGCGAGACGGTACGACAGCGTGGTCGGCTGCGGAAGGAACGAGTATGGACATGCTGCACGTGGATTGCGACACCTGCGTCGCCAGAGGGATCGCCTGTAGCGACTGTGTCGTCACCGTGCTTCTCGGTGCCTCCGGCGGTGTGGTGGATCTCGACCCAGACGAGCAGGCGGCGCTGAAGGCGCTGGCCGGATCTGGATTAGTGCCGCCGCTCAGGCTCATTCCTCGCGCCCGACCGGTTCGGGACGTCCAGGCGCCGCTGGACTGGCGGGATTACGCGTAATGACCTGTTGACCAAATATCGGCGATCCTGATTGCCAGTGACCTAATCGTGACCTAAGGTGTCACTCACTGTCCGGTGAACACAGATGACACCACTTCATCCATCGTTCAGTAGGCACGTCCATGACAGCTCTCGAGCTGTATTCAGGCCTGGGGAGGCCTGAGCACAGCACCAGCAGGGAGTTGCGCGCAGGAGTCGGGGAACTCGGGGAATATCGTGAATTTCGCTGCGCGCGTGACGTCACGCGCATTTGGGGCAAGCCGCGCCGCATCGATCCTTCGAAGCGTACGCATCGCCGCGCTCGGGCTCACCTCGGTGGCATTGACCGCGTTGTTCGTCTTCCCGGCAAGCTTGCCGGCTGCGGCGGACCCGCCGCTGACGGCGCCAGAGGCAAGAAGACTGATCGAGCAGTTGGAGACAGATGCGGCAGCGATCGACCAGCAATACGCCGGCGTCAAGGAGCAAATCAAGCAGGGCCGTGGCCAATTGAAGCTGAAGCAGGCTGATGTGCAAGCACAGATCGACAAGGTCGCACAGCTGAAGCTTCAGGTCGGCCAAGTTGCACTGGCCCAGTTCCAGAACCGAAGCCTCGATACCGCCGCCCAGCTCTTCGTAACCCCCGACACCGAGCGCTTCCTCAGCCAGATCTCCACAGTGCAGAAGGTCAGTGAGAATCAGAACTCGGCGCTTCAGGACTACCAGCAGGCTCAAGCGAATCTCGCAGCCCTCGAGCATGCAGCGGAGACGGATCTCGCGGCTCTCGCCGAGAAGGAGAAGCAGCTCAAATCACTGACGGACGCCTCGGACAAGAAGATCGCCCAGGCGAAGAAGGTACTGGCCAAGCTCACCGCGACGCAGCGGCAGCAGATCTCTGATGCCGAGAAGAGAGCGACGGCTCGGGCTAACGCGGCGGGCCGCCAGGCGTCGCGGGGAGCCTCACGTAGCCCAGTCACGGGTAGCGGACGCGGCGCCAAAGCGCTGGCGTACGCAAAAGCTCAGCTCGGCGAGCCTTACGTGCGCAATGGCGCAGGGCCGAGCTCCTGGGACTGCTCGGGACTGACGATGAAAGCCTGGGGATCCGTCGGGGTTAGCCTGCCGCACTCGTCTGGGCAGCAGTACAACCGTGGCCGGCATGTTGCGAAGTCGGATCTTCAGCTTGGCGATCTGGTGTTCTTCTACAGCGACATCCACCACGTGGGCCTGTACGCAGGCAATGGGCAGGTCATCCACGCCCCGCGGCCCGGCAAGTCGGTGGAGTACATCAAGATGTCCTACATGCCGTACGCCGGAGCCCGCCGCCCGGGCTGAGTTCCGAGCCACGCACGGCTCCAGCCACGCGTACCCTGCCTTTGTGTCAGCGTGTCCCCGCCCTAACCGTGCCCTGCGACGGCTGTCTTTAGCTGCGCTGATATTGATGTTGCTCGGCTGCTCTGCTCCTGCCGTCGCGCCAGCTCCTACGCCGGTCGCGACACGATCGGCGGCGCCTCAAAGCTCGCGACTTGGCCTGGTCCGAGCGACCGTTGACGCCATGCTCAAAGCGGCTCGTACCGGCGACCGTGCCAGCTTCGATCGGCTGATCAGTGATCAAGATCCCGCCTTTCCCGATCGTGCCCGGCTGCTCTATGACAACCTGAGCACACTGCCACTGACGAGGCTTCAGATGCGCATGGAACCAACCGAGTTCGTGCTCTCCGATGCGCGTCGGCGGCTCCTCGGGACGGGCGCGTGGGTCCAGCAGGGGGTGGTCACGTGGCGCCTCGCCGGCGATAGCGCCGAGGTTGAGCATGTGGTCTCGCTGACTTTCCTTGAAGCCGCCGGGGAGGTCAAGGTCGCCGGCACCTTCGATGAACCATCCGGCAGCGTCCGTGAGCAGAAACCGAGCTGGTGGCTGGGTCCCCTCACCGCGCGCGAGCTGGACGGGGTTACGCTGCTTGCCGGCTCAGGTCAGTCCCTCGATCGTTGGGTCAAGCTTGCAGGAGCCGCCCTCGGCAACGTACGTCAGGGACTGCCGGAGGGTCTAGGAACCTCCTGGAACCGCCACGTCGTTGTCGAAGTGCCCGCAACCGAACGCGATTTTGCGTCGGTCCTGGGCAAGCCTGGGGGCAGTTACGCCTCGATTGCGGCCGTGACTCATCGTGCCGCCGTCGCGGGTGACGCGATCCGCATCGTCGTCAACCCCAAGACGGCACAACTCTCCTCGAGCGCGGTGCAGTCAGTACTGGAGCACGAGATGGTCCATGTCGCGACCCGCTCACCGGATTCGCCTGCGCCGACCTGGGCTGAAGAAGGCCTCGCCGAGTGGGTTTCGATGCAAACCCATCCCGGACAGCAAAGCGAGGCCGCCGATGAAGTGCTCGCACGCGTACGCAGCGAGGGTGCACCCCGTTCCTTTCCATCTGACCGGCGGTTCCAGGTCGGCGCCCGCAATCTCGAGCTCGCCTACGCAGAAGCCTGGCTCGCATGTCGCTTTATTGCCGACCAGTACTCCCAAGCCCAGCTGGGTCAGTTCTATGCGGAGCTGGACCGCGGAAGCTCCGTGGACGAGGCGAGCCGGGACATCCTGCAGCTCAGCGAGGCCGCGCTGACCGCCGGCTGGCGGGCATATCTGATCCGCTTGGCGCAGTACTAGCTATGCCGTCGACCTTGATCATCACCAATGACTTCCCGCCGCGGGTCGGTGGCATCGAGTCCTTCGTCAGCGAGGTCTGTGAACTGCTGGACTATGACGTTGTGGTGTACGCCTCAGGCGGGGCTGGGGTCGCCGCCTCGGATCGCGAGCGGCCCTTTCCGGTAGTCCGAGACGGGCCGCTGCTGTTGCCGACCCCACGGGTAGCAGCTCGCGCAACTGCCCTGCTTCGTGCTGTCGGGGCGACGCGGGTGATCTTCGGCGCTGCGGCGCCCCTCGGTTTGGTTGCTCCGTCATTGCGGCGTGCCGGTGCCCGCCGGATTCTCGGTCTCACTCATGGCCATGAAACTTGGTGGGCGCGGGTGCCGGCGGCACGCCGGCTGCTGCGCTGGATTGGCGACAGCTGCGATCACCTGACAACGATCTCCGGCTATACCGAACGCCGCATTGCCGGGGCTCTCAGCCCAAGAGCGCGCCGGCGATTGCTGCGGCTGGCCCCGCCGGTCGACATCGAGCGCTTCCGACCGCTCGAGGGAGCCAGCCTGCAAAGCGTCGCGCGCTGCATCGCGGTCGCCCGACTGATTCCCCAGAAGGGCGTGGCCACCCTGCTACGCGCGTGGCGGACGGTGATCGACCGGGCTGCAAGGAGTGGCGGTGGGCGGGAGCTGATCATCGTTGGGGACGGTCCGCTGCGGGCGCGGCTGCAACGAACCATCCATGATCTTGAGCTGTCAGATTGTGCACGCATCATTGGCGCCCTACCGCGTGCCGACGTGATTCATCAGCTGCAGCAGGCTAGCGTCTTCGCGCTGCCGGTTCGCACTCAATGGGCCGGCCTCAATCCGGAAGGGCTTGGCCTTGCGGCACTTGAGGCAGCAGCCTGCGGATTGCCGATCATCGTCGGTGACTCAGGCGGCGCGCCGGAGACGGTAAGGGACGGCCATACCGGCTTCGTCGTGCCATCACATGATCATCGGCGGTTGGCGGACCGGCTAAGCCTGCTGCTGGACAATCCTCGCCTCGCGGAGGAGATGGGCGCCCGCGGCCGCCGCTATGTGGCCGCGCAGTTCAGCACCGAGTCGGCTCGGGCGAGGCTGCGCGAAGCGCTGCACCTCTGAGACAGATCCGTAGTGAGCAGAGGGAGCAATCAGACCTGGCCCGCGCGTACGCTATGGCTCGTGGCGGATCAGACCAGCGCCAGTATCGACATCGCGGCAAAGCCCGATGACGTCATGGCGGTCATCGCCGACTTCGAGCACTACCCGGATTGGGTCGACTCGATGAAGAGCGCCGAGGTACTGACCTCTGTCGCGGGCAGGGCCAAGACGGTCCGCATGGTGCTCGACCACACGCTGGTGAAGGACAGCTACGTCCTGGCGTACGAGTGGAAGCCGCGTGCCGTCAGCTGGAAACTCATCGAGGGAAATCTCCTCAAGGCGATGGACGGTTCCTACGTGCTCAAGGCCAACGGCGCCAAAACAACGGTGACATACACGCTGGCGGTTGATATCAACATGCCCATGATCGGAATGTTTAAGCGCAAGGCCGAGAAAACGATCATCGACAGCGCGCTCAAGGGCCTCAAGAACAGGGTGGAAGGCTGACTACCCTCGGGACGTCGACGCGTCGCAGCATGGCCAGGATTGCACCGCTGCTGAGCATCGGCGTCGACATTGGCGGCACGAAGGTGGCTGCTGGGGTTGTTGATGAGGAGGGTGGCATCCTCGATCGTTGGCAGGAGCCGACGCCGTCACACAGCCCGCAAGCGGTGGAGGACGCGATCCTCCGTGCCGTCGAGGCGTTACGTAAGCGGCACCGGGTCGAGGCAGTGGGCATCGGTGCGGCGGGCTGGGTGGACAGCGATCAAGCTGTGGTCCGGTTCTCGCCCCACCTGGCTTGGCGGTCCGAGCCGCTCAAGGCGCGGCTCACCGGGCGGATTGACATACCGCTGATCGTAGACAACGACGCGAACGCTGCTGCTTGGGCGGAATACCGCTTTGGCGCAGGTCGCGGCTCGTCGGTGATGGTCTGCATCACGCTCGGCACTGGCATCGGCGGCGGGCTGGTGATCGGTGGCAGGCTCTTCCGCGGCTCGTACGGGATGGCCGGGGAATGGGGACACATGATCTCAGTGCCTGGTGGTCACTGGTGCGAGTGTGGAAACCGTGGCTGTTGGGAGCAGTACGCCTCAGGTAACGCACTGGTCCGCGACGCCAGGGCGCTCGCGCGTACTAATTCACCGACGGCTCACGGGCTGCTCGAGATCGTCGGTGGCGATCCGGACAAGATCAGTGGGCCTGACGTCACCGCTGCGGCCATCCAGGGCGAACCCACCTCGGTCGAGCTGCTGACTGATGTCGGGACCTGGCTTGGCCAGGGGATCGCCAACATCGCCGCGGCCGTGGATCCTGAGGTGGTTGTCATCGGTGGCGGAGTGAGCGCGGCAGGCGATTTGCTCTTGTTGCCTGCACAGCGGGCGTTCAGCCGGACGTTGACAGGGCGAGGCTTTCGCGAGGAAGCCAGACTGGTGCTCGCCCGCTTCGGCAACGACGCCGGGCTGATTGGTGCCGCCGATCTAGCGCGGCACGCCATGATCGAGCCGCCCGAGTCGGCGCAGTTTGGCTTCTGGCCGCGCCGCCGCAAGCGGAGAGTAAGCAAAGCACGACTGCGTCGAGAGTCCTTGCGGAGCCGGGTCCAGTCGTAGGTGCGTGACTTTCGCGGATCGCGCTGATGGGCCGCTGCCGTCGTCCTGGTCGGAGACAGAAGAGCGTGTCTCCTCCCTCGTCCTCCGATCAGCGGCGCGCGATCCTAGAGCACTGCTCCATCTCCGGCGTCCGGCGGTCGATCGCGAGGCAGCCGGGTCATCAAGATCCCGAATCCGCCCACGAAGCTCCCCACGGCAATCCAGCCCGTCCAGGCGGGGAAGCCCAAGCCGAAGGTCGCCGCCAGCACGATGACGATCGCGTATCCAATGCCGATCCAGCCAAGCAGGGCTGGTACACCAGGTCGTCCCAGCGGCGGCAGCGGCTCTGGGACGTAGCGGTCCTCGGGGGGCTCGCTGGACGAGGCTTGAGCGTCGGCCGGCGTTTCGGTCAAGCCAAAAAGCGGGTGATCGGTGGCCCAGTTCGGTGCACCCCCTGCCGCTTCTGGCATTGACGTTACGGGCTCGGACGTTACGGGCTCGGTGGGCGGCTCATTCGTGAGGGTATCGGGCGGGTCGGCGGTCAGGTGATATCCCGCGACCAGCTCGGCAAAGGCACGCTCGATCGCATCCCGGTCGTCCTCACTCGGCAGAGCCATCGGCCTCCTTCGTGAGCCGTCGGAAGAACGCAACACTTCCTTCGAAGATATCGTCCGCGTCGTAGTCGAGGGTTGCTACATGGTAGCTGCGCTGCAGCTCGATATAGGTCTGATCACTGGATCGGACGCCGGCCTTGATCAACCGGACCGAGGAAGGGTCAGCCACATGATCATGGATCGCCCGATAGACAAGTAGCGGCTGGTCGACATGGTGAAGATTTCGTCGCACGTCAGCCCAAAGGAAGGTCTGGGAATGCAATGCACGCAGTGGCAGCCGGTCGTAACCCCACTCATCCTGGCCAGGCTGGGCGATGTCGTTGGCGATCCCCCCGAGCGAGGGGAGCAGCCTCAACACCGGCAGCGCCCGCATCCGCGGATCGCTGATGTTGATCACCGGATTGACCAGGGTCAGGCCGGAGACGCCGGAGCCATGCTGCTCGGCCAGCCGAAGGCACAATGCACCACCCATCGACAATCCAGCGAGGAACACCTGCTCGCATCGGGCTCGCAGCGTCGCGAAGGCCTCTTCCACGGAGGCGTACCAGTCGGTCCATGCCGTCCTGTTGAGCTCCTGCCAGGTCGTACCGTGGCCCGGCAGCCGCGGGAGCAGGACCTGGAATCCTGCAGCCTCGAGGTGCAGCGCCCACCCAATCATGGACTTCGTCGAGCCCGAGAAGCCATGGCATAGCAGCACTCCAGCGGCACCGCTGCCGCCGGCGTACGGTTGCGCATCTGGGTGTACCGAGGCGGCGACCGGCCCAGATGATCCGACACGCCGCCGCCGCCGCCCCGTGATCGATCTGAGAGTCGGCCGTGAGGAGGAAGCCACGAGCGAATGGTGGCACGCCTGCTGGCATCGCGAAACCGCACTAGGGTTTGTTCCGCCCTACGATGGGGATGACAGGCGGAGGTCGGTTTGCTGTACTGGGTCTTCAAATGGGTGGCATTTGCCCCTTTGTGCCGGTTGCTCTTCAGGCCCTCGATCAGCGGAGCGGGCAACATCCCGGAGTCGGGTCCGGCAATTCTCGTCAGCAACCACATCTCCGCAGGTGACACGTTCCTGCTGCCTTCCATGATCAAGCGGCGGCTTACCTTTCCGGCCAAGATCGAGCTGTTCCATGGCCGGGGCATTCGGGGAAAGGTGTTGACCTGGTTCCTGAAGAGTGTCGGTCAGCTCCCCATGGACCGCTCCGGTGGCCGGGCCAGCACCAGCAGCATGGACGGCGTGCTCGGTGTACTCCGCAGTGGTGAACTGCTCGGCATCTACCCAGAAGGCACGCGGTCCCCAGACGGCCGCCTCTACAAGGGCAAGACCGGCGTGGCCCGGCTCGTACTGCAGGCGGGGGTGCCCGTGGTACCGGTCGGCATGATCGACACTCAGTTGGTCCCGTCTCGGTTCTTCAAAATCCCGACGATGCGTCGCCCCAAGATCCGGATCGGCAACCAGATGGACTTCAGCGCTTACGCCGAGGCCGGCAAGGACCGGGACGTCTTGCGGTGGATCACAGACGAAATCATGAACGCGGTCATGGAGCTATCCGGCCAGGACTACGTAGATGTCTACGGCACTTCGGCCAAGGCGGACCTCGATGCGGGCAAAGGCCTGCCGGCCAGCGCGGGTCATCGTCCCGGAGCGGGCCGTGGTATGCCGCCCGTCCCGATGCAATCCACCCAGCTGAAGATCCCGCCGGTTTCGGATGTGAATGCGTGACCGAGCAGCGAGAAGACTCGCCACGAGCTGGGAGCGAAACGATCTCAGAGACCCGAGGCGAGGCGTCCCGGCAGCGCACGCATCGCCGCCAACTGGTGAGCGATGATCTGGTTTCGGTTGACCGCCACGGGAACGTCACGGTCGAATCCGGCTCTGGTGCTGGCCGAGCCATCTATTGGGCGTTGAAGAACGTGCTCCTCGGACCGGCAATCACCAGACTCTTCCGGCCAGTCCAGGAGGGCATCGAGAACGTTCCCGACCAGGGTCCAGCAATTGTCGCCAGCAATCACCTCTCCTTCGCCGACTGGTTGTTCATGCCGATTGCCTTGGATCGCCGGATCACTTTCGTCGCTAAATCCGACTACTTCACTCGGGCTGGCATCAAGGGCTGGGCGCAGAAGCGGTTCTTCGCCGGCACCGGCCAGGTGCCTATCGATCGCAGTGGTGGACGGGCAAGTGAGGGCGCTCTCCGGGCCGGACTGAAGGTGCTGCAGCGCGGCGAGTTGTTCGGCATCTATCCGGAGGGAACGCGCAGTCACGACGGGCGCCTCTACAAGGGACGGACCGGGGTCGCTCGGCTCGCGCTGCTGTCCGGGGCTCCGGTGATTCCCGCGGCGATCATTGGCACCGACATCATCGCCCCGCCCGGAAAGATTCTTACCAAGATCGTCAGTCCGACAGTGAAGTTCGGACGGCCACTAAATTTCTCCCGCTACGAGGGGATGAGCGAGGACCGGTTCATTCTGCGCTCGATCACTGACGAGATCATGTACGCGATCATGGAGCTGTCCGGCCAGGAGTACGTGGACATGTATGCGCCGGCGGCGAAGGAGGCGGCGGCGCGGGAGGCAAGGGCGCAAGAGGTCGACGAAGTGTCCCCTCAGACCTAGCACGATGTCCGCGATTCCAGTCCCGGGAGTCATGCGGCCACTTCCGGGGTGGTTGGATGATCGAATACGCACGCGGCAGGACCACTGCTTCGCTCGGAGATCCCTAGTGTGTCGGCGCGACACACTAGAGACCATGCAGGAGGCGCGCCACGAGTGTCTCGGGTTGGCTGAGGGCAAGCAGATGACCGCCCGGGAGTTGCTCCACCTCCAGCCCCAGGCGCTCTCTCGCTACCTGACGTTGGAACTCATAGGGGAAGAACCGGTCATCGCGGCCAGCTAGGACGGTGGTCGGAACGTCCGGCCAGTGGGTCAGGGGAAAGCGCGTCTGGAACAGCGAGTCCGCTGGCTCCTCCTCGCGATTCGACATCAGCAGCGCAAGGACTTCAGGCGACAGGTCATGAAGGAAATAGGTCTGCGCATCGAAACCTGCATCGGGATCGCGACCCTCACGTAGGTCGTTATTCCGCATGGCGTCAGCCTGGCCGGTGTTGCCCCACCATTCGCCCGCCGTCTCTCCGGGTGCTGGAACCATGGCGTTGAGCAGCACGAGTTCGGAGACCTGCAGCCGATCGCACGTCAAAGGTGTGCTGAAGGCGCCCATCGACTGAGCGACGAGGGTGACTTCGTCGGGCGCGCCCGCGGCTGCGACAATGGCGTCGGCATGATCGGCGAAGGTTGCGCCCGGCCAGTTGGGCAAGGAGACTGCCACACTGTGGAAGCCGGCATCCTGAATGAGCGGTTTCACAAGCTGCCACAACCCGGCGTTGCCGCCCGCGCCGGGGACCAGAACGAAGCTGCGTCGATGCATGCGTGCAATTCTGCGTGAACGTCCAGCGGCCGGTAACTCAGCTGCCCCGGTGAGCGCCAGCGTCTACAGTGTCTGCGTGTCTCTGACGAGCCAGGTCCCTGCGCTGAATGCACTGTATGCGCTGCATCCGCTGCAGCAGCCGGCCTACTCCTCACCCCACGATCTTGCTGAGGTCATCGGCAAGCTTCGTACGCTCCCCCCGCTCGTGTTTGCTGCTGAATGCGACAAGCTGCGCGCCAAAATGGCCAGCGTCGCGACCGGTGAGGCATTCATGCTGCAGGGAGGTGACTGTGCCGAGACCTTCGCTGACGTCACGGCTGCGAACATCCAGGGCAAGCTCCGGACCCTGCTTTCTATGGCGGTCGTGCTGACCTACGCCGCCCAGGTGCCGATCGTGAAGGTCGGCCGGATGGCGGGCCAGTTCGCCAAGCCGCGCAGCTCAGCTACGGAAACCCGCGAAGGCGTCACGCTGCCGGCGTATCGCGGCGATGCGGTGAACGGCTTCGATTTCACAGCCGAGGCTCGCGCGCCGGACCCCCACCGGCTGCTTGAGGTCTACCATGCCTCGTCAGCCACCCTGAACCTCACACGGGCATTTGTCACCGGCGGATTCGCCCACCTCCGTAGCGTGCACAGCTGGAACGCCGACTTCGTCAAGAACTCCGCAGCTGGTGTGCAGTACCAGAACCTCGCGAACGAAATCGATCGAGCACTCGCCTTCATGGTGGCCTGCGGGATTGACGACGACGTGTTCCGCACCGTGGACTTCTACTCCAGCCACGAGGCGCTGATCTTGGAGTACGAGCATGCGCTAACACGGATCGATTCCCGGACGGGGCAGCCGTACGGGACCTCCGGGCACTTTTTGTGGATTGGTGAACGCACCCGGCAGCTTCATGGTGCACATGTTGAGCTCCTTCGGCATGTGCGCAACCCGCTCGGGGTGAAGCTCGGTCCAACAAGCACCGCCGACAACGCGCTGGAGCTGGCCGATCGTCTCGATCCTGATCATGAACCGGGACGGATCACCTTCATCACCCGCATGGGTGCGGCGAAGGTGCGAGATGTGCTGCCGGACATCGTGGCCAAGGTCACGGCCAGCGGCCGGCAGGTGGCCTGGGTCTGCGACCCGATGCACGGCAACACCTTCGAGGCTCGCAACGGATACAAGACTCGGGCATTCTCCGACGTGATGGCCGAGCTCAACGGCTTCTTTGACGTTCACGAGGAGCTCGGCACCTGGCCGGGTGGGGTGCACGTCGAACTCACCGGCGATGACGTGACCGAGTGCGTCGGTGGCGGAGACGACTTGGTCGAGGCAGACCTCGTGAGCAGGTATGAGACCCTGTGCGACCCGCGCTTGAACCGCAACCAGTCGCTCGAGCTCGCCTTCCTGGTCGCGGAGCGGCTGACCACCGGCGGCATCAAGAGGTCGAACCCGGTCCAGGCCTACATACCCCTTACTTTTTAGGCTCCGCTCGCGCACGGTCGCGCTCTATGCCGCCTACTTCGTCGTCGCTCGCAGACGAAAGGCGTGTCTGCTCGCTCCTCCTCAGCTCAGCACGATGCCGCGGGACCTCGGGCGCTCGCGGCGGTCACGTCCCTGGTGTGGTCACACGACGTCCGCAAATCGTCCGCCCTCCGACCATTGACGCTTGCAGACTCGCGTGCGACTCCGGGCACGGAGAAGCGTCGCCCCCGCAACCGAGGAGGTTGTGGCGTTCGTCAGACTCTTGCCGTGATCGATCTGCGCTCTGACACCGTGACCAGGCCAAGCAAACAGATGCGGGAGGCGATGCTGGCCGCGCCAGTCGGAGATGACGTGTACGCCGAGGACCCCACAGTGCACGAGCTGGAGCAGCGCGTAGCTCGGCTGCTCGGGCATGAGGCAGGTCTGTTCTGTGTGAGCGGTTCGATGTGCAACATGCTCGGGGTACGGCTGCTGGTCGAGCCGGGCCAGGAAGTGGTCTGTGATGTCCAGGCCCATATCGCTCGTGCCGAGATGGGGGCTCATGCCGCAGTCCAGGGAATCACCATGCGCACCTTCCCTTCCACTCGGGGCCGGTTGCAGCTGGAGGAGGTGACCAAGATCATCGCTCCGTCGGCGGGCCCATATCTGGTATCGACGGCTGCGGTGGCAGTGGAGAACACCCACAACTTTGGAGGCGGCACGATCCAGCCGTTCGACGAACTGACCGCGTTGGGTCAGCTGTGCCGCGAGAACGGCGTCGGCTATCACCTTGACGGCGCCCGGCTGTGGAACGCACACATCGCAACCGGGGTGGCGCTCGAGGCCTACGGTCGGCTCTTCGACACGGTCAGCGTCTGCTTCTCCAAAGGTCTCGGGGCTCCGGTCGGCTCAGTGCTGGTGAGCACGACGGACAAAATCGCCCGCGCCCGAGTGCTCCGGAAGCGGCTTGGCGGCGGCTGGCGTCAGGCTGGCGTGCTCGCCGCCGCCTGCCTGTACGCCCTTGATCATCATATGCAGCGACTAGCCGATGATCACGCAGCAGCCCGCAGCTTCGCGGAAGCAGTCGCCGCCTGCGTCCCGACCGCTGTCGAGCCGGACACAGTGGAGACGAATGTCGTGGTGATCGACACCGGCACGATTTCCGCTGCGCCTATCGCTGCGGCTGCGGCTGAGCGCGGGGTGCTGGTCTCCGCTCTGGGTCCATTCATGATCAGAGCAGTTACCCATCTTGATGTCACGGCCGAGGACTGCCAGTGGGCCGGCGAGCTCGTCGGCAAGCTGCTCGGTGGTGGATAGCAGTCTCCCTCAGAAGTACACTCCAGCCGAGCTGCTTTCACCCACAGTTGCGCTCAGCGATCGACATGGGACATCAGCTCGGGTGAACTTTTGCGGTAACCAAGCACCAATCAGCGGATGTGCGACAGCCTGCCCTACGGTGGTGCAATGCGGATCACCCACCTGGGGCATGCGGCTGTCCTCGCAGAGACCGACGGCGCTCGGATTCTCATCGATCCGGGGAACTTCTCCGACGCGTGGCATAGCCTGACCGATCTTGACGCGGTGCTGGTGACGCACCAACATCCAGATCATCTCGATCCCCAAAACCTGCCAGCCTTGCTGGCAACAAACCCCTCCGCAATGGTTCTGGTGGAGCCGTCGATCCTGGATCTCATAAACTCCGGCGATCTGCCGTCGCTCGGTGAGAATGCCGCCGGGCTGGCGCCGGACAACCAAGCGACAATCGGCGACGCGCTGGTGACTGCTGTCGGTGGGCAGCATGCCATCATCCATCGCGACATTCCTCGGATCGGCAATGTGGGTTATGTACTGCGGTCTGAGGGCGAACCGACTCTTTTCCATCCCGGCGATGCTTACGACACGGTTCCGGACGGCATCGACATCCTTGCTATCCCGGCGTACGGGCCCTGGGCGGCAATGAAGGAGACCATCGACTTCGTGCGAGCCGTCGGGGCACTGGAAGGCTTCCCAATCCATGATGAACTGCTCAGCGACCGGGGCCGGACTGTTGCCTTCAACAGGCTCAACGAGATGACTGCGACGCGGGTCGTCAACCTGCGCGGAGGCGCTACGCACGAATTCTGAAGTGGCGCAGTCAGCGGCTGGCGCCATACACGGGAGGCTGTCGCTCAGGCGTTTCCCGGAACCCGAGACGACGTGACAACTGAAAGGCGGCTCCGGTTACGGCCTCCACCAAGCTAGCTTCGGTTCGGTGGTCCACCTCCTTGGCGAGATAGGTGACCGCGACCGCGGCTGTGGGGTGACCCGAATGATCAAGCACTGCCTGAGCGAGTGACGACAGACCGCTGGTCACCGACCCTTCTTCGGTGGCGTACCCCCGGTTGCGGACATCGCTCAGCAGCCGCCGCAGTGCGCTGAGCGTGGCTGGCCCATGTTCGGTCTCAATGAAAGCTGCCGCGTCCGGGAAGAGGGCGCGCACCTGGGCGGCGGGCAGGCGCGCCAGCATGGCGAGCCCGCTGGCGGTGAGCACCGCCGGCAGCCGCACCCCGACATCGGTAATGAGCATCGGGCGACCCGCTGCTCGCTCCTCGATCACGTACAGGACGTCTCGCCCGTGCAGCACTGCAAGATGGGCGTTCTCCTTCATCCGGTCGACCAGCTGCCGGACGATCGGCCGAGCGATCCGCTGCAGCGGCGCCTGACGCGCGTACGCCGAGCCGAGCTCGTACGCCGCCACACTCAGTCCGTACCGCCGCTCTTCGGGCAGGTAGTGGACGAAGCCGTGGTCGACGAGCACGGAAAGCAACCGGTACGTGGTGGACCGCGGTAGACGGAGGGTCGCCGCAACGAGCCCGGCCGACACCGGCTCGGGATGGTGCGACAGCAGCGCGAGCATGCGCAGCACGTGATCAGCGGCCGGTGCGGCTGACACCACGCCTCCATGTCTCAGATTTGGGACATAGTTTGCCGGACGACTCTGCCCGACTGGCCGATAGGTCGATGCAATGGATTCATGGAACAGCGGAGCATCACAGTGGGCATCGGCCCAGTTTCGTTCGAAGACCTGGAAGCGGTGACGCGGCACGATGCCGAGATCGTCATTGCCCAGGACGCTTGGGCTGAGGTGCGCAAGTCACGCGAGATCATCGAGGCCTTGGCTGATCATCCCGAGCCGCACTACGGGGTGTCCACTGGCTTCGGTGCGCTGGCAACCCGGCACATCCCGATCGAACTCCGCGGCCGGCTGCAGCGCAGCCTGATCCGATCCCACGCTGCCGGGTCTGGACCCGAAGTCGAGCGAGAGGTCGTGCGGGCTCTCATGCTGCTGCGGATCTCCACCCTCGCCACCGGCCGCACCGGTATCCGTGAACAGACACTTCGGTGCTACGTCGACATGCTCAACGCCGGACTTACGCCGGTCGTCTACGAGTACGGCAGCCTCGGCTGCTCAGGCGACCTCGCCCCGCTTGCCCACTGCGCTTTGGCGCTGATGGGGGAGGGGATCGTCAGAGACGCAACGGGCGCGCTCGTGTCGACCTCCGATGCGTTCGCCGCTGCTGGCGTCGCCCCGGTCACGCTGGCCGAGAAGGAGGGGTTGGCCTTGATCAACGGTACCGACGGAATGCTGGGCATGCTGGTGCTCGCGATCATTGATTTCCGGCGGCTGCTCAGAGTGGCTGATATCACCGCGGCCATGAGCGTGGAGGGTCTGCTCGGCACCGATGACGTCTTCGCCGACGATCTGCACGCCCTCCGGCCGCACCCAGGCCAAGCCGCTTCAGCCGGCAATCTGCGCAAGATCATGGCCGGAAGCCAGATCAGGGACAGCCACCGTACCGACGCCTGCACTCGGGTTCAGGACGCATACTCGCTGCGTTGCGCGCCGCAAGTCGCCGGCGCCGTACGCGACACAGTTGATCATGCCGCGCGGGTCGCCCGGATCGAGCTGGCGTCGGCCATCGACAACCCGGTGATCACCCTCGACGGCCGAGTTGAGTCCAACGGCAACTTCCATGGCGCGCCGCTGGGTTATGTGCTGGACTTCCTCGCCATTGCGGTGGCCGACTTGGCCAGCATCTCCGAGCGACGTACCGACCGGTTCCTTGACAAGGCCCGGAGCGGCGGGCTGAATGCCTTTCTGGCGGCGGACCCCGGTGTGGACTCCGGCCACATGATTGCCCAGTACACCCAGGCTGCGATCGTTTCCGAGCTCAAGCGGCTCGCGGTGCCGGCCTCAGTCGACTCGATTCCCAGCTCGGCGATGCAAGAGGACCACGTTTCGATGGGATGGTCGGCAGCGCGCAAGTTGCGCCGCGGCATCGATGGGCTGACGCGGGTCCTGGCCATCGAGATGCTGACGGCCGCCCGCGGCATCGAGCTGCGCTTGCCACTGCAACCTGCTCCCGCTACCGCCGCAGTCATCGCGGCCGTTCGCGCCGCCGGAGGGCAGGCCCCCGGCGCGGATCGCTGGCTCGCCCCAGAGATCGACATCGCTGTCGAGCTGATCACCACCGGGGCCGTTGTCGCGGCTGCCGAGTCGGTGACCGGCACTCTCAATTGATCAACCACCAGCCGAGCTGCGAGCGTCGGCATGGCGCGAGCAGCTCCCAACAAAGGAGACTTCACACATGGAAGGCGCACGACCGGTACGCGCAGCCCGCGGCACCACGCTGACCGCACGCTCATGGGCCACCGAGGCCCCGCTACGCATGCTGATGAACAATCTTGATGCCGAGGTTGCCGAACGACCCGATGATCTTGTCGTGTACGGCGGTACCGGCCGGGCAGCCAGAGACTGGCGTTCGTTCGACGCCATGGTCCGTACCCTGACGACTCTGGCGCCTGACGAGACCATGCTTGTCCAGTCCGGCCGCCCCGTTGGTGTCATGCAGACCCATGAGTGGGCACCACGGGTGATCTTGGCCAACTCCAACCTGGTCCCGGATTGGGCCACCTGGCCGGAATTCCGCCGGTTGGAGAAGCTCGGTCTCACCATGTACGGCCAGATGACGGCGGGCTCATGGATCTATATCGGCACTCAGGGCATCGTGCAGGGCACGTACGAGACCTTCGCAGCGGTTGCGGAGAAACGGTTCGGCGGCACGCTCGCCGGTACCTTGACGCTCACCGGCGGTTGCGGAGGGATGGGCGGGGCTCAGCCGCTGGCCGTGACCTTGAACGAGGGTGTCTGCCTGATCGTCGATGTCGACCGATTCCGGCTGCAGCGCCGAGTTGATCATCGCTATCTCGACGAGATCGCCGATGATCTTGATCATGCTGTGTCACGCGCGGTTGCCGCCAAGGCTGAGCGACGGGCCACCTCGATTGGTGTCGTCGGCAACTGCGCCGAGGTCGTCCCGGAGCTGCTGCGGCGCGGCGTGCCGATCGACATCGTTACCGACCAGACCAGCGCCCACGACCCGCTGTCCTACCTACCTGAGGGGATCAGCGTCGAGGACTGGGCAACCTACGCCGAGCAGAAACCCGAGGAGTTCACCGATCGGGCACGAGCCAGCATGGCCCGCCACGTTCAGGCGATGGTGGAGTTCCAGGATGCCGGTGCTGAGGTCTTCGACTACGGCAACTCGATTCGCGATGAGGCGCGGCTGGGCGGTTGCGAACGTGCCTTCGAGTTCCCGGGCTTCGTGCCGGCCTACATCCGGCCACTGTTCTGTGAGGGCAAGGGCCCGTTCCGCTGGGTGGCGCTGTCTGGTGACCCGCACGACATCGAGGTCACCGACCAGGTGGTGATGAGACTCTTCAGCGACAATGACCGGTTGCAGAAGTGGCTGCGTGGCGCTCGCGACAAGATCAGCTTCCAAGGCCTGCCAGCCCGGATCTGCTGGCTCGGCTATGGAGAGCGCGACAAGGCCGGCTTGGCCTTCAACGAACTGGTCGCCTCAGGCAAGATCAGCGCGCCTATTGTTATCGGCCGTGATCATCTGGACTGCGGTTCGGTCGCCAGCCCGTACCGGGAAACCGAGGCGATGCTCGACGGCTCGGATGCAATCGCCGACTGGCCGCTGTTGAACGCCATGATCAACGTTGCATCGGGAGCCTCCTGGGTGTCCATCCACCATGGCGGCGGGGTAGGCATCGGCCGTTCCATCCACGCCGGCCAGGTCTCGCTTGCCGATGGCTCCGAACTGGCCGCGCAAAAATTGGTACGCGTACTGACCAACGATCCGGGCATGGGGGTAGTCCGGCACGTCGACGCCGGCTATGAGCGGGCCGAGCAGGTTGCGGGTGAGCGTGGCGTCCGGATCCCCATGCAGCAAGGAGACTGACGATGATCATGACCCAGGCAGGGACCTTCGAGCAGCTGTGGTCGGCGATCGCGGACATTGGCCGCGATCCGACCACCGGCGGCTACCGTCGCTTCGCCTGGACTGAGGCGGATCTCAGCATGCGTGAATGGTTCAGCGGCGAATGCTCCGCCCGGGGTCTGGATCTGATCGAGGACCGGACGGGCAACCAGTGGGCCTGGTGGAGGGACCCCGATCGATCGACCACCGGCGGAATCGTCACCGGCTCCCACTTGGACAGCGTGCCGGACGGCGGCGCCTTCGACGGGCCGCTCGGCGTGGTCAGTGGGCTGCTGGCTATCGACCAGCTCAGAACCAACGGTTACGCGCCGCGCCGCCCGATCGCCGTGGTCAACTTCGTAGACGAGGAGGGCGCCCGGTTCGGGGTTTCCTGTGCCGGATCGCGGATGATCACGGGCGTACTGAGCGCTGATCGAGCGCGGGCACTTCGTGACGCGGATGGCGTCACCATGGCCGAGGCGATGCGCGCCGTTGGGCGGCGCCCGGAGCACCTGGGCCCCGATCCCGAGGCTCTTGCTCGCGTCGGAGCCTTCGTCGAGCTACATGTCGAGCAGGGTAGAGGCCTGATCGACCTTGATCGTGCCGTCGGGGTCGGAAGCCGGCTCTGGGCGCACGGTCGGTGGCGAATCAAGATTCCTGGTGAGGCCAACCACGCCGGCACCACGAGACTGAGCGATCGCCGGGATGCGGTGATCGGCTGTGCGCGTGCCGTACTGGCCACACGTGCTGCAGCCGAGGCGCATGGCAGCCTCGCGACCATTGGCAAGATCAGCATCCAACCTGGTGGGGTGAACGCCATCGCTGGTTCGGCCACTGCCTGGCTCGACGCCCGCGCAGCCGATGAACCTGCGCTGCGCGCCACCGTGGCTCAGATCGAGGAGGAGGTCCACAGCTCGGGTGCAGTTGTGACCGAAGAGTCCTGGACCCCACAGACTCCATTCGACGATGCCCTTGTCAGCAGGCTGGCAAGCCTGCTCGACGATGTACCAGTGATGAGCACTGGTGCCGGGCATGATGCCGGGATTCTCGCGAACGCGGGGGTGCCGGCGGTGATGATCTTTGTCCGTAACCCGAGCGGAGTGTCTCACTCGCCGGCCGAGTGGGCCGAGCCCGAGGACTGCATAGCTGGTGTTAACGCTCTGGCGACTGTGCTGGCTGACCTCGCCGGAGCGGAGCAGTGAACTCGTACTGGGCGGCGCACGCGTGGCTGCCTGATGGTTGCCGAGCCGGTGTCGGCTTTGAGGTGGAAGACGGGCGCTTCGCGCAGGTGCGGGTCGGCGTGGAACCAGGCGCCAGTCAGCAAATCTTGCGCGGCGTGACGCTCCCCGGTCTCGCCGACGGCCACAGCCACGCCTTCCACCGAGGGCTCCGTGGCCGAACACACGCCGCGGGCGGCAGCTTCTGGACCTGGCGTCTACAGATGTACGCCCTCGCTGCCCGCCTCGATCCTGATTCCTACCTCTCTCTCGCCCGCGCCGTGTTCGCCGAGATGGTGCAGGCCGGATACACAGTCGTGGGGGAGTTCCACTATCTGCATCATGATCAGCACGGCCGCCCGTACGCCGATCCCAATGCCATGGGTAAGGCGCTGATCCAGGCCGCTACGGAGGCCGGCGTCCGGCTGACTCTGCTCGATGCCTGCTATCTGGCGGGCGGATTGGCCGCAACCGGCCATCTTCGGCTGGATCCGGTACAGACTCGCTTCAGCGACGGTGATGTTGATCACTGGCAGGCCCGGATCAGCCTTCTCAACGATAGTGATCAGGTACGCAACGCCACCGCCGTGCACTCGGTTCGCGCGGTGCCCGCTGATGCTCTCAGCAAGATCGGCGAGGCGGTAGGGGAGCGTTCCCTGCACGTCCACCTCAGCGAGCAACCAGCCGAAAACGCAGCTACCCAAGCCTTCTACGGTCGTACCCCGACCGAATTGCTTGATGATCATGGCCTGCTCGGCCGCCGTACGACCGTGGTGCATGCCACGCACCTCACCGATACCGACATCAAGACGCTGGGTGGTACGCAGACATCGGCCTGCTTGTGTCCGACGACTGAGCGTGATCTTGCTGACGGCATCGGCCCGGCCCGCCGGTTGGCCGACGCAGGCAGCTCGCTGACCCTTGGCTCGGACCAGCAGGCGGTGATCGATCCGTTCGAGGAATTGCGTGGAGTCGAGCTGCACGAGCGGCTGGCCACAGGCGAACGAGGACGCTTCACGCCCGCGGAGTTGATCATGATCGCCAGCGACGCTGGCTACCGCAGTCTTGGCTGGTCCGAGGGTGGTCGGATCGCCGATGGGGCTCTCGCGGACTTCGTGGTGGTTCGGTCGGACTCGGTGCGGACCACGGGCGCCCGTCCCGATCAGATCGCCTACGCTGCGACCGCGGCCGACGTCGACCAGGTCGTCGTCGCGGGCCAGCTGATCGTCCGCGACGGGCGGCATCGGCTTGGTTCACCAGCCGGGCTGCTCACGGCGGCTCTTGATCAGCTAGGGGAGGTATGAGCAGTATTGCGGTGGCCGGGATAGGCGAGCTTGTCACCTGCGACGGGACCGGTGCTGACCTGCTCGGCATCCATTCCAGCGCCGCCCTTGTGGTCGAGGACGGCATGATCGCCTGGATCGGCTCGACCGCCGCCGTTCCGGCGGCCGACAACCGCATCGACGTCGGCGGACGGGTGATCATCCCTGGCTTCGTGGATTCGCACAGCCATCTGGTCTTCGCCGGCGACCGAAGCACCGAGTTCGCGGCTCGCATGACCGGCCAGCCGTACGACGGCGGGGGCATCGGCGTTACGGTTGCGGCGACTCGCGCCGCCACCGACGATGAGCTGACCCGGCTCCTCGCGTTGCGCATCGACGAAATGCGAGCTCTCGGCACCACCACGGTAGAGATCAAGAGCGGCTACGGGTTGACAGTTGCCGACGAAGTCCGGGCACTCCAGATTGCTCGCCAGTTCACCACCGAAACCACCTTCCTGGGTGCCCACGTGATACCGGCCGAGTATGTCCATGACCGTGCGCGATATGTCGATCTTGTTACTGGGCCGATGCTGCAAGTGGCTGCCCCGTATGCGCGCTGGATTGACGTCTTCTGTGAGCCCAACTCGCCGCACGCCTTCGACGCAGCGGAGGCCCGCAGGGTCCTTACAGCTGGAGCGGAGGCCGGTCTCGGCCTGCGCGTGCACGCCAACCAGTTGGGTCCAGGCCCTGGCGTTCAGTTGGCGGTCGAGCTCGGCGCGGCCAGCGTCGATCACTGCACTTACCTTGGCGACGCCGATGTGGACGCGCTGGCTTCCGCCGCGGAGACCACGGTGGTCACACTGCTTCCCGGAGTTGAATTCTGCACCCGCTCGCCCTATCCCGATGCTGCCCGGCTGCTCGCGGCGGGCGTCTCGCTTGCGTTGGCGACCGACTGCAATCCGGGGACCTGTTACTCCAGCTCGATGCCTTGGGTGATCTCCCTCGCAGTGCGCGAGCTCGGCCTGACCCCGGCTCAGGCGCTGTTCGCCGCTACGGCGGGCTCGGCCAAGTCGCTGCGGCGTACCGACATCGGCCGTCTGGTGCTCGGCAATCGCGCCGATCTCACCGTGCTCGACGCGCCGTCATATCTGCACCTGGCCTATCGCCCTGGAGTGCCGATCGCTCGGGTTTTGGACGACGGCTTGCTCCGCCAACAGGCCAATGCTCGACCGTGAAGGACCTAACCCTGGTTAGGACTTGGCGGTTCAACTCTGAGCCCGATCACGGGCGCCCAGCGCGGGAAGTCGCTCAAATTGCACGTAATTTAGGCTTGAGCGCCGACATCGACGGCAGTGGCTAGGTGAATAGCCCCCATTCGGTCAAGCCGGGAACCGTGTCGACTTCAGCCTCGACGGCGAGCATCTGGTTGCGGTCGGTGCGCCCAAGAATCCCGACTGGCTGAAACCAATCTGGAGCTGCTGGGCGGCATCGCCCAGGCCATCGACCCAACTGGCTTAGCGCCGTATAGGACGCCGCCACCGCCGCCCGCATTCAGGTTCTATGGCCATCCCGACTGGCTCTTGATCGACCGCGACGACACGCTGATCGCCAAATACAGTCTGTCGTCAGCGGGCTTCGGGCACGGCGCCGAGAAAGGTGATCCGCGGCCCAATGACGGGCCATCGAGGCGTTCATCCACCGCTGGAAGCCCAACGCACTGAGACGTACACCGACTCTGAGGGCCGCACGGACCCGCACGGTGACCGACAATCACTCCGAGATCCTCACCGCGATCACGATGCCCTTCTCGTTTCCGCTGATCTCTGTGGGCGGCGGCTGGGGTGGCAAGAAGATCCGGTTTGAAAGCGAGAAGTTCAACGACCGCTTCACCGTGCGCACTGACGACGCCAAGAATCTGATGTCATCCGCACGATGGAGTACTTGATGGCGGCGCAGTCGCCCGGCTCTCGGATCGAGGGCAATGTGGTGCGCTTCTCGGTCGACAAGCACGATACCCAGCTAATCGGATTATGTGCTTACTTCGATCACGAGTTCTTCAGTCGTGTGCCATCTTTCGTATGGAAGAACCTGCAGATTCTCCCCCGCCTCCCTTCCACCGTATGCCTGAGATTCAGCAAATGGCCTGAGCTGGCATGACACCAGCGCCTGCGGCGAGGTCGAGCCTGCAACATCGTGGCCGGATCGTTACTCGACTGCCAGGCTCCACAGGGCGTCAGGATGGCGTACGGTCACCCGGCCAGTGCCGTACTCCCATAAGCATCACCGCCCTCGACGGTGTGCCGCTAGCTCGGCCGGTGTGATCATGTGTCCGGCAGGGCTACCCGTGACACCGCATTCTGCGGCACCATTAGAACTCGTTCACAACAACGGACGGGTGACACTGTGTCCTACATTGTGGCTGTTGGGATCGTTGCGTTCTTGTTCTTCCTCTATTGGGCCTCGCTGAAGCTCAATCCGTGGGTGAAGTGCTCTAACTGCAAGAACAAACCAAAGATAAAAGGGTGGGTGGCCAACTACGCACACCACGTCTGCCCCAAGTGCAAGGGCACTGGGCAACAACTTCGGCTTGGCCGCAAACTCTTCTTCAAGGAGCCGGTGCCCCCGTGGAAGCGCTGACGTTGTAGCTCTTCCGTAGGCTTCGCGCTGGTACGCACTCGCGTACTCGAACACCCGGAACGGGACGCAGCTGTGGCACCCGAGATTGCCTCGTCCACCTCGCGTACGAAGCCCTGCCCGAACGGCGGTGCGTGGTGGTCGAGAACGGACTCCAGTGCAGGTCGAGACTCGAAGGTCCAGCCGCGTCCCCGCAGCGCGCGAACATAACGCCGCCTTCGGATGATCAAGAAGGCGATGAGAGCGAGCACCAGCAGCGCGATCGTGATCAGAATGATCACGATGGTGCTGTTCAACCGACGTACTCCTTGGTTTTGAGGAGGCGTCTGTCGGGCTGCTCGACGAGGTACATCGCGGACACAATGGCCAAGCCGCCGATGACCATCCGTGCCGTAATGCTCTCTCCGCCGAAGGCCACCGCGAAAGCTGCTGCCCAGACCGGCTCCATGGCCATGATCACCGCAGCCCGAGAGGGCTCGATGTGCGCCTGGGCCCAGGTCTGCAGGACCATCGTCAGCGCGCCTGCGATGAGCGCGAGATAGAGCACGACGAGCCAGTCGTGGCCCGTTTCTGGTAGCTGAATGCCGGTACCACCCGATCCTGCCGTGGGCCACCAGGCGGCTGCAGCACACACGAGCGTGATCACGATCAGTTGCACGAGGCTGAGGCTCATCGCGGTCTGAGGCGTGCTGATGTGTCCCAAAGCCACGATGTGACGCGCGTAGAGCAACGCCGCTATGACGGTGAGCAGCTCACCGTAGCCGAGCGTAAACCCGCGCAGCGACAAGATGGCGAGCCCAGTCATGGCCAGAAGGACAGCCAACCAGGTCACGCCGGCGATCCGACGACGCAGGATCACAGCTGCAATCAGTGGTGTGGCGACGACGTACAGGCCAGTGACGAAGCCTGACACACTGGCCGCGGTGTGGGCGAGGCCGGCCGTCTGCAGGATCTGTGCTGATCCGTAGAGCAGGCCGAGCAGAGCGCCCTTGGTCAACACATCGCGCGAGATCTTGATTCGCGGCCCGACGATGATGCCAAGCGCCAGGCTTGCAATGGCGAACCGGACCGCAAGCAGGTCGACTACCGGGATCCGGCTCACGACGTCCTTGATCAGAATGAACGTCGACCCCCAGGCGGCGGCCATCACCAGCAGCGCCAGGAAGGCCACCCGCGTGTGGGACCTGGCAACAAGCACCGACCCAGCCTAAATCACGCTCGCGCGACACTGGTCTGGTGACCAAGGTCGCGCTAACCGTCGGAAAGTTACCCTCCTGGCGACGCTTTACGGACGGGCGCTCGACGCCGAGTCGGCACACCACATTCTGCGCGATTACTAAGCACGTCATGTCGGTATCCGCCACCGGGAGCAGATGTCGTGATGCTGGCCATCCTCTATCGACTCGAGTTCTCAAGCATGCGGCGTGTACCGCGTTGTCGCAGACGGCATTTGCCGCCTGAAGACGGCTAACGAGTGCCCAAAGTGGCATGGGACGCCACGCGAGCCATCCCAAGACGGCTCGCGTCAACTAGAGGCGGGCTGGCTGAGTGTCAAACGACGTAGAGGGTGATCGTTGAGCCCTTGGCCGCCGGGGTACGCGCGTCTGGGTTGGTATAGACCACGAAGTCGACTCCAGGGCGGTTGATGCCAACACGCTGCACTTGGGTCTTGAAGCCGGCCTCACGCATCACCTTCCGGGCCGCGGGTAGGGCCATCCGCTGAACATTGGGCACGGTGATCTGGAGCGATCCCAATGATCTGGTGAGGGTGACGGTCTCACCGTTTGCGCCGCGACCAGACTTCGGATCTTGACGAAGTACCAAGTCTTTGGCGACCTTGTTGGAATAGGCGCTTCGCTCCACAACGCGGAAGCCCGCACTGGTCAGAGCGGCAGCCGCTGCATCGTACGGGGTGCCTTGATAGTTGGTGATCACGATGGGCTTCGGTCCGGTCGAAACCACGAGGTTGATGGGGGTGCCCTTCTTGAGGCTGGCGCCCGGCTCCTTCGACGCACTGAGTACGGTGCCGACCGCAACCTGCTCGCTGAAACCGTCGGAGACCTTCCCCACAGCCAGCTTCGCCTTCGTGATTGCCGCCTCGGCCGCCGACCGGGATAGGCCGACGACCACGGGCATCGGATACCTCTCGGGACCCTTCGACAGAGCTGCCTCGATCTTCCCGCCCCGCAAGATCTTGGTGCCGGGTCCAGGCTTGGTGGAGATCACCATGCCAGGGGGAACCGTCTCGCTGTACGCCTCAGAAAAGTCGATTGCGAGTCCCACTTTCGCTGCCACATGTTGGGCTTCAGTTCTGCTGAGCGAGTCAAGGGCCGGCGCCGTCGTGAACCTGCCTTCCATCAGGTACCAGCTCGCGAGGGCCGCGGATGCCGAGATCATGATCACGAGCAAGAGAGCCAGCCAACCGCGGCGACGCTTTCGGGCACGGCGCTCGCGTTCGCTCGCGGCCAGACGCTCCATAGTCGGCTGGTGCACCGACCTTGCAACGGCAGGCGGAGGAGCGTCAATCACGGTACGGGTCGTACTCGATGGCCGAGGCTGGGCAGCGGCGATCGGCGGCGGCACCATCTGAGTCACCTCGTAGTCGGCGCGGTCCCGCCGCCTCTGCTCTCCGGTTCCCTGCCTCGGCGCGTTGCGCAGCTCAAGGGTGAGCTCAGGGTCATCGGCCAGGCCCTGCTCGATCGCGATGCGAGCGCGGCGCACCTGAGCCAGCAGGACCTTTGCGCCAGGCTGCCGGAGGTTGGCATCCCGGGCTGTCGCGCGAGTGACGAGAGCATCAACGTATGGCGGAATCGCCCCTGCTGTCGGGCCCACTGACGGCGGGGGCACATCGCGGTGCACGTGCGCATACGCGATCTGGATGGGGGTATCCCCGGTGTGCGGCTTGCGCCCGGTCAGCAGCTCGAACAGCACCACGCCGGTGCTGTAGACGTCTGATCGCGCGTCGGCCCTACCGGAGACCACGAGCTCGGGTGGGAGGTAGGAAACGGTTCCGATCAGCATGCCTTGGGTGGCAGTGGAGCTTTGCGAGGACACCGCCTTGGCCAGCCCGAAGTCGGCGACCTTGATCCGACCGCGGTCGCTGATCAACACATTCTCAGGCTTCACGTCGCGGTGAATTAGCCCGGCGTCGTGGGCGGCGGCGAGGGCAGCAAGCACCGGCTCGATGATCTCCAGTGCCCTGGCCGGTGGCAGCGGCGCCTCCCGATTCAGCACGTCGCGTAGCGTTTGACCCTCGACGTACTCCATCACGATGTAGGGACGACTGTTGGGGCCCTCGACGTCTTGACCTTGATCAAAAACCGAGACCACATTCGGGTGGGACAGTTTGGCGGCCGCGCGCGCCTCGCGATCGAACTTGCGCGCGAACTCGGCGTCATCACCGAGCCCGACATGCATCATCTTGACCGCGACCGTACGTGTTAGGCGCGTGTCCACAGCCCGGTAAACGGTGGCCATCCCGCCGCGGGCCAGCCGCTGCGTGATCTCGTAGCGACCGTCCAAAATGCGACCCACCAATGGGTCGCCAACGGTCGTCATCGTCACGTCTGCTCCATACACGGTGGGGAAGGTGGCCGTGCTGGCCTCGGGCCCGAGTTTAGAAGTCGGCTCGTACTGCCACGGCCTAGGCGCGCCGCGGCCTGTCGATTCGTCGTGCATTAACCGCTAGTGCCCCTAGTCGATTCGTCCGGCATGAGTCGAGGATGCCTCAGCGTATCGGCGAACCGGAATTCGGCCGGCGCAGCAAGCCAGCCGGCCCGCTTGTACGGCGTACTTCATCGCTTCGGCCATCCGGACCGGATCCTCTGCCCGGGTGGCCGCCGAGGCAAGAAGCACAGCATCGCAACCCAGCTCCATGGCTCGGGCCGCTTCGGAGGCGGTCCCGATGCCGGCGGCATCCAGAACGACCGGTTGTGTCCGGCCTCGATCAACGCCCGCCAGAGCAGCCGGTTATCGCAACTCCAGTCCCCCTCGACCAGCAGGCCTGAGCGAATCATTGGCGCCAGCAGCGGCTCATACTGTCGGCACGCCCGCCTAGTCAGCAGCAGCTCTCCGACGACCATGGGAACATCGAGGCCAGCCTGCCGGAGTCGCCAACCGATTGAGGTGCCGATCAGGCCACCGCCGATGACGACGACATCAGCGGTTGAGGAGATCCGAGCGGAGCTCACCAGGTCATTCTTGTTTGAGCTGCTCGCGCAGGGTTTAGTTGCTCGCTCCGCTGGCGAGGATCGCGCCTGAAGCCGCTGCCTTCCTCGCTCACCGCGGACGACAAGCGTGTCCGCTCGCTCGCCCGTCCAGGACAGCGGCGCGCGATCCTGGGCGCGCTTTGAATCCGCCGCCGCTCACTCCTCCTCCGTGCCGCGGACGAGCGATTTCCGACGCTCGCAGCTGAGCGTCGGCCAGCCACTTTCCCTTGATGTTGAGGCTGGGTGCGGCATGCCGACCCAGGATCCACCCGCTTAGTGTGGGGACACGGAGTCCCCTCGGAAGGTGTCACACAGCCATGGAGCTTGGACTGACCACATTTGCTGAGATCACCGATCCAAGCGTGTCGCCGGGGGAGCGGCTGCGGCACGTCGTCGAGGAGGCCAAACTTGCCGACGAGCTCGGCCTCGAGGTTTACGCGATAGGCGAGCACCACCGTCCGGACATGGCAGCGTCAGCCCCCGAAATCGTTCTTGCGACCATCGCCGGATGCACAACAACGATCAAGCTTTCCAGTGCCGTCATCGTGCTCAGCTCGGCCGATCCGGTACGCGTGTTCCAGAACTTCGTCACCCTCGACCTGCTGTCGAATGGACGCGCTGAGCTGATGGTAGGCCGAGGCTCGTTCACCGAGTCCTTCCCCTTGTTCGGCTACTCCCTGTCCGACTACGACGAGCTCTTCGCCGAGAAGCTTGATCTGCTGCTGGCCCTGCGCGACAGCCAGCCAGTTACCTGGCAAGGAAAATTCCGTCCGCCACTGGACAACGCCACGATCTATCCCCGGCAGGAAGACCACCCGCTACCCATCTGGATCGCTGTAGGCGGCACGCCGAATTCGGTCGTCCGGGCCGGCACCCTCGGCCTGCCGATGGCACTTGCGATCATCGGTGGCCGACTCGCGGCCTTTACGCCGCTGGTCGAGCTCTACCACAAGGCCCTTGAGTACTCCGAACATGACCCCGGCACACCGCTTGCGGTACACAGCCACGGCTATGTCTTCACCGACGAACGCGCGGCACGGGCGGAGTTCCTGCCGGCTTACCGCCAGACCTTCGCCAAGATCGGCCGGGAGCGAGGCTGGCCACCGATGTCTGATGAGGCTGTCGAGGAACTGATCAGGCCCGAAGGCGCACTGTTCTTCGGCCGGCCGGAAACCGTCGCCGACAAGATCATCCGGCTGCACGAGCTGATGCGCATTGATCGTTTCGAGCTACACGTCGCCCATGTTGATCATGCAAGAACCATGCACTCGATCGAGCTCTTCGGAACCGAGGTCGCTCCGCTGGTCCGCGAAGAGTTGGGTGCTCGATCGCCAGTCTGAGCCGACCCTCTGATCGGGACAGTGCGTATCCTGGCGCCGGACGACAAAATGACGGCATGCGTGAAGTGGTCGACGGTGTCATCGAGATCCCCATCGGATACGTCAATGCTTTTGCCGTTGTCGTCGACGACGGCGTAGTCCTGGTCGACACCGGGATTCCCGGACGGGCCGACAAGGTCGAGAGCGCCATCGAGGACGCCCAGCGCCGAATCGGCGAGGTGCACACGATCCTGCTGACGCCTTGGCATCCCGACCACGTCGGCAGCGTGGCCGAGCTGCGTCGCCGGACCCGCGCTCGAATCGTGGCCCATGCGATCGACGCACCGGTGATTTCCGGCCTGGAACCCCAACCGACGAGGCCCTTCATGCGCGTCGTGGCGGCCATCATGCCAGCGCCGGAGCCTGTTCCGGTGGACGAGATGCTGACCGTAGACGGCCCCATATCGGTGCCGGGTTTCACCGCCTTCCACACCCCAGGTCACACCTCGGGACATGCCTCGTTTCTCCTCGACCGGAGCGGCGGCGTGCTGTTCGCGGGCGACGTGGCCAACGGTGGGCGCAAGGGGCGGATCCGCCGGTCGCCGCGGATAGTCACCGAGGACCGCGCGGCCGAGTCGGCGAGCATCTCGCGGCTCGCGGCCCTCAGGTTTGAGGCGGCCGCATTCGGCCACGGCAGAGCAATATCCCGCGACGCGGCCCAGCGCTTCCGCGAGTTCGCCGCGCGCAGCTAGTGCCCTGCGCCAGGAATCCGGTGCACAGGTCCGACGTCCAGCTGGATTCATCGCAAGGCCGACGGGGGAGGGATACCGGGTCGTATGTCGACCGAGGAGAACGCAGCGAGGCGCCGCCTGGGCGGCGGAGATATGTGCCGGATTCCTGACGCAGGGCACCAGTGAGGCTTCGCCTCTGACCGCCGAGCCTGGGCTGGCGTCCTCAACCGGACGCGGTTCCGGGCGCGGCAACATGGCCGCGCTCTGCGCTGGCGACGTAACTGTCCAGCTGGTGCCACCCAGCCATGTTGTCCAGGC
>DASUYM010000022.1:0-11469 GCA_036377435.1 Propionibacteriaceae bacterium
CGAGGCCGTTGCTAACCGCAAAGTGGGGTGAAGGTTTTGGCCGTAGGTAGGCAATGCTTAAGGACTGCGTAGATCCACATTCTTGCTCGCCGACGACGCAGTCCTCTCGTATCGCCGCGTCGGATCATCGATACATGCTCCCCCGGCACAGCCAGTACAGATAGGCGACCAGGCGGCGGCGACGGCCGAAGCCAGCATCAAGGCCTCTGTCAGCAACCACGGCCAGCGCTGCTCCTTCACGCTCCGACCGCATCGATTCCTCGGAAGTCAGGTGCCAAGAGCTGATTTTCAAAATGAAAGGTTGATGCTCGATACGCTGCCAGCTGTTTGGCCCGCCAGCCGGTTGCTTTTGCGATGACCTATTGACAGTCGATATAATGTGAGCGATATTCGATGCATGCTCGAAGCGCATCGAGTCGTACTACCTCTCAGAGTCCTCCTCGTGATGCTGTTCGGGGTCCTCGTCGTGTTCCAGACCATGTCGCTGCCCGGCCAGTTCGCGTACATGGCCCAAGAGGACCCGGAGCATGCCTACCTGAGGTGGCCGGCGACTGTCGTGACGGTGTTCTGGGTGCTGTGTATTCAGGTGGTGATCATCTCCACCTGGCAGCTGCTCACCTTGGTCAAGAACGACCGCATCTTTACCGACGCCTCCCTCGTGTGGGTGAACGCCATCGTGTGGGCAATCGCTGCCGCGTGGGTGGTGCTCGTCGGCGTGCTGTTCTACGTCGGCTTCAACGCGGACGACCCCGGACTACCCCTCCTGCTGTTCTTGATGTCGGTAGGTGTCACAGTGCTGGGGCTGTTGATGTTGGTAATGCGCACACTGCTGCGGCAAGCCACGACACTGCGGACCGACATGGAAGCAGTTATCTGATGCCCATCGTGGTGCGCATCGACGTCGAGCTGGCCAAACGCAAGATGAGCGTCGGGGAATTCTCCGAGCGTGTTGGGCTCACGCCGGCGAACGTGGCGGTGCTGAAGAACGGTCGCGCCAAGGCTGTTCGTTTCAGCACCCTGGATGCCATGTGCCGGGTGCTCGACTGCCAACCCGGTGACCTGCTCGAGTGGGTCGCGGAATGAACCGGCACGGCGGACCACGTACCGAAGCCTCTGGAGACACCCGCATGAAGTACTTCGTTGCCATCCTTGCCATCGCTATCGGCGTCGCCGGCGTGGTGGCCGGAGGGGCCGATGATTCGCCTGGCCTGCAGCTCTTGGGGCTCCTGCTCATCATCGGCGCGGTGGTGGTAGGCGTGAGGATTGCCCTGCGCAGCAGGTAGCACGTACAGCCGCCGGCATTCAGCGCCACCATCTGGACCAGAACCGGTTCCCGTGTTCCGTCCTCGCCAATTCGGTCAGGTAGCTCTCCACCGCGTCGTCCATCCACCGGCTCACCCGCGGACTGTAACCACCTGTGGATCGGCGTGTCACCAGACTTGGTCACGTGCCAGAGTGGGGCATGCTCGACGTAGGACTTTCTCCAGACATGGCGGGGCCACGGCTCCTAGATTCATTCCGGGCGTGCTTGTCCTCAGTCTTGGAGATTCCACTTGGCGAGGTGCCACAGCAGGAGGAGAGCCTCCGTGCCGCGGTCGCGCAATGGCGGACGTGGCTTGCGGGGCGAGGCGTCGGCCTAGTCCCGATCGCCAACGCATCGAGGTTTCAGTGGCCCGGGTACTGGATAGCCATCCTCGCCGGGACGACCGAGTCCAAGGAACAGACGGCTGTGCTGATGTTCGGCTCGCCGTCCGGCGCCGTTCTGAGCCCACAGGATTCCATGCTGCTGGGGGGAGCGGCAGCCGATCTCCCCGTAGAGGAGGGGTACGTCGTCGCCCCCTTCGACCCTGCGTGGAGCGCCGATTCGACCAGGCCAGCGCAGCTCGGTCGGGTCGAGGCCGTAGCGATCGCGGACCGCGCCGAGGCGCCCATGCAGCAAATAGCGACTGCTCGGGCGATCCCGGGCCGAGGGCTGGACGGCGACCGATACGCCAACCGTGTCGGCACCTTCACCCCTCGCCGTGGGCGAGGGAGCGGCTACGACCTGACGCTGATCGAGGCTGAGGTGCTCGACGAGCTCATCTTGAACGACGGCCACCGCCTCGGGTACGCGGAGGCTCGACGCAACATCGTCACCCGCGGCATCGACCTGAACACCCTTGTCGGACAGCGCTTCAGGGTCGGCGATGTCGAATGCGTCGGGCGCCGGCTCTGTGAACCGTGCGCCCACTTGGAGCGACTCACGCATAGGGGGGTGCTGCGCAAACTGATTCACCGCGGTGGCCTCCGAGCCGACATCCTTACAGCGGGCAGCATCACCGTAGGCGCCGCTATCGAAAGACTCGAGCAAGATCAGGTCGGCCATCCAAGATAGACCTTCGGATCATCATGCTGGTTTTCTGAGGAGTCGGATGCACACCGCGATGACCCAGATCCAGAAGAGTGTGTAGGGCAGCAGCCAGGCGTTCGTCGTCCAGACAAACCGGCTCAGTGCCAGCCCGACGCCACTGGCCACCATCAGCCAGCCCAACCACCGCCGGAAGACCCCCGACGTGAGAACCGCCCAGCCGCCGAACGCGGCGAAGCAGCCCATGCTGACCCAGGCGTTGGCGAACCCGATGTTCCCCATATCGAAGGCGAAGTGGGCGAGACCGGGGTCAAGGTCGGCGCCGCGGTTGCCGGCGGCCTCCCAGCTCGCGTCAGTGAAGAGATAGGCCGCGAACAGTGCCCCGAACACGAGCGCCAGGGTGGATCGCCACGACGGCTCGCCCTCCGCGCGACGGAGAAGCAGGCAGAGCCCCACCATGAACCACGTCAGCGCCACGAGTCCCAGGAGGGCGACGGTCCCTGCCGCATCGGCCCAAGAGGACTCTGCCGTATTGCGGAAGAAGGCCGCCGCCTCCTCGCGGGTCGCGTCGAACGCAGGCTCGCCCAAAGTGGACATCGCGATGATCGGCACGAAAATCAGGACAATGCTGGCGAGCCCGGCCACGCCTGTGGCTCGGGCCGAGGTGGCCCACGGATCTAGTGGCGACATGGGCTCAGTGTGGCGCGGCCACGTCACCCGTGTGAGCGAATGGTCGGTATGCCGCGGACCGATCGATGGAGCCGAGTGCAAAGCCGGGACGTCCTCACGACGGGCAGCATCACCGTGGGCGCCGCTATCGAATGCCTCAAGCGAGATAGGTCGAGGTCATTGTGTTGGGTCAGGGCGAAGTTGCGCTTCGATGGCCGGACGGTCGATCAGTGACCATACCGCTGCTATGCGGCCCTCGCGGAAGTGATAGAAGACGTGCTCCGCGAAGCAGAGTCGTTCGCCGTTTGGTGAGAAGCCGAGGAATTCGTGCTGCGGCGTGCAGTCGAAGACCAGGCGGCATGCCACTTGATCGCCACTGGCGATGATCATCTGTGCGTCGAAGATCAGGTCGGGGATCGCAGTGATGTCGGCGGCGATCAAGTCCCGGTACTGACGGCGCGTCATCATCTCGCCGTTGTACGACAATTCGTCCTGCACGTAGTGCACGAGATCATCGAGGCGTCGTTCGTTCAGAGCGTCAAGGTATGCGCGGTAGCGGGTCTCAAGATCGGCGTACGTCATGCCTCGGCCTCCTCTCGATGTGCCAACTGCGCTAGGGCGACCGTCGCCGTTTTCATGATCACCATAGAACTACATGCGGCCCGCGCTCTGTGGTCGGCCAGCGGCGTCACGCCATTGTCGGGAGAAGATACATCGCGTCGTGATGGATGGCTCTGCCGTACGTCGTTGCGTCTAAGGAAACGGGTTGGCCGGCAGAGTTGTCCCGGCCGCATGCGCGTTTCGCGGGCCGGTTTACCGCGGCACGAACTTGGAGATCATTTGCAGGCCGGCACACGTCTCGCTACGGGCTTGACTGCGAAACCTACGGAGCCAGCACGTCGCAAACGTTCAGCACCTTCCCGTGCGACTCCGTGAGCGTGGTTGTTCCGTCCAGATCAACAACGAAAGTTTGGGTGCCCGTCGTGTACAGAATTCCCTCGATTCCCGGGCCCAGGACGAGGTTATGGCCACTAAAGCGAAGGGTCCACTCGGGATCGGTCCAAGTCTGCGGTGCCATCGGCGTCATACGAAGCACACCGGCAAGCACATAAGTTACGCTTACGTGGGTCCTAGGGTTCGTGAGGGTAACCCGCTCATTGGGGAACACGCGCATGAGCCCATGCAGATCACGCTCGACAAAGGGCCGGGACTGTCGGAGATACTTGACCTTGCCGCTGCGTTCGGCTTGCACGTCAAACCCACAACCTTTCAGCGGTATCCCTCCTGGAACGCTGGGCACCGACTTCGGCGGCGCAGCCACGGCCGGCGTGACCGAGAGGGCCATCGCCGCAAGCCCCAAAACTGCTGTGCTGAAAAAGCGCCTCACAATTACCCCCAAGCCGGTAGCTCCACGATGTGGCCCCAGACAGTAGCAGTACCTTTCTCTCCTCGCTTCCAATGAGCGAACACTTTGGGACGGCGCTGGCCGACTTCCAGACGCAGGAGGAATGGCCGTGCATGGTGCCGCATACGAGATCGACTCAATCCGGCCAGCATTGATTTAAAACACCCTTTACATACGACCAAGTGGAAATCTGGTGAGTTCCCAAAGATTCGCCGAGCCAATCTGGCCATTTGCGGCTCTGTTCTTAGGCTTTGTCCATGGAACTCGACCACGTGTTGATTCCGCTTGCGGATCTGTCCAAGGCGGTGACGGGATTCGAGCGGCGGTACGGTCTGGTGTCGGTCGAGGGCGGCCGTCACACTGACTGGGGTACCGCGAACCGAATCGTCCCGCTCGGCGACAGCTACCTGGAGTTGGTTGCTGTCGTCGACCCAGCTGAGGCTTCGCAGAGTGCTTTCGGGCGATGGGTCGCGAACGCTCGCGCCGGCCAGCCGCTGGGCTGGGCCGTCCGGACCGACGACTTGGCCGCGGTGGCGGGAAGGCTCGGTCTGAACGTTGGATCGGGTTCGCGGTTCACCGCGACAGGGGAATTGCTCCGCTGGCAAATCGCGGGGGTCGAGCGCGCGATGGCCGAGCCCTGGTTGCCCTTCTTCGTCGAGTGGGCTGTCGAAAGTCGGCTCCCCGGTCGCATCGACGTAGAGCACCCAACGGCTGCGACGGGCATAAAACGGCTGATCGTCGCGGGCGAACCGCAACGGCTCTCCTCCTGGTTGGATGGGCACCGGTTGCCGGTGACGCTGGCTGACCGAGGTTCCGGCGTGCTCGGAGTGGTGCTGTCGACAAGGTCCGGTGAGATCGTCGTCGGATCGAAATCACAGTGAATAGTCACGCCCAAGCAAAATACGCCAGATCTGACATGACGCCTGGTCAAAACAATTTCGCCCAAGGGGGTAACGTCAGGGCCTCGCGGACGGCAGCCGCGTGGGCGCTCAACGCACGGTCGTTCCAGTGATATCGGCCCCCCGCTAGGCCGGCTGTGACGTTCGGGAGGTCTCGGAGTGGGCCGTGCACAACAGCGTGGCCTTCACGCTGACGCGCGATGGCGGCCTGTCCGAGGACGGCTCGGGTGCGGCGATCGATCGTCTCAACGCTGTCGATGAGGCACAGTTCGAACTCGGGCTCGCCGCATTGGCCCACGGCCTGCTCCCAACCACGCCACAGTCCGGAGACGCCATGCCACGCGTAGCCACCGATACGCCAACCTGCTGAAAATGGACTCGGCGAGCCGCCCGTGATTCGGGGGCTGAACAACGCTGACGATCACGAGCCGCCGGAACTCAGAGCGCCCTGCGACGCAACTGGTCGGTCCGACTTGAGTAACAGATGATCATGGACAGAGAGATCGGCCAGTCCTGAGGGCTGAGCCGTGGCCTGATGTCGAGTCGACTCGCCCGCTAACGGGTGGCTCCTCGATCGGCAGCAGCAAAAGCTGGATTGGGGATTGCTGTAAGCGGTCGCCGCTGCAGCAGGTAGAGCCGCTCGCCAGCGAACGCCCACTCAAGGTCGTGGCTCCCGCCGAAGACTTCGTCGCAGCGCAGCGTGAGTGCGTGCAGCGCGGCGAGCTGACGGTCGTTGAGGCAAAGCATGCGTGCTAGCCGGTCGGGAACCTCCCTTTCGCGTGTGCCGCCTCCCGGGTCGATGCGTACGGCGACGTCCTTTAGTCCCGCGATTCGCTCGACGGCGGCACCGTCACGGTTCAACCGGAACCGATCGGGGGTCACGAGACCCGCCACGACCGACTCCCCGAGCCCCCACGCCGCCTCGATCACGAGCTCGACTGAGCCAGTGATGGGATTACGGCTGAAGAGCACGCCGGCGGTATCTGCGTCGATGAGTTTCTGAACGACGACGGCCATTTTCGGGTCGCGGGCCAGCCGGAGGCGCTCGCGGTATGCGAACGCTGAAGGCGAGTGCGCGGAGTCCCAGATTGCGAGCACGGCGTCGATCAGCTCGGGCTCGGAATGCAGGTTCAGCCGCGTCACGTACTGCCCCGCGAAGGTTGCCTGCTCGGAGTCCTCACCGACCGCGGACGAGCGTGCCACGAGCGGGGCACCGAGTGTGCGAAGGATCGCAGCTAGCTGATGCTTTGACTCGGAGTCGCCCGCAGCGACCGCGTCGACGAACCTGAACGGGAGCGCGACACCCGTGGGAACGGGCAGGCCCGCTCGCGTGGCAGCGGCTAGCGATGCCGCCTTTCCGCCGAAGAGGCACTCGTCTAGCTGCTCGGTTAGTGGCAAGGGCTTCATCGTCGGATTGCGGTTATCAGGGTGAACGGAAGCGGGCCGGGGAGATCGCGGTGGCGGGGAGCCTCGAAGCCTCCTTGCTCGAGCCAGCGGCGGAAGGTCGAATACGGATAGATCCGGCCGCTGCTCGTGCGCAGCACGAGCCCGAGGGCGTAGAGGACCGCCCGCCGCGGCCCATCGCCACGCTCGCTCGGCACGATATCGACGATCGCTACCCTGCCCGCCGGTCGCAGCGCATCCGCGACACGTCTGAGCAGCTGGAGATTTGCATTCTCGCCAAAGAGGTGGCAGATGTTCGCGATGAGCGCGAGGTCATACGTCGCCGGCTCGCCCCAGTCGACATCAAAAGCGCTTCCCTCGACGAATTCGTACCGATCCTCTAATCCAGCTTGCCGAACAGCGGTGCGCGTACTCCTCATCACCGCCGGCAGGTCAACGGCCGTGACAGTGGAACTGGGCTCGCGCGCGGCGATGGCGAGGCTCCAGGGAGCAGCACCGGCGCCGATGTCGAGCACCCGGAGTCCGGGCTGGGCGAGCAGCCCGGCTGCCTGTTCGACGCTTGGGCGGAAGAGGGCCCCGATCTGGGAGACGACACTCGGATAGAGGGACTCCGCCCCTGCGATCGTCGCCGCGTTTGCCGGCCGCGGCCGGCCACGCAGTACGGGCTGGAGACGTGCCCATGGCCGCAACAGCTCGACAAGCTGGAGGAGGCCCGAATGCGCGGGCCGAAAGCGGCCGTCGCCGCCGAGCTCAAGCAGGTCGAGGCCGGCGAGCGCTGAGAGGAGCGCTGCGGCGCCCTGCAGGGTCAGGCCGCAGTCGGCGGCCACGGCCGCAGGATCGGCCGGCGCCTCGGCGAGGCGCGCGATCACGCCGAGCTCGCGCGCTGAATGGATGGCGGCGGCGGCCGCGCATGCGTCCTGAAAGGCAGCCGCCTGCGCGGGAGTAATGGACGGCAGCACATCTGGGGTTACGTGTCTGATCGGCGCGGCGGATTCGGTCATGCGACGACCTCGGCCTGCCCCGCCGTCCCGTCGACGATCACTCTCGCCCCGTCGGGAAGTACGGAGGTGGCATCCGTACAGCCGACGACCGCCGGTAATCCGTACTCGCGCGCGACGATTGCCGCGTGCGAGAGCAGACCGCCCCGATCGGTCACGATCGCGCCAAGCAGCGGGAGCACTATGTTGAAGGCCGTCGTCGTCGAGTTCGTAACCAGGACGTCGCCCTGCTCGATCCGACCGAACTCCTCGGTGCCGTGGATTACCCGAGCGGTGCCCTCGTACGCGCCGCGGCTGACGCCGAGGCCGCGCACCTTCCGTTCCTCCGTGCGTGGCTGCGGCGCGGTGAAGATCGCCTGCACCACGACTCCCATCGCGCGTTCCAGCCTCGCCGCGGCGGGCGGGAGCCACTCGGCAGGCAGTGAGTCGCCGGGCTCGCCGCCAAGAAACGGCGGCGCATTGGCGTATCTGGCTTCCAGCCGGTAGCGCGCACGCTCGGCCAGCTCGTCGCCCGAGGGGCCGTCTCGGGACTCGACCAGGCTTCGCAGCTCCGCGTAGCTCGCCTCGACAAGATGGGCCGGATCCATGAGCCGCCCCCTCGCCGTAAGTCTGCGGCCGGCCGACAAGATTGCACGCCGCATGATCCCGATCGCCCAGAGGTCGGCGTAGGTGCCCCGCTCGTCGCGGAGCCGGTAGGTCGCCCGAGCTTCTGCGAGCAGCTCGTCGAAGGCGACGCGGTGCCGGGCGGGTACCGCATCGCGCACCTCAGAGGTCCTGTGCTCGAGGTCGTTCGTAGGGGATGTGTCGACGCGCTCCAGCGCCGCTCGGATTGCTCCGACGATGAGCTCAGGAAGCTCCTGCACGGACGGCTCGCCTACATCCTCGCCGTTGACCGGCCGGTAAGCGACTCGGTCGAAGTAGGCGGAAGCGAGTACCCCCACCTCGTCTGGGAACGAGCGAAGCGCGGCAACCACCTCGCCCGGCTCTCTCGTGGAGGTGAGCACCTTCTGCGCCGCAGCCTCATGCTGAAGAGCGTCGATGAGTTGCTCGAGCTCCTGATCGGCGCCGAGCGGGTCCGGATTCGCTCCTTGGAGCAGCCCGAGTAGCTGGGCCGGCGGGCGGCCGGTCCACTCTTGTGCGCGTACGAGAAAGTCGCCGACCGGCAGCAGCGCGGGCATGTTGAAGAGGTGGTGGATATACGCCCCCTGGATTTGGTTCTCGCGGCACCGATCGAGGTACTCCAGGACTCCAGTCGTATCGAGCGTGTCGGGATCGATCTTGAGCAGCGCCAGGTGGGCTCGGATCGCCGCGGGCTTCACCTCAAGGTCCCAGCGCTGCAGGTCTTCGCGCCACAGCTTGCGCTCGAACACAGTCGGGCTTGTCGCGAGCCGCCGCCGGATCTCGGAGTGAGTGCGCGCGAGCTCCTCCCACACCTCCTTCGGGGGATGGCCAACCGCATCCCTCGGCACACCCACGGGACGGGCGCAGAGGTAGGTGAAGCCATTGACGAAGCCGGCCTCCAGGTATCCCAGTAACGATCCGTAGCGACGGAGGCTCTCGCCGAAGCCGCGCTTGAACGCCTCGGGGAAGATCTCCGCGGAGAAGCATGTCACCGGCCGCGTCCAGTGAGTCGAGTCGAGAAACCACGAACCGGGTCCGGGTGGGACGAACGTCCGCTCAGCGACGATGGCCATCGTCATCAACCTCCTTCATGCTCGCCGGATTACGGCGAAGCTCGTCTGTCAGGACGCGTACCGCCCAGGCGGCAGCCTTGCCCGACTCCTCGCCCTCAAGCCCCCACTGATCCCGCATCGCCTGCCAGGCCGGGGCGCTCACGAGCAGATAAACGACGGCTAGAGCGCGCTGACGCTCGGCCGGGCCGAGCGTGGCCGTCACCTCCCGCATCGCCTTCTCAAACGTTCTCAGCCGCTGACGCCGCGTGCGGGCCCGTATCTCTTGTCCCCGCTTCGATAGCAGCGCGCGCATCAGCGGCGCGTTATCCTCGTACCCGCGATACTGCGCTGGCGCCATCTCGCGGAGCTCGTCGAGCGTCTCCGGGTAGGACATGAGGGTCAGCCGCAGGTGCTCCGCGCCCCACCCACCGAACGCGTCGAAGAGCGCCTCTTTGGTCGGGAAGTGTCGGTAGACGGTGCGCACCGACACACGCGCGCGCATCGCAACCAGTGGAACTGTGACCTCCTCGACCTCCTCGTCTGCGAGCACATCTGCCATCGCCTCCAGTATCCGAAGGCGCGTGTGCTCCAGCTGCTCAGCACGCAGCGGGCTCTCGTAGGGGCGGGTCGTACTCATGTCACGACGACGATAATCCAAGTCACGTATACGTGTCAAGAAAACATGAAAGCATGACGTGAATTTTGGGAGCTGACCCAGCTGCGAGGACCCGCATTGGTCGCGCGAGGCGGCTTGACTGCTGCTAGCGACATCGATGTGTTGTTCAATTTGGATCCGGACAGAGGAACTCCACTGCTCAGGGTCGCCGGTATCGCCGAGGAGCTGAGGCAGCTTCCAGGCGTCCGCGTTGACGTCGTCGTAAAGCCGGGGTCGGGCTATGGGCGATTGGACCTCAAGTGGTGGAAGACCACCGATGACCGGGCCACCTGTGGGCGGACGCTCTCATGGGCGTCGCCATTGCCCTGCTGCTGATGTGGCTGATGTTGGTTATTGCCCTGGCTCTCGGCCGACCCAAAAGCAAGTTGCTGAGCGATCTGGTGAGTCCCCAAAGAGTCCCCGGAACCGATCCGATGATTTACGAGATCAGACAGAATGCTCCGGAGCAGGTATCACACCTAGTCAAACAAGACTTTCGAAGGTGGGCCTAAGTGGACTTGAACCACTGACCTCTGCCTTATCAGGTGAGTCCGGTAGGCACGCCACCCGTCACTTTCCGGTCATTAACCGTCCTAGATCGTCCAGGTAGGCGTGGTGGTGCACAGCCCCGTTGTCAAGCAGAACGACAAGCACGGCCCTCCTGCTCGGCGTCGTCCCCAACCTGATGCTGATCCCCGCCCTCGCCTTGACCACAGGAGGCTCCAGAGGATCGGCAAGACCTATCGGCGAATGCTTTCCGCATACCGGTCGAGAGCAGAGGCCCACATTCGCTTGATCAATCGGCCCACCGGCCCGTGCTGGATCAGGAATATCATCGGCCGCTGCATCAGGCGGGCCCGGTGTAGCCCCACTCTGCGTGCACGCGGCTGCCCCATCGTCTCCCTGTGCTATCTGGACCAGGCCCTCTCCGCCTCCCCCATAGCTACTCTCCAGGACTGTCCAGCGGACCGACTCCGGGTCGGACCCATTCATAACGAACGACAGCCCAGAACGGCGATCGAGGACTGCTTTCCCGCGCAACGGCCTAGGTCTCACCGCTGTCGTGCAGCTCGTATGTCTTCGGGTCGAGTGTGCGGTTCCAAATCTGCAGCCGGGCGTCGGTGAAGTCCGTCAGCGCCCGGAGCACGTGCTCGGGCGAGGCCTTCGTCTTGAGATCGAATCGCATGTGATCATCGGAGCACGTCACCTCGCGTTCGTCCGGAGGCTGCCAGTGTGCTTCACCGGACGACGTGATTGCCCGCGTGACCATCTGACCATCTGACGCTTCTATGTTTGTCAAGCAGCCGCCGAGGCTGTCGGTGTTTGAGCGGCGAACGTAGTGCTGGCGTTGAGAGCGCGGTAGAGCTCGCGTGCGATGTAGCGCTTGAGGCACCGCCGGATTTCACGGCTGGACTTGCC
>DASUYM010000023.1:0-8853 GCA_036377435.1 Propionibacteriaceae bacterium
TGACGAGATCCGCTTCTGTCTGCGCTCGATCCGTAACTACGCGCCGTGGGTCCGCACGATCTGGCTGGTGACCGACAGCCAGGTTCCGGCCGCGATCGATCGCCGGCGGGCCGAGCTGGATAACATCCGCATTGTCGATCATCGCGAGATCTTCCGCGGCTATGAGCAGTTGCTGCCGACTTTCAACTCGCTGGCCATCGAAACCATGCTGTGGCGCATTGAGGGTCTGGCCGATCGCTTCGTGTACTTCAACGACGACATGATGTTGGTCGGCCCGGCCGAGCCCACGGACTTTTTTTCACACGAAGGCAAAGTCAAGCTGCGCGGCCGCTGGAGCAACTGGACAGAGCGGCCCGATAAAGGGAACAGCTTCCACGGCGGCAACAAGCTGCTGGGCGCCGAAATGCTGGGCTACACCCCGGAGCGTTTCTTTTCGACCGACCATCTGATCTATCCGCTGCTGCGGCCGGCGATGGAGGAGCTGTTCGAGGAGTTCAAGCCCGCATTCTTCGCTAATGCCGGCTACCGCTTCCGCAATCGCAAACAGTTCTGGCCGATCTCGGCCCACGATCACTTGTTGCTCAACTCGGACCGGGCCCAAGTGGTAGTGAAGCCCCGCAACACCGCGCATTTCTCGAAGCGCTACTGCCAGACGGCGAGCCCGGACGCCTTGGAAGCACGACTGAAGCAGCTTATCGAAGGCACCATGCGTATGGCCTGCATCAATGAGCTCGAGACGGTCGTCGACAAGGTGCCCGACGCCATGCGTTATCTGTCGGAGGCGACTGGGCCGGCGGCGGGCTTCGAACAACTGGGTCGTGAGACCTACGCTTCACGCTTGCGATCAGCCGCGCGAACTGTCCCGATGATTCGGCGACTGGCCACCCGGTGAACCGGCTCTGGCGGTCTGACTCGCAACGACTCGTGTAGGCCCCCGTCACGATCGCCGGCCTCGGGCCCATCCGAAGTACCTTCGCTCCCGTCCGTGACAATCGATGAGTTCTGTACCGAAACAGTTCCGTCCGGGATCCTCCAGTGGCAACTTCAGGCATCAGACGGGGTGTCGCTCAACAGCGCATGGCTCGGGTCGGGGAAGACTGGTCGGCTCCCAGGGGCATCACCAGCTGCGGCACACCCTCGGCGGGGATGGAGTGACCTGCTCTAGGGCAAGAGCCAGGTCGTGGCGGTGGAAAAACTGGGTGCAGCGCCGTGGCGGCCGGCCAGCGGGGTGCTATAGCGTCACCAGTGTGGGCTGGTCGACGGAAGATCGGCGACCACATGCGTCTTGATCACAACCGACCGCTGATCAAGGAGGCCAATGGTAAACCGGCTGCTGGTCTGGGCGGGAGAGAACAGCCGGCTGGAAGGCATCGCCAACACCAACTCGTTGGTCGGGAAGGTGGTGCACCGCTACGTCGCGGGTCCCGCCCTCGAGGATGGCATCGCGGCAGCGGTTCAGCTGAACAGCCGAGGGATCCGGGGCATTCTTGACCTGCTCGGCGAGGCTGTCACCGACCTCAGCGGCGCCAGTCAGGCGACCCAGCAATATCTCCAGGCAGTCGAAACCATCGCCGATCGTGGGATCGACACGACCGTGTCCTTGAAGCTGACTCAACTAGGGCTCTTGATCGACCGCGAGGCCTGCGTGGCCAACCTCGCCACCGTGCTGGACCGTGGCCGGAACGTCGGCGTCGGTGTCGAGATAGACATGGAGCAAAGCGATGTTGTCGGGGAAACGATCGAGGTGTATCGGGACTCGGCGCCCACGCATCCCAACACCCGACTGGCCATCCAGGCCTGCTTGCGCCGCACGTTCGAGGACCTCGAATCGTTGGTGGATCTGCAGCCGAGAATCCGACTCGTCAAGGGCGCGTACGCGGAACCGATCGACCGGGCGCTGCGGGCCAAGAAGGAGATCACCGCCGAGTACCAGCACCTGAGCGAATGGCTGCTGACACACGGCAAACTCCCCGCCTTCGGAACCCATGACGACGCCTGCATTGACTTCGCGATCAAGGCGGCGAACCGGCTTGGTTTAGGCCAGCGCGACTTCGAGATCCAGCTGCTGTACGGCATTCGTCGGGACCTGCAGCACGACCTGGCGGATCGAGGTTATCGAGTCGGGGTATACATCCCGTTCGGCTCGGCCTGGTACCCGTATCTCATGCGGCGCATGGCGGAGCGGCCGGCCAACCTGCTGTTCTTTCTACGGGCCGCCGTCGGTCGTTGAATCCGGGCGGGAGCAGGCAATTTGCTTCGAACGAAGGGATGAGGAGCGCGATGGACGCCGTGACGAACGTACCGCCTCCAGTCAACGAAACGGTCCTGGATTACGCTCCAGGCAGCTCTGAGCGGACTGAGCTCGAGGCCCAGCTGAAGCAGATGACCGCGGACCAGGTGGAGCTTACCATGGCAGTCGGCGGCGAGCGCCGGCTGGGCGGTGGCGAGCCGATCGAGGTCGTTCAGCCCCACCGGCGACAGGCAAAGCTGGGCACCTTCGCCAACGCGACCGCTGACGACGTGCGGCAGGCAATCGATGCTGCGGCAGCCGCCGCGGGTTCTTGGCAGCGCATGTCCTTTGACGACCGTGCGGCAATCTTCCTCAAGGCGGCCGACCTGCTTTCCGGGCCATGGCGGGCCACGCTCAACGCGGCCACGATGCTCGGGCAGAGCAAGACCGCGTATCAGGCTGAGATCGACTCCGTGTGTGAAATGGCTGACTTTTGGCGGTTCAACGTGGCCTTCGCGCGGCAGATCCTCGAAGAGCAACCTCTCAGCGGGCCCGGTGTATGGAACCGCCTAGACCACCGTCCTCTCGAGGGCTTCGTTCTGGCCATCACCCCATTCAACTTCACCGCCATCGCCGGGAATCTGCCAACCGCGCCCGCCTTGATGGGCAACACCGTTGTCTGGAAGCCAGCACCGACTCAGCAGCTGTCGGCACACTTCACGATGCAGCTGCTCGAAGCCGCTGGGCTGCCTCCCGGAGTGATCAACATGGTCACCGGGCGCGGCGAGGCGATCAGCGAAGTTGCTGTCCCCGACCCCGGGCTCGCCGGCATTCACTTCACTGGCTCAACCGCAGTCTTCGGTCACCTGTGGGACTCCGTCGCCCGCAACCTTCGCGCCTACCGGGCCTACCCGCGACTGGTCGGGGAGACCGGCGGCAAGGACTTCGTGGTGGCCCACCCGTCGGCGGATGTCGACGTCCTGCGGGTGGCGCTGATCAGGGGTGCGTTCGAGTACCAGGGGCAGAAGTGCTCTGCAGCGTCTCGTGCCTATATCCCCCGGTCCGTGTGGTCGCGACTCCGCGATCCACTGGTGGACGAGGTCGAGGGGATCGCCATGGGCGATGTCACCGACTTCCGCAACTTTATGGGCGCGGTGATCGACGACCGGTCCTTCGCCAAGCTGAGCGGCGTCCTCGACCGAGTCAGAGGCGAGGATGGCGTCGAAATCGTGGCCGGCGGCACCGCCGACGACAGCGAGGGCTACTTCGTCCGGCCGGCCATCGTGCTGGCCGACGACCCGGACCATGAGGTGTTCACCACCGAGTACTTCGGTCCGATCCTCGGGGTGTTCGTCTACGAGGACGCCGAATACGACAAGGTGCTGCGCGAGTCCGCAGCAATTGGGGCGTACGGGCTGACCGGTTCGATCATCGCTGCCGATCGATCTGCCATTGTGGAGGCGATGGAGGTGTTACGTTTCGCCGCCGGGAATTTCTACATCAACGACAAGCCCACAGGTGCAGTCGTTGGTCAGCAGCCGTTCGGAGGTGCGCGGGCAAGTGGGACCAACGACAAGGCAGGTTCGGTGCTCAATCTTCTCCGCTGGGTATCACCCCGCACGATCAAAGAGACATTCGTACCGGCAACCGACTACCGGTACCCATTCATGCGCTAGTGCCTGCGCCAGGAATCCGCAAGGCCGACGAGGAGGGATACCGGGTCGTATGTCGACCGAGGAGAACGCAGCGAGGCGCCGCCTGGGCGGCGGGAGATATGTGCCGGATTCCTGGCGCAGTGCACTATTGGCTCGCCGACTGAGGTGAGAACGTGTACCTGCCACCCGAGCCGCTGCCCCCACACGCCTCGGTAACGATCATCGGCGGCGGCGTCATGGGTGTCAGCACGGCGCTGCACCTGGCACGAGCCGGGGTTGGGAACATCGTGGTCCTTGAGCACAACCTGCTCGGATCTGGATCCTCGGCGAAGCCGTTGGGTGGCGTCAGGGCAACATTCTCCGATCCTGGCAACATCTTGTTGGCGCAACGCAGCCTCGAAGCCTACGAGCGATTCGGAGCCGAGTTCGGGGTCGACATCGGCCTTCGGCGGGTCGGATACCTGTTCCTCTGCCGGACCGAGCTCGAGCTGGCCGCCGTCGAATCGTCAGCGGAACTGCAGAACCGTCTCGGCGGCTCGTCGGAGATGGTGAGCCCAGGACGAGCCGGTCAACTCAACCCCTTCGTCGAGCCATCGGTTCTCCTCGGCGCGTCGTTCTCGCCGCGAGACGGCTACGCCCGGCCGGGGCAGGTCGTCCGCGGTTATGTCGACGCGGCCAGCAGCCTGGGCGTCATCTTCAGCGAACAGACAGAAGTTACTGCTATCGACACCGACGACAACACAGTGACGGCGGTCCGGACGGACCGTGGCCTGGTGAGGACCGACAGGTTCCTGCTGCGGTTCACCAACGCCCATCCGGGCATGAACACCAACATCGTCGGCACCATGAATGTTGATCATCTGAAGGGAAACATCGTGGCCGCCTCCCGGCCGTTGCCGGCCGAGACCTACGCCGAGGCCAAAAGGCGCTTGGACGGCGTCGCGACTGGTCGGGGCGGCGGTGCGATCAGGAGAGCCCGGTGACCTCGAACAGGCGCCACTCGCCTGGAATGCCTCTTAGCGGGTGAGAGCCGCGGTCGGCGAACCGAATGGGCGAACCGACCACCAAATCCTTCACTGTGCCCGACACCAGCACCCGGCCCTTGCCCGCAAGTGCCATGACACGCGCAGCGATGTGTACCGCGATCCCTGCGATCTGTCCGTCCTGGATCTCGACTTCGCCGCTGTGCAACCCGGCTCGAATCTTGATCCCCAATGATCGGACCGCCGATGCGATCTCCGAGGCACACCGCACCGCACGAGCCGGGCCGTCGAAGGTTGCCAGGAATCCATCCCCGGTCGTGGCGACCTCCTTCCCCCTGTAGCGGTCCAGATGCATCCGCACCAGCCGGTCATGCCCGGCCTTGAGGTCGAGCCAGCGCTGATCACCAAGCTTGGCAGCCATATCGGTCGAGCCCACGATGTCGGTGAAGAGAACGGTGGCCAGGATGCGGTCCTGCGTTGGCGCAGGACGAGCACCGGTTAAGAACTCCTCGATCTCGTCAAGGACCGGCTCGGCGTTCACGAAGGGCGGGTACCAGTCTGCTCCTGGGAGCTCCACGTATTTCGCGTCCGGGATGTGCTCGACGAGGTACCGGCCCATCGGCGGGCGATAATGCCGGTTCGCGGCCCGGTGCAGGATCAACGTTGGAGCCTGGATGCTCGGCAGCACCGACCGCACGTCCACCTGAAGCACCCATCGGTACATCCGGGTGCATGCCGCGGGCGGCGCGGAGAGTCGCATGTACCGACCGACCCAGCGCTGCATCTGAGCGTCGCCGGCCACGCTCGGGGCTGAAAGCTCGAGTACGATTCCCGTCCCCCAGGCGCGCTCCCAGATCTGGAGGAACCGCTCCGCGGCGTCCTCGGGCATCCCGATCGGGTAGTCGACGGCACGAAGCATCTTGGCGAACGTGTTCACCAGCACTAGGGCTCGAATCCGTTGCGGGTAGGTAGCGGCGAACATCATGGCCATCGGTCCACCTTCGGCATCCCCAACCAGGGCCGCCTCCTCGGAGCCGGCAGCGTCCAGGACGATGCGCGCGTCGTCCATCCAGTGCTCCAGCGTCGGCAGCGCGCCCAGGGCCACGGGGTCCGAGATGCCAGCACCTCGCTTGTCGAAGCAGATAACCCTCGCAAACTGGCCAAGACGGTTCAGGTAGCGCGCCATGGACGGGTGTTCCCACATCACCTCGATGTTGCTCGCCCAGTTGCCGATGAAGAGTAGATCGTGGGGGCCGCGGCCAAAGACTTGATAGGCGACGTACCCGTCTTCGCTCGTGGCGTACTGGGTCTCAGGGGCGTCCGCTGGCCACATCAGCGCTGGATGATCGCCAGCGTTGCCGACCGGCCTGCCCACACCAGCTTGGCCCCAGACTTCCCACGCGTCCATCGCCCCCCTTCCCGGCGCCAGGCTATCGCGGCGCACGAGCCGCGAAACCCTGCCAGCGACCGAGCGACGCCACGGTCTGAGGCGGTCACGTGTGCTCAGCGCGGCGCCTTGGCACCTAATGAGCACATGAGATGATCAAGGAAACTTAGAGCAAGATCATGAGGAACTGAGCGGCCCCGGTTCTGCCGTGACTCCGCCTGAGAACGAGCCAGCGCCAAGGTCACTATTAGTCGGGCGCCGCGATGGTCACGACGTTGGACTGCCAGCTTGTGCCATCCCAGTCGTCGCAGGTGATGACGACCAGCCGGCCAGCGCCGGTCTGGGCGAAGATCTCCTCGGCATTGCGAGCGACTTCCTCCTTCGACAACACGTCGATGGACTGTACGCGGTAGGTCAACGTGGAGTCCGATCCTTCGACCTTGATGGCATCGCCGCGGGTCAAATCCCCGATGTCGTCGAAAACCCCTCCGCCTTTGTTGCGTACGGTGTGTCCGACCAGTACCGCCGATCCTTGCGGTTCGCCGGGGACTGCGCCGTCGCCCCACCAGCCGACGACCTTGGGATCTTGTGGAGGCTCGAGTATCCGTTCCTCGTTGCTCTTGATGGGGACAACCGGGGCGTCCACGCCGATTCGCGGGATCTGCAACGTATAGGGGCCCCCGATGCCTCCAGCTTGAGTCGCTATCGACTCGGATTGAATCGCTGTCGGCCCGGGAGACACCTCGGTCACGTCCGGCGAGGCCGTCATCGCTGAGGCCGGCGCGGGTGTGGACCTGATTGGGGTGACATCGTCGTGGCCAGAGCCGCAGGCAGCCGTGACGGCCACGAGAGCCAGCGCGGCAATGAACCGGGCCGGCCCTCGTGGTGCCCGGCTAGCCGGACGGTACGTCGAATCAGGAGTCATGCAGGAAGCGGCGGCGCACAATCACCGCGGTTCCGGCCGCGGCCCCGCTGGCAGCCAGCACCAGACCGAAGAGCCCGGCCCCCGAATCTCCGCCCCCGCCATCCGTACCTGCAGGCACCGCGGTGGGCACAGGCGCCGGCGTCTCGGCTGACGGCTGGGCCGTCGGCGTCTTCGTGGGTGTTGGCTTGGCCGTCGGCGTCGTCGTCGGCGTGGGTGTTGGCTTGGCCGTCGGCGTCGTCGTGAGCGTCGGCGTCGGCGTGGGAGTCGGAGTCGGAGTCGGCGTCTTCGTGGGTGTCGGCGTCGGCGTGGGCTGGCAGTCCTCAACCCAGAACACCTTGTGCTTGGTGTCGGCGCCTTGCGAACCATCGGCCTCGATCGTCAGCTTGACGTGAAAACCTTGCTTCGGATGCGGTTCAATCCCCGTGAAGTCCAGGGTGTAGGTCTCCGAGGCGTCGAGCCCTTTTTCGCTGCCCCCGCCGGAGTTGTCGTCCCCACCAATGAACACCGTGTCCTCCAGTAGGACCTCGCGAGGACCGGTGGGCGGATGCGACTCGAAGGTCACTTCGGCGAAGATGTCACCCTTGTCGAAGCCATAGAAGTCGACCTGGAACTCGCAGCCAACATGGGGCTCATTGTTCGGATGGTCGTCGAATACAACCTCGTCGATCTTGATCGTACCGTTGTTCCCGGGCGGGTCCGCAAAGGCCGCCGGGGCCGCGAGACTGGCGAGCGCAACGCATCCGGCGATGGCTACCGCCCGGCCCGTCCGGCAGGCGAGTCGAGCAACATGCATGAATTCCCCCGAAAAAATCCCCTGTCAAAGGCCACCCGTTTGGCCTCTGATGCCGAAGCAACGTAACAGCGGGAGGCCGGTCACGATGGCGATGGCGGAAAGTGTCGACTCCCGGCAAACAACAGTTACCTTCCTGTGACCGGCCGTCGCGGAAGCACGCTTGTGGAGCGACGTCAGATACCGCTTTGTGATGGTCCCGCGCGGCTCATCGATGCAATGGGCATGCCGCCCCACGATCTCCGCGAGCTCTCGGCCGTGTCGTTGCATGGGCGTTAGGTCATCGACCAGCACCTCGAGATCGTCGCTGATCTCACCCAGTTAGCGACCGAGCAGTTTCGGAGAAGCGGCCACGGCGGCTGCTGCCTAGCATGAGGGTCGTACCCATCAAGACTTGCAGGGGAGGAAGCCCGCAATGAAGGACACGCAGAAGCCGGCCAAGAACACTGCGGCGACCGACAAGAAATACGAGGGATTCACGGACGAGGAACGAGCCGCGATGAAGGAGCGCGGCCAAGAGCTGAAGGCGGCCGCGGGCCGCGGCCCGCGCGGGAAAAAGGCGGACGAGGAAAGCGCCGTGCTCGCGAAGATCGCCGAGATGCCGGACCTGGATCGGACCATGGCTGAGCGGCTCCATGCCGTCATCAAGGCCAGCGCGCCAGCCCTCTCGCCGAAGCTCTGGTACGGGATGCCCGCGTATGCCAAGGACGGCAAGGTCGTCTGCTTCTTCCAAAGCGCGCAAAAGTTCAACTCGAGGTACGCGACGTTCGGCTTCAACGACACCGCGAACCTCGACGAAGGCGCCATGTGGCCGACCGCCTTCGCCCTAACGGAGTTGACCGCCGCCGACGAGGCAAGGATCGGCGCACTCGTCAAGAAAGCG
>DASUYM010000024.1:0-7408 GCA_036377435.1 Propionibacteriaceae bacterium
TAGGCGTCCCGGCTGGGGAACGTTCTCTGCAGTCGCTGCAAGGCCGGACCGAGGGTCTGTTCGATGGCCTGGTCCGTGTCGATTTCCACGGGCGGCGGGAAAGGCAGCCCTCCATCGACGAGCACCAAACCCGAGACAAGATCCGGAAACCGCCGGGCCAGCGTGGCGGCCACGAAGCCGCCCATCGAGTGGCCGACAAGCACCACCGGCCCTCGGCCTGAGGCGGTGATCAGCCCGGCGACGTCCTCAGCGTGCCGGTCGATCCCCCACGGCCCCGGCAAGGTGCGGCTGGCTCCCCGACCCCGAAGATCGGGCGCCAGCAGCCTGTGCCGAGGCAGCGCCTCGGCCAGCAGTGCGAAGGCGCGATGGTTGGCGGTGATCCCGTGCACGGCGACGACCGTCGTAGCGTCGGACGGATTCCACTCGCCGCCGTGCAACCGGCCACCATCGACAGCCACACTGATCGACCGGTAGGAGATGGTCACTGCGCCGTCCACCCGCCGTCCATGGTGTAGGAGGCTCCCGTGACCATGGCCGCATCCGGACCAACCAACCAGCCGACCAGAGCCGCCACTTCCTCCGGCTCGACCAGACGCTTGACCGCGTTGTGCGTCAGCATGATCGTTTCCAGCACAGCCGACTCCGCGAGCCGGTGAACTCGGGCCTGGTCGGCGATCTGCTTCTCCACCAACGGCGTCCGGACGTAGCCGGGGTTGACGCAGATGCTCGTCACGCCGTGCGGACCACCCTCCAGCGCGGTCACCTTGGACAGGCCCTCGAGGGCATGCTTGGCAGTTACGTACGCGGACTTGTACGCCGACGCGCGCAGCCCATGCACCGAGGACACGTTCACGATCCGGCCGTATCCGTGGGCGTACATGTACGGCAGCGCCGACCGGATCAGCCGGAACGGCGCTTCCACCATGATCATCAGCATTCTGTGGAACACCTCCGGATCCAGTTCCTCAATGGGGCTGACCCGCTGAACCCCGGCGTTATTGACCAGGATGTCCAACTCAAGCTCGATGCCGCTCAGGGCTGCCGGCTCGCTGAGGTCCAGCTGCCACGCCTCTCCGCCGGTTTCAGCGGCCACCGCCCGCGCCCCGGCCAGATCAAGATCAGCGATCTGAACCGCTGCGCCCAGTCCGGCGAGCCGGCGCGCGATTGCGGCACCGATTCCGCTCGCCCCGCCGGTGACCAACGCGGAGCGGCCCTGCAGCGCTAACGAATCGTCCATGACCGACATCCTTTCTGATCAGCACCGTTGCAGGCACGAGCGCGGGCGCAGACCAGCCCAAGGATCACTCCTTGCGAGGCAGGCAGCGAGCGGTTACCGACCGGCGCCCGCAAGCCGACCCGCTTGCGGTCACCCTGACGTCGGCAGCCAGCTGGGTCGTCGCGTCGGACTACGGCGAGCTTCGTCATACGATGCCACGCACATGTATAGCCGAGGACGACGTTTGCGTGTGAGTCGAAGCCGCTGCCGTCGTGGGAGACCATCGGGACGCCGTGACGCCGGCTCACCTCCCACCATCGCATAGGAGATGGCCAAGGTCCCGACACTTGCCCAGTGGGAGCTCGACTGGCTTCGCAGGATTGACCGCGTCGTGCGGCTCGGCCACCTCGTTCGCGTGGAGCCTGGCCAGTTGGTGCTCACCAAACGGCGATGTGGCCATCGCGGGGGACGCCGTGGTCGTGCACTGCGCTGCCTCGGGGTTGCGGTACCGGCCGCTTGTGCCGATATGGGGCGGCCAGGCGATCACGCTGCAGCCGATCCGGATCGGCTTCGCCTGCTTCGGCGCCGCGCTTGCGGGCTACGTCGAGGCGACGCTGGAAGACGACGTCGAGAAGAACCGCCTGTGCCCGCCCGCGCCGTTCTCCAACACACCGACCGACTGGGCACGCCAACAGGTGCTCGGCGCTCGGGCGTCCTTCACATCGCACCCGCACATCAAGGATTGGGCCGACACAGTGTCCCTGAACCCGGGAAGCATCCCGCCAGAGTTGGCCGGCTCGGCCGCTGTGACCGCTGCCGCCGACCGTCTCGACCAGTATGCGGGGCCGGGGATGGCCAAGATGGCCGAGCTCGCCGAGATATCCGCCGGCTAATCTCATCGTGCCGAAGCGGACCCGTCATCGGGCCAGGGGCTCCCGAAGCTGGGCGAGCCGCAAGATACGAGATCTTGACCGGATGCGCTACCGGAGGGGTTGGTCGCGCTGTGTAACCATGCGGAATGCGGCATGTCCGGGTGCTAGCCTCATTCCAATTGCGCGTCGCGGCGGCGACCCTGGGAGCAGGCCACCTCACCGTGGAAGCCCGATGAGTGAGGAGCACTACATGGGCACGCAGTTCAGCGACCAGTCCGTTGCCACGCGAGGCGCGTGGGGCCGGTGGGCGCCGCTCGTCGGCGTCGCCGCAGTCGTTCTCTGGGTAGTTGGTATTGCCGTCGACCCAGGCGTACCCGACTTGTTCGTGGATTCGGGAGAGGAGTGGCTGACCTTCGTCAGCGACAACGAGGGCGGGATTCTCGTTTCGAGGCTGCTGCTACTGATCGGGGACGTCCTGTTCATCCTGTTCCTCGGAACGTTGCGGACGCGGCTGTCAGCGGTCGAGGCAGAGCCGCGTCATTGGACGGCGATCGCCTTCGGCGGCGGGCTGGTGACAGCGGCAATGCTGATCGGGACTTCGACGCCGGTTCTTGCGGCGTCGTCGGCAGCCGATGGTTTGGAGCCCTCCGCCGCACAGGCGCTCGGCGTGGTGGAGTACGCCTTCTTCATCGGCGCGGGGATCGCCGGCGCGTCGCTCCTCGCCGCGACTGGCATGCTCGCGATTCGCACGGCGGTCCTGCCCACCTGGCTCGGCTGGGCAAGTCTCGTCATCGCCCTCCTGATGCTGACCATCATCGGCCCCATCGGGTTCATCGCAATCGTCATCGGCCTCCCGCTCTGGGTACTCGTTGTCAGCATTCTGCTCTGCAGGAGGAGCGACACCGCTTCCTGATACCCGCGCACCTCGCGGCATTACAGGGCGTTTCGCCCGTCCCCGTGCGACCATCCATGCCGTGACCCGACCGGTCATCGGGACAGTACGAAATAGGTCTCGCGGTTTGCTGTTGGGCGCTGATTCAGCGCGGTCGCGGCGACAGGTCAGGATGTATGCGTGGTCACGGTCGACGACGTCCGAGCGGTGCTCGCGCGGTTGCCGCGCAGCAGCGAGGTGCTGGTGCGCGATCGTGTGAAGTTCCGTGTCGGTCAGATCGTGTACGTCGCGTTCAGCCAGGACGAGACCGAGATCGGGTTCGCCTTCCCGAAGGAGGAACGCGCCGCACTGGTGGCGGCGCGGCCCGACGTGTTCTTCCTCCCGCGCAAGTCGGAGCTGCGCTTCCACTGGATTGAGGCGTGGCTCGATGCGCTCGACGCGGACGAGATGCGCGAGTTGGTGCTAGACGCGTGGCGGATGGTCGTGCCGCAGCGGGTCGCCCGAGAGGTGCTGGGCCCGCCAGCCGCGGGCCACGAGCCTGGTCGGACCAGGTAGCAATCACGCGCTAGGTCCCGTCAGACTGGCCCGATAGCCGAAGGTCATGCGACGAGGGTTCTCGCGGCAGGGCCCACTCGAAAGTGCCGCTCCCCTTCCTCACCGATCAGCCGATGACGCTGAGCAGGAGTCGGTCTCGCCATTGGCCACGGATACCGACCGGCTCCCGGCGCAAACGTCGGCTTCATGTACACCGGGACGGTCCAGCGCGAGCGCGGCTGACCTCAGCGTGCGGCGTTGCTCCACCGGTCGGGCCGCACGATCAGTCGGATACAGACCACGATGATCCACAGCCAGAACAGCGCGTAACCAACGCCCCAGAACCCGGCCGTCCATGCGAACCTGGCAACCACCAGGCCGAGACCGGCAACCACAATCCACCAACCCATCCAGCGTTCGAGCACGCCGGCGGAGAGGATCACCCAGCCGGAGCAGACGGCGAAACTGGCCATGGCGATCCATATGTTCGCGAAGCCGACGTTGCCGACCGCATACGCGTAATCGGCGACCTCGGGGGTGATCCTCCCCCCGTGCAGCGAGGCTGCCTCCCAGCTGGCGCCGATCAGCCCGAGCGCCGCCAGCAGCGCGCCCGACAAAGTGGCGATGGCCGAACGCCAAGGCGGATCCCCTTCGGCACGCCGTAGCAAGAAGCCGAACGCCACGAAGAACCAGAGGCTGCCGATCATGCCGAGTGTCGAGGCCGCCATCGTCAGCTGTGCCCACGTCGCCTCGAGGTTGCCGAAGTACTTCACCGCCTCGGCAGCAGTGGCCTCGAGGGCGGGTTCGTCTGCGGACGCCAACGCAATGATCGGCCCGAACAGCAACACCAGGAACGCGATGCCGATGATCCCAGTCGTGCGGGCCAGCGCCGCGTATCGGTCTAACTCGGTCGGCCGCGCTGTGACGACATCCATGGCACTCACCATTCAGGTAGCCTGATATTCAAGCAACCTTAGGACTCACAGTGCCAGACGCGCAAGACCCCCGCCGCCGCACCAACACGGTAGCCATGCTCGGTCAGGCCTACAGCCTGCTCGGCTTCCGCATCGTCGACGGCGTCGTCGGCGCGGGATTCCCCCAGAAGCCCTCACACTCGGCCGTCTTCGCGCAGATCAACCCGGCCGGCTCGCGGCTCTCAGAACTCGCCCGCCGCGCGAACATGAGCCCGCAGGCCATGGGCGAGCTTGTCGACGAGCTCGAGTCCCTCGGCTACCTCATACGACAACCCGACCCTCGTGACCGGCGCGCCAAGCTCATCATGCTGACCCGCAAGGGCAAAGCCTGCGTCGAAGCCGGTCGCGCCACAATCGAAAACCTCGAGGACGAGATCACCCGGCGACTCGGCCAGCGGGGACATCACCAGCTCCGACGAATGCTCCAGAAGCTACTCGACGCCGAGTAGGACAACTGTTCGTCATCTGTATTCGCCCAGCGAAGACTAAGTCCCGATCCCCTCGGCGATCGTGCTCACGCTCTGGTCCGGTTGGGCGAGCAGAATGAACCGAGTCGCGGATCGTGCAAAGATGCCACCGGCTCACGGATCGGCTGGACTGCTGCAAAGAGCCCCTCGATCAGAAGCCATCGCCGCTGACCCTGATCGGAACCATCTTGGGGGACGCAGCGATGGTGGCCATTAGTCAGATAGCGGTGGTAGATCGGCCATGGTGATTTGCGGGAGGGAAGGCACTTTCGCTTCGTACTCGGCCGCCCGTCGGATGAGGCGCGGCGTGACAGCCTCCAGCCACTTGACCTCTGCTTCCGTGAGCGGTCCGGCCGCTCCTCCTGCCTTCCCGTACGCCCCGTCCGTGCACGGGATTTTCCCGCGCCGTGAGCTTGCCGATTGTGCTCAGCACCGGCTTATCCACCGAGAGCCGGGCCGCGGCCTTATCGAGGTTGCCGCCGAGGTTCGACTCAAGCCCGGTCGGAATGGCATAGCAGGTACCGGAAAGCCGCTCACGGCCTTCCCGTTGTGCTCGCCACCGGAGTCGCAACTCGTAAGCCACGCTTCCCTCCGTGGGCAGCGACGGGTCGGGCTTCGGAAACTCGCGGAGTACCCGGGACACCTGCACCGCGTGACTCAATGCGAGCACATCGTCGATCGCGACAGCGCGCTGCTGGCTGGACGCCACGTCGTGCACAGCGGACCCGGTGTACTCGAATGAGAATCGGAGGCCTTGGTTCAGCTCGCTTGATGCTTCCCAAGCGTGCAAGGCCGGCTCCAGCGCTGCGCGGGCGGCGTCGACCGAGGAATAGTCGGAGGACGGCTCGGCGATCAGTGTCTCCCCGCTCAAGCTGCAGCAAAATCGGGCGAGCTGCACCGTAACCGGCGCTGCGTCATTCCTCAGGCTAACGTCATCGCTCAACCAGCGAACCCGGTATTGCAGCTGAAGAACCTGTTCCACGCCGCAGACAGTAGTGCGTGGTTTGGTAGGCCAAAGCATGCTTCGGTAAGCCAGTGAGGATATGGATGACGTCTTCCGCCGGGTCTGACTCTCAGTAAGCCTGACGCAAGGATTGCTGTCTTTCGGTCGATCCGTCGGCCCGGTGGATGACGTCGTTGCACGCGAACGGCCGGGTGGCGTGACCTCATAGGAGCCTGCGCAAAAGGCGCCCATCACTGGCTTGTCTACCGATCCCGACCGCGGCGTGCCCACCTGGCCGCTGCGAACGGAAGAGGTAAGGCATGACCAGCATGACAAGGAGCACGGTTGGTGTCACTGGTGGCGTGGACACACATGGACAGAGCCACCATGCCGCTGTGATCGATCACGTCGGGCGCCAACTCGGCGATCGTGAGTTTCCCGCATCGCCGGTGGGTTATCGCGCCCTGGTGGAGTGGCTGCAAGGCCACGGCGTGGTGGATCGAGTCGGCGTTGAGGGTACCGGCACCTACGGTGCCGGCTTGGCTCGACATCTCCGTGAGGCAGGGATGCTCATCGTCGAGGTCGACCGCCCGGATCGACGGGCGCGGCGGGCCCACGGCAAGTCGGATCCGCTGGACGCCTATTCCGCTGCGCGGGCTGCGCTGTCAGGTGCTGCCTTGGTCGTGCCGAAGCTACGCAACGGCCGGGTCGAGGCGATCCGGGCGCTTCGGGTAGCACGATCCAGTGCCGTCAAAGCCCGAGTCAGGCCACGAATCAAATCAAATCCTTGATCGTCACCGGTCCCGCACAGCTGCGCGAGCAGCTGCGGCACCTGCCCACCCTGAAACTGATTGCGGCCTGCGCCCGACTCCGCCCAGAACACCAACTCGGCGACACCGAACACGCCACCAAGACCGCGCTGCGCCGGCTGGCCCGTCGCCATCAACAGCTCTCCGAAGAGATCGCCGAAGCCGACCAAGAGCTTCATCAACTCCTGCACCAGGTCGCCCCCGCCCTGCTTGCCCTTCCCGGGGTTGGACTAGAAGTCGCCGGCCAGGTGCTCATCAGCGCCGGCGACAACTTTGACCGGATCAAGTCCGAAGCCGCCTTCGCGCACCTCTGCGGCGCCGCGCCGATCCCCGCCAGCAGCGGACGCACCCACCGACACCGGCTCAATCGTGGCGGTGACCGTGGAGCCAACAATGCGCTCTACGTTGTCGTTCTTGGCCGCCTCCGCTACGACCCACGCACCCGCGCCTACGCCGAGCGCCGCACTCACGAAGGCCTGTCCAAGCCCGAGATCATCCGCTGCTTGAAGCGCTACGTCGCCCGCGAGATCTTCAACGCCCTACCCACGCTGGTCGCCAAGAACCATTCCGCGCACCCACTTGCCAGACCATAGGAGCATCGACCTGCTTGCGGGGGGTCTATCAGGTAAACGGTGGATCTGATCTGGTCGGTGATCATTTTGTTGGGATGCGGCCTGGGAACGTGATCGCGAAGGCGTTCA
>DASUYM010000025.1:0-15601 GCA_036377435.1 Propionibacteriaceae bacterium
CCGCGCGCTGATGATGCAAGCCGCGAGCCGCGAGCGGTAGCGAGCAATCAAACACAGCGCGATGCGCGTGCTGCTCGGAAATGCGCCGCACTATTAGGCGTCGGCGTAGCCGGGAAGAAACTCCCGGAGCACCTCACCGAACGCTGCTCGCGCGTTCAACTGAGAGAGCACAGCCAACCCACCCAGCCAGACGCGATGGATCAGCAGATAGCTGGGTGGCAGGTTCAGCTTCATTGCCACCCCGCCTGAAGCGTGTGGATCACGGACGCGGATGAATTGCTCGCGCATCCAGTCACGATTGAACTGGAACTCCGGCACCGCGGCGGGCTCTACGAACGGACTCAGGTAGTCCAGGAGATCTTCAGCGTCAATGTCTGAGGCAACGAAGCCTTCCTGACGGAGCCCTTCGACTACCTGATGAGCGTCACCGTCCTGGGCAATCCTCAAGATCCGACCCATGGCTGGGGGAAGGCCGTCTGGCAGACGCGCCACCAGCCCGAAGTCGACTACCCCCAGCCGACCATCCTTCATGAGCTTGAAGTTTCCGGGGTGGGGGTCGGCATGCAACAGACCGGCCACGCTCGGCCCAGCAAAGAGAAATCGCACGTACTGCAAGGCAGCTGCGTGGCGCTTCTTGTCGGAAAGATGCGCGGCTGAGGAGAGTGGCGCACCTTCGACCCACTCACTCACCATGACTTTTGGCGTAGTCGCCAGCACGGGCGGCACGCAGAACTCCTTGCTGCCCGCAAAGCCAGCTGCTGCCTGCTGCTGGGAGGCTGCCTCGAGCGTGTAGTCGAGTTCCTCGGTGACCCGGGCGGTCAGCTCGTCTACCAGCGCACTCACATCCATGCCACCAGCAAGTGGCGCGAATACCTTGGACAGCCGTCCGATTTGCCGCAGATCTGAGCGTAAGGCCTCATCGGCGCCCGGGTACTGAACCTTGACCGCGACCGTGCGCCCATCGGCCCACGTCGCCTGGTGCACCTGACCGATGGAGGCAGCCGCCGCAGGCAGCGGGTCGAAATCGGCGAAGGATTTGCGCCATCCTGACCCGAACTCCCGCGCCAACACCGCGTGCACTCGTGATGTCGGCATCGGCGGTGCTGCGTCTTGCAGCCGAGCCAGATGGACCCGGTAGGGCGCGGCTACGTCCTCAGGTAGTACCGACTCAAAGAGGCTCAGCGCCTGGCCGAACTTCATGGCGCCACCCTTGAGCTCCCCGAGTACCCGGAAGAGCTGCTCAGCCGCACGCTGCTGTAGCTGCTCACTCACCTCGTCGGCGGGGGCTCCGCCCAATCGCCTGCCGAGTCCGACGGTTGCGCGGCCAGCAAAGCCGAGGGGTAGCGAGGCCAGTTTCGCCCCGCGGCGGAATGCGGAACGGGCCAGCGAATTGCCATCGCTTTCAGCCGCCAAATGCCGCTCGGCGCCGTTGGTTGGCTCGTCGTTCATGGCCCCCATTCTGTCTGGCCGGGCCAACCGCAACCGCAGTCGGGATGGGTTGCCCAGCGACGTAGCCGTGTCACGAAATCTGGCCAGCTGAGCTCGAGTGTCGCGCCAGCAGATTCCGGCAGCTCCCCATGGAGGTATGCCAAGGCCTGCGCCGCGGCAGTTGATGCCGCCCAGGCCAGCAGGGCGGGCGGTGACTCGACGCGCAGGCGCGAGAGTTGGCTGAGCACAACAGGCCATTGTGGATCGGCATCGCTGCGAGCCAGGTCGGCGCAGCTCAGACACGAGGTCTGGCCGGCAAGGACCAGCGGACCGACGCTCACTCCATTCCCCCAGCAGCGCACCACCAGATGTGGCTGGTCGATCCGCAGTAGATGATCCGTGATCACTCGATCAAGCTCCGGCCGGTCGCAGCCCACGATGGTGAGATCCAGCGGGGCCGCTTCAGGCTTGGACCAATGACTCAGGGTGCAGATGGTGGTGTCCGCCTCGGCGAGGGCTGAGCGCAGCGCCTCCGCGCGGTAGGTCAGTACACCAGCGGACGGGTAGAGTGCCGGGTCGGGCGGCTCGTTGTCGTAGACATACAGGGTGCCCAACCCACTAGCCACCAGCACCCGGGCGATCTGATAGCCCACAGATCCTGCACCGATCAGCCGTACCTGCAACCGTGCCAAAGCGTCGGTGTACGGCGCCGCACCTCGTTCGGTCACCAGGCCGGCCGCGGTGAGCGCGTCTAACGCCCACCTCATCTGAGGCTTTGTCAGTCCTGCGGCTTGAGCCGCACGCCAAACAGCGCTTGTGGGCTGCGAGCCATTCAGCAAAGCGAGCATTGTGTCAAAGCCATCGCCCCGGAAGACCAGTGCGGCGTGGGGATCAACGCCGACTTGGATCTCGTCCTTCGCGCGCTGAATGACTGGCGCGTACGGCACCAGCTGGGGATGCTCCAGCCCCGGATGCGCCTTGGTTCGGGCTCTCGGTGGGCTCACTGGGCCAGTTTCTGGGCCGCAGGCCAGTGCCGAGGCGCTATCCACAGGCGAAATGGCTGGCTGACTAACGTGCCACGGCGTAGCGGAGCAGCACGTTGCTGGAGCCGTCGAATCGGCGAGCATCAAGTAGAGCCAGATCAACAGGAGCCTCGAAGATCGGCGTCCCATTGCTGAGGGCGGCTGGACTGATCATCAGGTGAAGCTCGTCAACGAGGCCTTGGATCAGCAGACCGTTCCATGTCTTCCGGCTGCCGAAGATGAGGATGTCTCCACTCCCGCGCTCTCTCTCGGCCGACAGCCAGTTCGCTGCGTCGGCCCGTCCAATCACGCTTGTCACCTTGTGCCACGGGTTGTCGACGGGCACCGTATAGGTGTCGCTCACGACCGTCTTCGGAAGGTTGTTGTAGATACGGCTCAGCTCTCGATTGTCGGCACTGAGTGCACGGTTGCCGGGATCAGCGGGAGCGTCAGCGATGCCTGGCCAGTAGGAGCTGAACCCTTCGAATGAGCTTCGGCCCAGAAGGACAGTCCCAGCAGCCCGGATCCGCTCGAGGTTGTATGCGTCGAAAGCCCCGTCCATGTTCAGGACCATGACGTTGCGTCCAGGGCCTTCGTAGTAGCCGTCGAGGGACATGATGTTGCTGACGATGACCAGGCGCATGGTGGGCTCCTATCCGGGTGCAGCTGAATGCCGTCAGCCGTTCAGAGGTACGTCGTGTGCAGCAGACGTGTATCAGGGACGGCCGCTGGCGACCGTCCCTGATGGTTGCTCTAGTTTGCTGCGTTAGACCCGGCCGAGGATGCGGTTGAGGTTCGTGCCGCACACGGGGCACTTGGCCTTCGCCATCCGGGTGCCCTTCTCGTTGACGTGTACCTCGCCGGAGGCCTCCCGCTTCGCCTTACATTTCACGCAGTAGAACTCGCCGCTGTACGTCTCCGCCATGACTTCTCCTTGCTCGATATTCGTCCGCACACTGCTCACAGCTGCGGGACCTTGCGATGCGTCATTGACCATTCACAGGCCACGTGACCTCGGGCGACCGTCACCTCGACTAACGCCATACCGCTTGGACGCCCGTAACTCTACGCGAGCGAGCAGGGAGCGCTGGCGGACCATGCAAGAAAAAGGACGAAACCTCCAGGGACATCGGCATCGCTAGCCTTCCCCTGCGAGCGTGCCGACCATCTGGAGGTTTCGTGCTCGGAACGCTATAGGCAGCAACGCGCCCCGTCAAACGGTTGTGGCAAAGCCACTTTCCACCGAATGTGGACAACGGTGTGGAAACGATGTGCACTGTTCCCCGTCGGTTTGTGGACCACATTCGTCAAGCGCGGGAAGCTACGCGTGGGCTGTGTGGAAACCTCTTCGATCACTGGTCTGCCCTACTTTGTCTAGCTATGTATGGGCTAGTCTCAAGCGCTGATTTAGGTTTCGAGGCGAGGTAGGTTGTCTCGTGCCGTCCAATTCTTGAGCTGAATTGTTCGCAACCGTTGTTGGCCAGTCGCGTCAGAAAGGGAAATCGTGACGCAGCCACCGTTGCCGCTGCCCAAGCAAGGCGGGAGGGTCAAGAAAGGTCGCCGGACCCAGCGCACGAGCAATAGCGGATCTCCGAAGTCGGCCACGGTTTCCAGCCCTCGTGTCGAGGTTCGGCGCAGCAGCCGCCGGACACGCACAGTGACCGCTTACCGGGAACGCGACACCATCGTCGTTTTGATCCCGCAGCGCATGTCGAAGGCGGACGAGCAGACATTCGTCCGGGACATGGTCGAGAAGGTGCTCGCGCGCGAGGCGCGGTCGTCCGCACCGCGGGGCGATGACGCTCTTGCCTCCCGGGCTCGCGAGCTTGGCGCGACCTACTTGGCGCCGGCTCTCGACCAGGTGCCTGAGCCGACCGCTGTTTCGTGGGTGACGAACCAGCAGCAGCGCTGGGGTTCCTGCACACCGAGTACGGGCCTCATCAGGCTCTCCCACCGCCTGCAGCCCATGCCAGTGTGGGTCGTTGACTATGTGCTGCTTCACGAGCTGGTTCACCTGGTGGAGCCGACCCATTCTGATCGCTTCTGGGGCCTGGTCGCCCGGTATCCGGCGGCTGAGAAGGCCAAGGGTTACCTGGAGGGCTACCTAGCAGGCCAGGGCCGGCAGGCTGAGCTCTCCGATGTCGACTGACCAGGCCGCACGTCGCCGCGTGGCGGTCGTGCTGGCCCGCTATGACGCCTCGAGCGCCGCGCCGGATGGCATTGATCCGGCTCCCTTCGCCGCGGCCTGCCTGCTCGACTCCTATGAGGTGATCGCCGATCTGATCGGGGTCACATCCGGCATCGCCGGCCCACCGTCGGTGGCCGAAATGCTCTGGCCCGGAGCTCTGCATCTAGCGACCGACATCACGGTGCCCGAGATGGCGCGGCAGCTGAGCGAGGAGGCCGACGAGCTTGTCGTCCTGCCTGCCGACTTGCCCGACTTGCCGGGGCTGGTGCTGGCCAAGTTGTTCAAGGTCCTGCACCGGACGGACATCGCGATCGCGCCCGAACGAGCCGGAAACGGCTGCGCCGCAATCGGAGTGTCGCTGCCGCTGGCCGACTGGATCACCGAGGACGCGTTCGACCTGGACCACAACCCGGTGACGCGACTGAGCGCAATCGCCCCGCGCCGCAGTCGATGGGCGCTCGCGCCCACCTGGCACCGACTGCGGACCCCGACAGACGTGAGTCGACTCGACCCGGGACTGGAGGGCTGGGAGGAGACAAGGGCTCTGCTCGCAACCCCAGAGTCGTCAGAACCCAGTTGAGTTAGAGGTCAACTGCATTCTGACAAGTCGGCATCGAGCAGCTCGCGCTTCAAAGCGGCAGCAAGCCAGTGCCGGTAGCGCTGGGAGGTCCAGCCGCGTTCACGAACCAGCAAGTCATGTACGGGCGTCGAGCAGAGTGTCCAGATGATGTCCCGGGCCTCATCGACTGACAAATCCGAGCGGAGAGCGCGGCTCTCCGCTAGCTGCGCGGCGAATCCTCCCAGGCCGTGCAGACGCCTTGACTCCAAGCCGTCCAACACGTCCCGCAACTCGGGGTCGCTGTCGGCGGCGGCGACAAGTGCTCGGTACAGCGGGCTCGATCTGCCATGGACGCCCGGCTGGGTGGCTGCATAGAGCTCGAGCTTGCGACTGGGATCGGGCTCCTCGATGACGGCTCGAATTGCCGGACGCTCCGAGGGCGGACGCTCTGCCCGTTCTGATCCCCCGGCAAGAGCTGCCTCAATCACGGCTTTGAACAGTCCGGCTTTGCTGCCGAACGCCCGGTAAACCGTCTCGACGACAACGCCGGCTTCGGCGGCGATGGCTGGCATCGATGTGCCGACGTAGCCACGCTGGCGGAAGAGCTTGTCAGCAGCGGCCTCGATGTCGCGGCGCGTCTGGGCTGCCTGCTCGCGACGACGCCGCGAATCGTACTGCCGACGGGGGTTGACGGACGGGTCCATTGAGTGGAGGACTCCTGACATTAATTAAGTAGCATTCCACTCAACCATATCAGGCCTAGTGGCGAGGAGGCGACGTCATGTCCGAGGAGCTCAAGGCAAAGGCACGTCGAACCTGGGAGGAGATCATCCCGACTGCTGATATCAAGCGTCTTGCAGAGGTGATTGCTGAGGATTTGATCGATCATTCCGCACGTCCTGACGAGCCGCAGGGTCTTGCCGGCGTGCAGCAGACGGTGCTCTGGCTGGGAAGGGTGTTCAGTGATCAGCGTTGGGAGATCCACCAAGTCATTGGCGAAGGCGACACTGTCGTCGTCTACTGCACCTTGCACGGTCGGCACACGGGTAACCTGATGGGCATCCCGCCGACGAACCGTGATATCGCCGTGGACTACGTACACATTGTCCGCTTCAGAGACGGCAAGGCGGTCGAGTATTGGAGTGTTCGCGACGACATGGCGCTCATGGGGCAAGTGGGCGCCCTGCCAGGATCACCTGCACCAGTTGCCGTGGCGGGCTAGCAGCTCAAAAGGCGGGTTACCAGCCGAGGCGTGCGGCAGCAGCCCGTACGAGCGCGACGACGGAGCCGTCCACTGCTGGTAGCTGATCATGGGCAAACCAGCGCACGTCCAACGACTCCGCGCCGATATTGGGGCTCGTCATCTGATTCGCGAGCAGCAGGTACTGAACATCGAGGTGGTAGGTCGGCCGTACGGGACCGCATGGCACCTCGTGCTTGGAAAGCAGCAGCGGACTTGGCTCCAGCGAAAGATCGGCTAGTCCGCTCTCTTCATGCGCCTCGCGAACCGCGGCCGCCTCCAGAGTGCTGTCCGTTGATTCGATGTGACCACCGGTTTGCAGCCAGCGTCCAATCCGGGAATGCAGCGTCAATAGCACCCTGCCCTCGGCGGTTGCGCAGATCAGCGAGCTCGCGGTCAGATGCGCACCGAGGCAGGCTCGCGACCAACCATCAGCCCGGTTCGCAAGATGATCAAGATAGTGCAGCCGCAATTGATCTTGCTCCGCGCTCGGTGCCGACCACGTTTCCAAGGTCCGGCGACAGCTGAGCTCCAGACCTCCCGTCGCCGGATCAGCTGTTCGGATTCTCGTCGCCTTCGGTGCTCTCGCCCCTGAGCAGCTCCTCGAGGGCAGTGTCGAAGTCCCCGGTCTCCTCGCCCTCGGTGCGGGTCTCGCCGGCGACAAAGCCCAATGGATCGTCAAGATCGGCTGATGTGGGCACGAGGTCGGGGTGCGACCAGACGGCGTCCCGGCCGTCCACCCCGCGGGCGTCGCGCAGCGCCGCCCACAGGTTTGCAGCATCACGCATCCGGCGCGGCCGCAACTCAAGTCCCACCAGCGTGGCGAACGTCTCCTCGGCCGGACCTCCGGTGGCACGAGCCCGGCGCACAGTCTCGGCGAGGGCGGCCGCGGAGGGCATCCATCGAGCTGTCGCCTGGGTGACGACCTCGTCCACCCATCCCTCGACAAGCGCCAGCATGGTTTCCAGTCGCTCCAGGGTCGCCAGCTGCTCAGGGGTCTTCTGCGGTTCGAACAGGCCACCTTCGAGCGATGAAGTCAGATCCTCGAAGTTGCTGGCATCGAGCTGGCCGACGGCCTGCTCCAACGCCGAGGTGTCTATCGTGATGCCACTCGCGTACTGCTCAACCAGAGCCAACATCTGCGATCGCAGCCAGCCAGCCGAGGCGAAGAGTCGTTGCCGAGCGCACTCCCGCAAGGCCAGATAGAGAGTGACATCTTCGCTCGACTGTTCCAGGCCCTCTCCGAAGGCCTTGACGTTGGTCGGCAGCAGCGCCACGTGCCCCGGTTCACTGAGCGGCAAGCCGATGTCGGTCGCGCCGACTACCTCGGTCGCAAGATGACCCAGGCCCTGCCCGAGCTGGAGTCCGAACATGCTCGCTCCCGAGGTACGCAGCATCGGCCGCAGCATCTTTTCCATGCCAGCCATTCCTGGCAGGCCAGCAGCCTCCTCGGTGCTACCAAAGCTCAGTGCCCCTTCCATGGCGTCGGCGATATGCACCGCGACTGGCTCCACGAGCCGCCGCCACACGGGCATGGTCTGCTCGATCCACTCTGCCCGGCTCCACGCGGCCACAGTCGTACTCACCCGCGGGAAGCTGGTCGCCTGGTCAAGCCAAATCTCAGCGAGCGACACGGCGTCGGTAATGGCACGCTGCTGCGCCGCGTTGGGGCTTGGGTCCGGACCTAGCGAGGCGACGGTCTTGCGCGCGGTGTCTTTTGTCACCTCCCAGTTCACCCCCGACCCGGCATCGGTTGGACCGCTCGTGAACGTCGAGCCGGCGCCGCCGAGCATCGCAAAGGCGCTCTGCAGCTGGGCGGCGAGGGCATTCATGTCGCCGCCCGAAAGCGATGAGAAGAATGCCTCGAACGGGTTGGCGGGCTCGTCGCCGCTCTTGCCGGATCGGTCGTCCGGGCTCTTGCCTGACCCTCCCGAACCGCCCAGTCGGTACGGCTCGGGTGGATTGCCTTCAGGCGGCGTCTTATCGTCCTCGGGTTGATCGGCCGGATCTGGTGTTCGATCCTCGGCCATGCTGACTCCTGACAGTTGCCTTTATGGTTCATTCCACCGTACGCGGCTGCCTGTGTCTTCGCTCAGAGGCGACCCGCTGATCGCTATTAGCGCAACGTATATTGCTCGCTCCGGTGTTTGATCGCTCGCTCCGCTCGCTGAGGATTGCGCATGAAGGCCGCTGCCTTCCTCACTCGCTCGCAGACGAAGAACGTGTCTGCTCACTCACTTGTCCAGGACAGCGGCGCGCAATCCTCGTCGCGCGGATCGCACTCGGGAATCCGACGTTGTCGTCCTCTCTCGCGGAACAAAGGGGCGTGTTCCGCTCGTTCGTCCTCCAATCGTCGGCGCGCGATCCGGGGTCTAATGGCTCGCTCCGCTCGCGCTGTGGAGAGCGTTGTTCCGCTAGTTCGGCTCCGTGTCAGGATCGTCCCGCATGCTGCGAGCGTCGGCAATCGCGCGCCGGCGCACGGAGGAGGAGAGAGCGGAGGCGTTCTTTCCTCCGCGAGCGACGACGACGGCGTCGGATTCACCGCGCGATGCGCGAGCAGCAAGGCCCAAATAAAGGGCGCGTACTAAGGTCGAGGCATGCCATCGAGGATCCGTCAGGTCGGCATCAGCGAGTCGCCGCTCAATGTCGACCAGGCGCTTCACATTGTCTCGGGACCGGCGGTCGGTGGCATCGCGCTGTTCGTGGGGACCGTGCGCAACTCTGACCACGGAGCCGGCGTCGTCTCGCTGGACTACACCCAACACCCGAGCGCGCTGGAGGTTCTGACCAGGTGTGCGGAGGAGACCGCTGATCAGCACGACGTTCTCTCGATCGCAGTGGAGCATCGTGTCGGTCACCTCGAGGTTGGTGACATTGCCGTCGTTGTGGCCGTCGGCGCAGTTCACCGCAGTGAGGCGCTCGCCGCATGCGCACATTTGATCAACACCCTCAAAGCGGACGTGCCAATCTGGAAGGAGCAGCACTTCGCTTCTGGCGCCTCCGAGTGGGTAGGCCTGCCTGGCGAGGACGCCGCGATGCCGGCTGAGCCTCTCGAAGCCCAGCACGCCCATCGACAGGCTCAGGGTGCGGTCGGATAGGCCGTGACCCGTCAGACCTGGACCGCATTCGTCTCGGCGCTAGCGTTCATCTGCTTGGCCGTGCTGCTCGTCGTCGTTCCCGTACCGTTTGTCAGCTGGAGCCCTGGCGGCACGCGGGACACCCTTGGCAACGTGGACAACGAGCCGATGATCAAGGTCCAGGGCATCGACACCTATCCAACGACGGGCCGGCTGGACATGACCATCGTGGCGATCACTCCCGCAGACGCTCGGCTCAGCCTGCCGCAAGCCCTACTCGCGTTCTGGCTGCCGCATCGCGACGCGCTGCCGCGCGACGCCGTCTACGCGCCCGGCAAGTCAGCCGAGCAGGTGGAGAACGAGGACGCCGACATGATGGAGACCGCCCAGGATGACGCGGTCGTGGCTGCCTTGCGCGCCGATGGGCGGCAGGTCACCGAGATGCCAGCTATCTTCTCCGTGACGGTCGGAGGCCCTGCGCACAAGCTGTTGCTTCCGGGTGACCTGGTGGTGTCGGTCGACGGCATCCCTACTCCGGACGATGAGGCGGTGCGCGAGCGGATTCGTGCCCATCGGGTGGGGCAGAAGGTCAGGTTCGTGGTCATCCGGGACAAGGTCCAGACCGACGTCACGGTGACGACGGTCGAGTCGAACGTCCAGTCAGACGCCCCGGTCGTGGGTATCACCCTGGCGACCGGCTATCGGTACGACCCGGAGATCTCCTTCGATCTGGGGCAACAGATAGGCGGTCCAAGCGCTGGCCTGGTGTTCGCCCTGGCGATCTATGACAAAATCACCGACGGACCACTGCTGGCCGGCCGACACGTTGCCGGCACCGGAAAGATCACCCCCAATGGAGATGTCCAAGCCATCGGCGGCATTCAGGAGAAGATCTCCGCAGCCCAGAAGTCTGGTGCTACGGCGTTCTTCGTGCCGGCCAGCAACTGCCGCGATCTCGACGGTGTGCGTACCACCATGACTCTGATCAAGATCGGGACGCTCAGCGAGGCCATCAAGGCCGTCCAGGCTCTCAACAGTTCCGGCGACGCCGCCGCACTTCCGCACTGCTGATGAGCCATGCTGTCATCCCGGAAGATTTGGGATTCCGAGCTGCCTGCGGAACACGCGCATACGCTGACATGAGTCAGGTGCGGACGCACCGCGGAACCGCTCGGACCGTCTGGGTCGTTGCCGAGACGACGAGTCGTGTAGGAGCGGTTGAGGAGAGATGAGTTGAGCAGTCTGCGGGTCGGCCGGCGGCGGAGCGCCATTCTGCCGACGTTGGTCATTGTCGCGATCCTGATCGTGGCCTTTGCGGTTTTCACCAGCGTGTGGACCGACCGGCTCTGGTACGGCTCGTTCGGCTACGCCTCGGTCTTCAGCAAGATGTTGCTGACCAGAATCGGCCTCTTCGTGGCGTTCGGGCTGATAATGGCTACCTGCGTCGTCGCCAATGCGGCCATTGCCTATCGGCTGCGGCCGCGGCTGGGAGCGCAAGTGCCGACCAGCCCGTTGCTGGAGCGCTATCGCGAGGTCCTGGAATCCAGGTTCGTCTGGGTCCTGGTCGCCCTAGGTGCCGTCGTCGGTCTGTTTGCTGGCGGTGCGGCCAGCGGACGCGCGCTGGACTACTTGGCCTGGCAAAACTCCACCCCGTTCAACATCCCTGACCCGCGCTTCGGCCTCGATGTCGGGTTCTTTGTCTTCGCCTATCCATGGTGGCGGTTCGTCCTGTCATTCATCTTCGCGGCACTGGTCTTCAGTGCGATCGTGGCCGCCATCGTTCACTACACGATGGGCGGGTTGCGGTTCAGCGGCCCGCGGCGAGGCGGCAGTAGGGCAACCCAGGCTCACCTCTCGATCTTGGTAGGTCTGGCCGTCTTGGTGAAAGGCTTCAGCTACTGGCTCGACCAGTACCAGCTGGCGATTGAACGCTCCAACCGGCTGTTCACCGGTATCTCCTACACCGCAGACAATGCGACGGTCACCGCCAAGATGATCTTGGCCATCATCGCGGGAATCTGTGCGCTGCTGTTCTTTGCCAACGCTGTGCTGCGGCGTTGGATGGTGCCCACCATCGGGCTTGTCTTGTTGCTGCTGTCGGCCATCGTGCTTGGGTTGGTCTATCCCGGCGCCGTGCAGTACTTCAGCGTCCGACCCGACGAGCCGGACAAGGAACGTAACTACATCAGAGCCAACATCGAGGCGACCAGAGCGGCGTACGCCGTGGACAAGGTGGAGATCACCGACTACTCGGCGAAGACGACCGCCACGGCAGGTCAACTGCGGGCCGACGCCGAGGCATTGCCGGGCATCCGTCTGATCGACCCGAACGTCGTTGGTCCCGCCTACGAGCAGCTACAGCAAGTCCGGGGTTACTACTCGTTCCCGAAGATCCTCGATGTGGACCGCTACACCATCGACGGCAGGGAGACCGATGCCGTTGTGGCCGTAAGAGAAATGGACCTGAGCGGCGTCGAGGACAACTGGAACAACCGGAAAACCGTCTACACGCACGGCTACGGCCTCGTCGCGGCGTACGGCAACCGGCGGCAGTCCGGCGGTGAACCGGAGTGGATCGCCAAGGACATTCCGCCGACCGGCGAGATCGAAGAGCACGAGCCACGCATCTACTTCGGAGAACTGCAGGGGCAGCGGCCGGACCAGTACTCGATCGTCGGCGCACCCGCTGGTGCGCCACCGATTGAGCTGGATACGCCGGGTGGTGGCGAGGGCGGAAACCCTAAGACCTACACCTACACCGGCGAGGGCGGGGTCAAGATCGGCAACATGTGGAATCGGTTGCTCTACGCCGCGAAGTTTGCCGACGTCAACATCTTGCTCTCGGATCGTGTCAATTCGGCGTCAAAGATTATCTACGACCGCACCCCGCGGCAGTTGGTGCAAGGCGCTGCCCCCTGGCTGAAGGTCGACGGCGACGCGTATCCGGCGGTGGTGGAGGGTCGGATCGTCTGGATCGTTGACGGCTACACGACCTCGAACTCCTACCCGAACAGCGAGCGCGTGAACCTCAATGAGGTCACGTCTGACGCTCAGACCAGCGCCGGCGGGACCGTGGTGGCCCAACCACAAGACGACGTCAACTACATGCGGAACTCCGTCAAGGCCGTCGTCGATGCCTACGACGGCAGCGTCAAGCTGTACGCCTGGGACGAAACCGATCCCGTGCTGAAGTGCTGGTCCCAGGCGTTTCCGAACGTCGTGCAGCCGAAGTCAGCGATCTCCCAAGACCTGCTGGACCATCTGCGCTACCCGCAGGACTTCTTCAAGGTGCAGCGGCAGATCCTGGCCCGCTACCACATGACGAACGCCGACAACTGGTATCAGCGGTCGAGCTTGTGGGACGTGCCTAACGACCCGGTGGCGGGCGCCTCGACCCAGACCAAGGAGCCGCCGTTCTACCTGTCGGTGAAATGGCCCGGCGATGACAATCCGATCTTCTCCCTGACCAGCTCCTATGTCCCGGACAAGCGCTCGAACCTCGCCTCCTACATGGCTGTGAATGCCGACGCCAGCAGCCCTGAGTATGGGCGGATGCGCATTCTGCAGATGTCGGACACGACCCAGATCGACGGGCCGGGACAGTCGTTCAACGCCATGACCACGAACGAGACGGTGGCCGACCGGCTTCGTCCCTTCCTGAACCAGGGAGCAGCGAGCGCGACCTTCGGCAATCTGCTCACCCTGCCGATGGGCGGCGGCTTGCTCTACGTGACCCCCGTCTACACCCAGCGCCAAGGCAGCACCGGTTCCTACCCCGCGCTGCGCTTCGTGGTGGTGCGCTTCGGTCAGTCGGTCGGGATCGGGGACACCCTGCAGCAAGCGTTGGACCAGGTGTTCCAGGGAAGCTCCGGTGGAAATACCGGGGAAGGTGGCAGTGCCGATGGAAACACGCCGACGGGCAAGGCTGACAATCCGGCCGCAACCAAAGCGCTCAGCGAGGCGCAGGCAGCCTTTGCGGCTGCAGACAAGGCGCTGACCAACGGCGATCTCGCGCTGTACCAGAAGCGGATCCAGGAGGCCCAAGGCGCGGTGCAGCGCGCACTGCGCGCGCTCGGTCGCTGATCGTGGTTGATGCGCCGCTGCGCGGCGCGCAGAGGGGTTACAGCTGGGTCTGGTCAGGGGCGCGGACTTCGAGATCGGGAAAGCCGGTGGCGCGGAGCGGGTCGGCCAGCCGGTCGGCATCCCCGACCACCACGAGGGTGAGCTCATCGGGATGGACGACCGAGCGGTACGCCTCGGTGGCTGCATCCGGGGTTACCGATCGCAGCAGCGCGAGGCTTCGGTCGACGTAGTCGTCGGGAAGTCCGGCAAGAACCTGGGTGGCGGCTTGATCAGCCACCCCCTCAGCGGTCGCGTAGCGCAGCGGGGAGACACCGGTGAAATATGCGACGGCGTCGTCGACCTCCTGGCTCGTGAACGGTGCCTGGTCAACCCTGATCAACTCGCGGGTGATGGCCAGGGCCTCGGGCACAACCTCGGTTCGGAAGGAGCCCTGGACGGCGAACGAACCGCCCGTCCGCAGCGGGCCGAAGTTCATCCGTACGCCGTAGGTGTAGCCCTTCTCCTCGCGAAGTACCGCGTTCAGCCGTGACAGGAATGCCCCGCCCATTGCGTACGAGGCGACGCTGATCGCGGACCACCGAGGATCCAGCCGGTCGATGCCGAAGCCTCCAAGCCGGACGTCGGCTTGGACTGCGCCCGGCCGGTCGACGAGCACCATCCGTCGAATCCCCGCAGCCGGCTCCTCGGCAACGACACGTCGCTGGTCGTCGTTACGCCAGGATCCGAGGGAGCGCTCGGCCATCGCGATCGGGTCGTCGGCGAAGTCACCAGCAAGGATCAGCGTCGTCCCGGCCGGCCCGAAGTGATCATGATGGAAGGCGCCGACCGCCTCCGGAGTCACCTGACTGACCGTCTCCGGCTCGCCGCCGTTCATCCGAGCCGCTCGCCTGCTCTCCTCGAATACCGCAGCCCGGAAGGCGATGCTCGCAATTTGTGCAGAGTTTGCCTGGGCTTGTTCGATCTCGGCCAGCCTGAGCTGCACATGGCGGTTGACGTCGCGCTCGGCGAGTGACGGCTCGGTCACCGCCTCGGCAAACAGCTCGAGAGCACGATCCAGATGCGATGCCGGAACGTCGAGCACGGCCTGCAGTCCGGACAGCGAGAGATCGACTCCGAAACCTGCCCCTTCGGTCTCCAGCAGCTCCGCGAACTCGTCTCCGTCGTGCCGCAGCGTCCCCTCGTCGAGTGTCCTGGCGCAGATGGTTGCGACGCCCTCGACGTCGCGACCTTCCGCGTTGAGCGGAACATCAAGCACCAGATGAGCCGAGATCACGTGCTGGCCGGGGAGCTCGAAGATCATCAGCTCGATGCCATTACTGAGCCGAGCAGGCCTCGGTGTCGGAAACGTCCAGACAACTGCAGGGGCGATCGTGGGGCGCGGCAGGAAGTCTCTCATGGTCGCTCCTGCCGATAAATCAGGGTTGCCCGCTGCTCCGGCCGGAACCATTGGTGCATGGCCCGCCGGACGTCGTCGTTGTCGATGGCGCTGATGTCGGCAATCCGAGAGTTGATCAGGTGCGGATCGCCGTGCAGCGTCGCGTACTCTCCCAGGGCATCAGCGCGGGAGTCGACACGCGCCAGCTCATGCAACCAATGGCGCTCAAATTGGGCTTTGGCCCGCCGGAGTTCGTCTTCAGTCGGCCCGTCGGCGATCAGCTGGTCGATCAGCTCTACGGTTTCTTGTTCAAGCTGTTCAGGGCTGATGCCGTCTCGAGCGCGGGCATAGCTAAAGCCGAACGAGTTGCCACCGATCAGGCCCATCGTCGAGGCTCCGGCGCTCTCGGCGTGCTCGGTACGCCGGATCAGGTGTTTGTGCATCCGCGAGGTCTGACCATGCCCCAAGATGCTGAAGGCGAGGTCGAGCGCGTCAAAGTCCTTCCCGCCACGCGCGGGGAGCCGCCAGGACAGGTATACCGCCTCCGCTGGTACCTTCCCGGAGGTTTCGGTACGTGGCCCGGACAAAGGCTCAAGTGGCCCGCCCTCCGGTTTGGCGGGCGGGACGCC
>DASUYM010000026.1:0-9511 GCA_036377435.1 Propionibacteriaceae bacterium
TGGCTAGCCTTCCTGCGGGGGCGTTCCCAGGGGTGGACCAGACCGAGGTGATGGAGTTCCTTGATCGCCAGTGAAGTCTCAGGCCGAGCCCGACAGTAGGTAGCGTCACCCGCCGCGACTTTGGTAGCGGAGGGAGACCTGCACACGACCCTCTCGGACAGAGTGCTCGAGGTAGCGCCGCGCACAGACGCGGAAGACAGAAAGCTTGCGCATCCCGCCCCCCTCCGTCTTCGCTAACCCATCATTGTGGCTCAGATCGCACGCATAGCCCCACGACCACAATGATCAATACATTCACCATGGCCAGAAGCAGACAATGTGGGGATAGCTCCGGCATAGTCAAAGCTGCGACTGGATTGACCAAGCACACCCGGCACGGAAGAGAGGGAACAACGATGTTCAAACAACTCAGGTTGGGCGCCACCCTTGTGGCCGCGACCGCACTATTGGTGACCGGCTGCGGCGCCACTGCCGACCAGGCGGAACCAGGGTCGGCTACGTCGGACGAGCCCCTGTCCGGCCTCCGGTTCATGGTGCCGAACACCGCGGGTAGTGGTTATGACACCACCGCGCGCGCGGCCGCCAAGGTGATGGATGACATTCAGGTCACCGAGAGTGTCGAGGTCTTCAATCTGGCCGGCGCCGGTGGCACCGTCGGGTTGTCCCGCACCGTCTCGGAAAAGGGCAACGGTAAGTTGATCATGATGATGGGCCTCGGCGTCGTCGGTGCGCAGTACACCAACAAGTCCGAAGCCAAGCTGGACCAGACCACCCCGATCGCGAAGCTGATCGAGGAGTCCGGGGCCATCGTGGTTCCCAAGAACTCGCCGTACAAGACGATCACGGACCTGGTGACGGCCTGGAAGGCCGACCCCAAGGCCATGGCGGTCGGGGGCGGCTCCTCACCGGGCGGCCCGGATCACCTGCTGCCGATGCAGCTTGCCCAGACCGTGGGCATCGAGCCCAAAGAGGTGAACTTCGTCGCCTACGACGGTGGCGGTGACCTGCTACCGGCGATCCTCGGCGGCAAGGTGACCTTCGCCGCCTCAGGCTTTGGTGAGTTCCTCGACCAGGTCGAGGCCGGGGAGGTTCGGGTGCTGGCCATCAGTGGAGCCGAGCGGGTCGATGCAGTGGATGCCCCAACCCTGAAGGAGTCCGGCATTGACCTGGAGTTCACCAACTGGCGGGGCGTCGTGGCGCCGCCGGAGCTCTCCGATGCCGACAAGCAGGCCCTGGTCAATGCCGTGGCCAAGATGCACGAAAGTCAGGAGTGGAAGGAGGTCCTGACCAAGAACGGCTGGACCGACGCCTACCTGACCGAGGCAGAGTTCGGCACCTACATGGCCGACCAGACGGCGGCCGTCGAGGACGTCCTCACCAAGCTTGGCCTGGCGTGAGCGAGGCAGTCGCGGCCGCAGGGGATCACCCTGCGGCCCGGCCAGCCCGTACACGCAACCTGGCTGAGTACGGGGTCTGCGTGTTCCTGGCCCTGGCCGGCATCGTGGTCCTGGTCAACGCTCTGCAACTCAGCAACAACCGCACTGGCGTGGACCCACTGGGTCCGAAGCCGGTTCCGGTATTTGTCGGCAGCCTGTTGATCGTGCTGGCGGTCGCGCTGGCGGTCGCGGTCTTGAGAGGCAGCCAAGCCGAGGCCGAGGCTGGCGAGGACATTGACCTCAGCCAGCCCGTGGACATCAAGACGGTGTTGCTGCTGCTCGGGGTTTTTGTCGCCAACATTGTGCTGATCGACTTCCTCGGCTGGGTGATCAGCGGCGGCCTTCTCTTCTACGGTTCGGCCATCGTCTTGGGCAGCCGGCACTTCATCCGGGACCTGGCGATCAGCGCCGTGCTGTCCTTGGGCACCTTCTATGGCTTCGCCATCGGGCTTGGCGTCAGCCTGCCGGCTGGCATCTTGCAAGGGATCCTGTGATGCAGAGCTTTCAGTTTCTGCTCGATGGGTTCGCCACCGCGGCCACCCCGATCAACCTGCTGCTGGCCCTTGTCGGGGTGATCATCGGCACCGCTGTGGGTGTGCTGCCCGGCATCGGCCCCGCCATGACGGTCGCGCTGCTGCTGCCCATCACCTACAACCTTGAGCCGACCGGGGCAATCATCATGCTCGCCGGCATCTTCTACGGCGGGATGTACGGAGGATCGACCACCTCGATCCTGCTGAACACTCCGGGCGAGTCGTCCTCGGTGGTGACCGCGATCGAGGGCAATCTGATGGCCAAGGGTGGCCGCGCCGCTCAGGCACTGGCTACCGCCGCAGTGGGTTCGTGGGTGGCCGGCACGATCGGCACGCTGCTCCTCGCCTTCTTCGCCCCGATCGTCACCCGGTTCGCGATCTCCCTTGGGGCCCCGGAGTATTTCGCCGTCATGCTGCTCGCCTTCATGGCCGTAACGGCGGTGCTCGGCGGCTCACGGCTGCGGGGCTTCATCTCACTGGCGCTCGGACTGACCATCGGTCTGGTCGGACTGGACTCAGTCAGCGGCCAGGCCCGGCTAACTTTCGGCATACCCCAACTCGGAGACGGAATCGACATCGTTGTCGTCGCGGTGGGCATCTTCGCACTCGGCGAGGCCCTGTGGATCGCAGCTCATCTCCGTCGCCGGGCCGTCGAAGTGATCCCGGTGGGCCGTCCCTGGATGGGCAAGTCAGACCTCAAGAGATCGTGGAAACCTTGGCTCCGGGGGACCGCCTTCGGGTTCCCCTTTGGGGCGATACCCGCGGGCGGAGCTGAAATTCCGACCTTCTTGTCCTATATCACCGAGAAGCGGCTCTCCAAGCATCCGGAGGAGTTTGGCAAGGGCGCAATCGAGGGTGTCGCCGGTCCGGAGGCCGCCAACAACGCCAGCGCGGCCGGAACCATGGTTCCGATGCTCTCGCTGGGTCTGCCGACCAATGCAACGGCCGCGGTGATGCTGGCCGCGCTTGTCTCCTACGGAATCCAGCCCGGACCCCTGCTGTTGCAGCGGGAAGGCGAACTGGTCTGGGGGCTGATAGCCAGCCTGTTTATCGGCAACACGCTGCTGTTGCTCTTGAACCTGCCGCTGGCGCCGATGTGGGCCAAGCTGCTGCGGATTCCGCGTCCGTACCTTTATGCCGGCATCCTGTTCTTCGCCTCGATGGGGGCGTACGCGGTCAACGGGTCGTCGTTCGACCTGATCTTGCTGCTGGTCTTCGGCCTGATCGGTTTCGGGATGCGGCGCTTCGGCCTGCCGATCCTCCCGTTGATCGTCGGCGTGATCTTGGGGCCCAGGGTCGAGCTGCAGGGCCGGCGTGCGCTTCAGCTGTCGTCGGGTGATGTGAGAGGGCTGTTCGGCAGCGTCGACGTCGCCACCGGAGAGTTCCGGTTCTCAGCCGTCGCCATCGTGGCCTACGTGATCATCGTGTTAGTGCTGCTCTGGCCGTTGATCTTCAAGGCGATACGGAAAGTGCTGCCCGCAAAGGCGGCGGCGGTAGTCGATGAGATCTCCGAAGAGCCCGCGCTGGCGGTGGCTGAGCACCACCACGTCGAGGTCACCCAGACTGACGAGGGGCCATCTCCTACCGAGAACGAGGAGATACCGAGGTGACCATTGTCGTCGGCTACACCCCCACCCCGCCCGGCCGGGCCGCCCTGGTGGCCGCCGCTGGCGTTGCCGCGGAACGCAATCAGCCGCTCATCGTCGTCAACTCCTCCCGCGGCGACGCATGGGCCGACCCCGGCTTCGCCACGCAGGCCGACCTGGACTGGGCCAGCGCCACGTTGGAAGAAGCCGGCGTCGAGTTCAGCATCCGCCAGTCCGTCCGGGGCAGAGAAGCTTCGGAGGAGGTGTTGACCGTGCTTGAAGAAGTCGGAGCCGAGCTGTGTGTCATCGGGATTCGACGCCGTACGGCGGTCGGCAAGATGCTGCTGGGGAGCAACGCTCACACCATCTTGATGGACGCCTCCTGCCCGGTGCTCGCCGTGAAGGCGGTCGACCATGACTGACCAGGTGCCCGATAGCGGCCTGAGCACCGCCGACTTGGTGGACCGCTACGGCGATGCCCTGGCGTCGATCCCGGTCCAGTTCCGTAGTTTCGGTCGCAAGTCTCGATTCGCCGGCCCCGCCGTGACGGTGAAGTGCTTCGAGGACAACGCCTTGCTCAAGTCGACATTGGCTGAGCAGCCGGATCCGCGCGGCAAGGTGTTGGTGGTCGACGGCGGCGGATCGTTGCGCTCAGCACTCGTGGGCGACCTCATTGCCGGGATCGCCGTGCAGCGTGGCTGGGCCGGACTGGTCATCTCCGGTGCAGTTCGGGACAGCGTCGCTCTCGACCTGCTCGACCTGGGAATTAAGGCCTTGGGAACCAATCCCCAGAAGAGCAGTAAGACCGGCCTCGGTGTCGTCAACGGTCCGGTTGAAATTGGCGGAGTGTGGATCACGCCCGGACAGACCGTGCACTCTGACGAGGACGGCATCGTCATCGTTGGTTCACACGTCAGCTAGCCAGCGTGCACGAAAGAGCGTGGTCTGCCTTGGTGGGTGCATCGCCCGGTTCAGCGGCTCCCGGCGGGACTGGCTAGCCGGTCTGCGGCAAGCATCATGTGGTCCTGTAGGACTTTGACCGCCTGGGCTGCGTCGCCAGCCTCGACGGCGTCGACGATCGGCGCATGGTGGCTGCCCGACATGATGCTTGAATGGTGCTCGTCGCCATCGCTGAGGATCGTGATGCGTACCAGGCCCTCTAGGTGGCGCCAGGCGTCGACCAGCACCGAGTTCTCGGACAACTGGCAAAGCAACAGATGGAAGCCAAGGTCGGCGTCGATGTGGGCGCTGAAGTCGCGGGCTGGGTCGTCGAGATCGGACAACGCCTTGCGCAGAGTCGCCACCGCAGCATCCCGTTTCGGCGAGGCGGTGAGCAGCGTGACCGCCAATCCTTCCAGCGCTCCACGAACCTGGAAGAGATCCCGGATCTCGGCGGGGGACAGGCTGTGCACCCGCAGCATGCCGCGCGCTCCAGGAGTTACCAACCCTTCCTGCTGCAGATGCCGGAGCGCCTCGCGGACCGTGCCGCGACTCACTCCCAGCCGGCTGGCAAGTTGCTCCTCGCCGAGGGGATCCCCTGGGCGGTACTGGCCCGAGGTGATCGCACGACGAAGTGCTTCGAGCGCCCGCTCCCGCAACGTACTGCGGTCCAGGCCGGCAAGTGGCTGTGTGGCCATTTTCGCTCCTTCCCCGAGTTTGTTGCGACCTTATCGCCAAAGTCGTCTAATCTCCGTGCCAACAAATGACTGTTAACAGTTGACTGCTAGCACATACTGGAGGATTTCTTGGCTAATCCACTGAGCTCGCCTAAGCCGGCCCATCCAGCACGACCAGCTCAGCCGGACCAACGTCGACCGGTCGCACCTCCGCCGGTCCTCGATCTAGGCGGACTGCGGCCGATCACCGTGACCGCCAACACCACACGGACAGCCGCGGGACTGCCCTCACTGGTCCGCGATGAATCCGCTATCCGTGCCGTTCGACGGCACGACGGCATGTTCCGAGAGCCATCGGAACCCGGACAGATCCGCCATGCTCGCTCTGGAGCAGTCCGATGACCGATTTCAGCGATCCACCCCGGACCGAGCGACGCATGTCCCTGGACTCGGCACGAGATCTCAACACTCTGCGGTCGCCGGCTAACCGGCCCGAGGCGATACCGACTCACGTGCAAGGCAGGGCACCTTCGCCGCACGGCAACATTGGCGGGCAGCCACCGGCAGAGCTCATTGCCCACCTGGTCATCGCCTTATCCAGATATCTGCGGCAACTGCGCTCGGAAGGTGGACGAGTGCCGACCCAGATCGAGGATCTCATTACTCTTCTGGCCGATCGCGTAAGAGCGCCTCATGACGTCCCAATGCTCCATTCTTGGCCCGCCGCGTCCGGCCCTTTGGCCGTGCCCAGACGATTGCTCATAACCAAAAGCGAAGCCGCCAGGCAGCTTGATGTTTCCCTCCGGACTATCGAGCGCCTGATCTCCGCCGGTCGGCTGCCGCTGGTGCATGTGGAGGGCGCCGCCCGCGTGCGCGTCACCGACCTGGAGGCATACGTGCAGGGACTTGAGGCCGACGCCAGACCCAACCCATCGCCAGCTCAAAGCCTGCGGTGCTACGCCTCGCCGGCGCCACCGCCGTCGGCCGAGTAAGGCGATGGGCCCCCACGAAGTACATCAATTACATCGGCGAGGGTGTCGTCGCGGCCGACGTTGCCTGCGAACACCACGTACGGTACGCCAACCATTTCCGGTGCCGCGTCTACCGGGCGCAGTACCGACACGAGCCCGGGCAGCATTTGGCCGACTACCTCAGCGCGGCGAATCTCCAACCCGCGCACCGCGGTGTCGTGGGAGGTGATCCCACCTTTGGCGACGACCCATGCCGGGTTGGCCGCGCGGATGCCCCGCACCACCTCAACGACCGCGTCGGACACACGGCGGGCGATATCAAGGCTTGCCGCGGCATCGCTGCCACGGCGGAGGCTTCGGCTGGTGAACAGCAGGGCGTCCGCCCGGGTGAGCGTCTCGGTGAGCCGGGCAACTACCTCGGCCAGATGCCGGGATGCTCCGTCGCCCAGAACTGCCTCGACTTGAAGCTCGACCTCAACGAGTCCGCCGCGGCGCCGGGCCACCTCGATCTGCCGGCTGGTTAGCCCGACGTGCGAGCCGACGACGACGAGTCCGTGTCCCGGCCGTCGACCTGCGGGCCAAATCACCGCTGAGGTGAGTGGTGGCCGCGGCGGCAACCCGGCGAGCACGCCCGGAAACGACGGCCCAACCCGAGACAGAAACGACCGTCCCGCGTCCTCGGCCGCCAGCAGGCCAAGGACGACTGTTTCCAAATCGGCGTAGTCCGTCGCGTTGACCACGACGAACGCGCCATCGGTCACCTGCATCAGGATGTCGGCGACCTGGGACGGCCCGCCCAGCCGGATGTCGTGTAGGCCAATGCTGTGCACGGCGGCGGAGCCGATGACGCCGCCGCTCTTCTCTGCAACGTAGTCGCGCAGATTGGACGCTCGGTAGCCGAAGGTGGCGTCGCGGGCGAACTCTGTCTCGCCGACCGGCAGCATGCGATCGCCGACTCGGGCCCAGTGCACGTCACCCGCCGTCACCCTGCCCGCCTCCAGGAAGGCGGGCACAATCAGAACTCCGTCGTAGCCGCGGCCGGTGTGCTCCTTTCGGGCAGCGCCGAGGGCATTGACCTCCGGAAAGAGGTGGCCGCGCAGCGTCGAGTCACTTCGGCTCACGATTTGGACCGGACCATCAAGCTCGTCGCCGACGGCGAGTAGGCCGCGCCCGAGGTCATGGTTCAGGGCGGCCGCCTGTGACGCATCCATGCTCCGAGTATTGGTAAGGACGAAGCAGGTCGAACCGGGCGAGGCCAGGCAGGGCCCGTAATTCTCCGGCGCGAACCCCGTGACGATCGTGACATCGTGGACGGTCTGGGAGCCCGTGGGGTCATCGTCAAGAACTGCGATCCGGCGACGTACGCGGTGGTGAGCTTGACGAATCAGGGCTCGGGCATCCGGCTCGACTCGTGGCGGTGGCCACCTGCCAGGGAGGTCTGGCCGATCGTTCTCATGGTCGGCCATGGGTCATCAGCGTTCTGTCTGAATCCGCTACCTCCGGAGTCAGTGGATGTGCGAGCCGCCGTTGACGTCGTAGGTGACGCCGGTGATGTAGCCCGACTCCTCGCGACAGAGGAAGGTGATGAGATCGGCGACGTCGTGGACGTTGCCACCGCGGCCGACCGGAATCTGGGCGACGAGCTGGGCCCTGCGCTCGCCCGTAAGCGCCCCCCCGGTGATGTCGGTTTCGATGAAGCCGGGTGCGACGGAGTTGACTGTCACCCCGTTCGGTCCCAGCTCTCGGGCCAGCGCTCGTGCGAAGCCGAGCTCCGCGGCCTTGGCCGCTGAGTACGCCACCGCACCGAATACTCCGCCGCCTCGCTCGGCTGAAACTGAGGACAAGAAGACGATGCGACCGAAACCGCGCTCCACCAGGCCAGGTGCAACCCGACGGGTGATGTTGTAGGACCCGCGGACGTTCACCGCGAAAATCCGGTCCCACTCCTCGCCCGTGACCTCAAGGAATTGCGTTGGGGAGGTGATGCCGGCGTTGTTGATCAATGCCCCGACTGGAGGCATCGATCCATCGAGAGCGGCCAGCGCGCTCTCCACTGACCCCTCGTTGGTCACGTCGCAGTCAATGCCTACTGTCTGCACTCCTTGCCGCTCGGCGACCTCGTCAGCAGCTTCCTTCGCGCTGGGCTCGTCAAGGTCAAGGATTGCGACGTTCCAGCCGGTCGCGGCCAAGGCATGCGCGGTGGCGCGTCCAATGCCGCGCTTCGAGCCGGCTCCGGTGATGATGGCAGTCTTGTCGGACACGGGCATGGCTTCCTCCAAGGTTTCTGTGGTCGAGCTGTGGGCGTCAACCGGTGGTCATCGCCGCAGCAGAGATGTGATGTAGCGGCCAGCGCGGCCAGCTTCAGCCGGCCGCTCGGCGTCTTTGATGTCGTGGGTTTCCAGCTCCAGGCTGTAGTGGCCCTGGTATCCGCTCGTTATGAGCGCCTCGATAGCGGCTGCGAAGTTCACTTCGCCGCGTCCGATGCTTCGGTTGATGTCGCCGAGGACGGCATCACGCAGATGCACGTGCCCGATTCGGCCGTCGAAGCGTCGAACCGCATCGACCTCGTCGTCACCGCTCGCCACGACGTGGCTGAAGTCCAGTACGGCGCCGACCGGCGACTCCCCGAGTGCGGCGTACAGCATTTCGGATCGTTCGACGGTGGCGCACAGCCGCCGGGAGTGTGGCGCCTCGACGAGCAGGTTCAGACCCGCGGCTTTGACAAAATCGGCGGCCGCGATGCCCTGCCGGCCGCAGGGCAGCATGATCGTCGATGTACCGATGGCCTTGGCCAGGTCAACCAGCGTTCGCAGCCGGCGCTTGATCTCAGCTGCGTCTAGGTCAGGGTCATCCATCTCCGCGACGTCAGCGTTGATCAGTCGGACTGTCACGCCGCTGTCGCGGATCAGGTCCGCAAGCGCCTCGACCTGATCGGCGGGGAGTGGGATCGGGACGTGGTCGCAGACTCCAGGCAGGGAACCGAGGTCGATCTCGCCGAAGCCCTGCGCCTTGATCTCGGCCAATGCCCCTGGCAGCGGCCAACGTCGGAACGAGATGGTCGAGCAGCCGAGTCGGGAGTCGATGGTCATTGTCTCTGTGTCATGCGCTTGGCGGTTCGTCATCGGCGAGCCAGGGGCCGTGGCCGTGGGCGGTGACGCCCAACTCGATCTTTATCCGAGCGACGACTTCGTCGGTAGAGAGTCCGTAGCGGTCGTGCAGGGTGGGTAGAGCGCCGGCGGCGAGGAACTCATCAGGCAGGCCGATGGGCGCGATGCGCCGACCTTTTCCGGCAAAGGCGAGTGTGGCGGCCACCGATTCGGCGAGACCACCCACGATGGTGTGGTTTTCCAGCGTGACGATGAGCCGGTC
>DASUYM010000027.1:0-4190 GCA_036377435.1 Propionibacteriaceae bacterium
CAGGCCTCATCGCTGGTTTCGCTGGCGTTCTATGCCATTGCCTTCACGCTCTACCAGCTGACCTCGGAGCAGACATTTGCCAACCCCGCGAGCGTGATGCTGTGGGTCTTCATTGTGCTGTCGATGTTCGGAGTGATCGCCGGGAATATCCGATCGATCGCACTCATGACACTGGTCACCCTCTTGATCCCTGAAGATCGCAGAGATAGGGCGAATGGCCTCGTCGGAACAACGATGGGAGTGTCGTTCCTGGTCACTTCGGTGATCAGCGGACTTCTCGTGGCCGCGGGCGGCATGTTGTACGTCTTGCTGCTGGGCATGGCTGTGTTGGGGCTGAGCGTTGTGCATCTGGCATTCGTTCGAGTCGAGGAGCGGCCCGAAGCTGCGGCGTCACCAGACGCCGAGTCCACGGACCCTCAGCCAAAGCAGAGCAAGGTCGACCTTCGGGGCACCTTGCGGGTAGTGCGCGGCGTGCCGGGTCTGCTGGCCTTGATCGCCTTCTCCTGCTTCAACAACTTCCTGGCCGGGGCGTTCATGGCCCTGATGGACGCGTACGGGCTGTATCTGATGTCTGTGCAGGCGTGGGGTTTGCTGTGGGGTGCACTCAGCACGTGCTTCATCCTCGGTGGCCTCGCCGTCGCCAAGACTGGGCTGAGCAAGAATCCAGTTCGGCTGCTGCTGCTGGTTAACGTCGCATTTTGGAGCGTGACCTGCCTGTTCCCGCTGCAGGCCTCCGTGATCTTGCTGGCGGCGGGTATGGCCGTCTACATGCTGTTGGGCCCGTACGCCGAAGCGGCCGAACAGACCATCCTTCAGAAGGTTGTGCCCTACGAGCGGCAAGGCCGGGTCTTTGGGTTCGCCCAAAGTGTTGAGCTGGCCGCGGCGCCGTTGACGGCGTTTCTGATTGGGCCGATCACACAGCTGATCTTCATCCCGTTCATGACGACCGGTGCGGGCGCCGATATGATCGGCGGCTGGTTCGGCACCGGCCCCGACCGCGGGATCGCATTGGTCTTCATTCTGACCGGGCTTCTCGGCCTTGGTGTCACGGTACTCGCGCTCTTCAGCCGGCCGTATCGGCAGCTCAGCACGCGGTACGCCGGCGAGCCGGAGCCAGCGCTCACCGCCTAAATGATCTTTCTGGCGTGCGTACGCCAGGATTTCAAGCGTTGATCAAGGAGCCCTCAGGCGTGATCACGTCCGCGTCCTCGTCGTCGAACCAGACACCGCCTGCACCGAGATAACGGAACTTGATCGCCTGACCTGCCGGCACCGCCACACTCACGCTCCGGGTGCCATTGCTGCGGCGCACCAGCTTGTGGGCGCCAGGCACCCAGTCGTTGAAGGTCCCGACCGCCGACACCGGTCCGTCGTGGATGTCATCCGGCAGGACGAACTGGATGCGGGTGCGGGTGCCGTCGGACTTGATGTGCAATGACATGAGCATCTCCGTGATGAGTCGAGACGGTTGGTCTTCCGCCAGAGACTAGGTCAGCCTTCGGAAGCAATGCGGGCACGACACACGGGATCGCCCAACGGTGAGGTGCTCGTCACACATCTGTCACCTCCGCGAGCGCCCAGCCGGGCATCCTACGGAGCGTGGGATGTTCACGCTGTACGCGGAGTGCATGCCATGACAGCGTGAAGAATTTGGGTACCGCTTAGGTTCGACCACGCTCTGTAGTTGCCGGTAAGGTTCCGCGCGGAGGATTCGCCTAGAGGCCTATGGCGCTCGCTTGGAAAGCGGGTTGGGTGCAAGCCCTCGCGGGTTCGAATCCCGCATCCTCCGCCGCTCCGACCAGCGGAAACGCTGAGACCGACCCGTCCGGCGGCCCAGTTGACCTGGCGTCGTCTCACTTTTCGTCTCAATTGGCATCGTCTGCCCCCTTCCGTTCCGGCCACAGCAGGCCGCCAATCCGGTTTGCCCCATCACGCCGGATCGGATCCGTCACGTGCTGATAGCGCGCCGCCATCGATGTGCTCGACCCCCCATGACGCTCATTACCGTCCGCTCGGGCACGCCCAGGACCAGCAGAACGGTCGCCGCCGCGTGCCGCGCATCGTGCAGCCGGCCATCGGGCACGCCGGCCGCCCGAAGGAGCGCCTTCCACTCCCCATAGTCAGAGTTGAGACTGCCACCCACGTCCTGCGGTCGGCGGCCGCCTTGGGACCGCTGCCCGACGACCACCCCGCCGCAGCGCTGTGGTGGCGCATCCTCGACCGGCTCCCGGAAACGCCGAAGCAGGAACCCGCCACTCCTGAGGCGATCCCGGCGACCAGCAGCAGGCGCTCGAGGCCATTCGACCAGCAGCCGCCGGTGCCACGCTTAGCGGCGGCGGCAGCGGACCGCTTGTTCTGGGACGATGAGCCAGCCAGCACGATCCTGTTGGCGAACTCGGCGTCAATTGGGCGTATCCACCCGCGGGCCGAGCACGTCCATGACGGCGTTAGCGTGTCAGATTACGCAGCATCAAGGGCAGCTGAATTTGGGCTTCGAAAATTCGACCTTGACGGTATCTGGCTCGCCGTCGCCATCGGTGTCGGTTGCGATGAAATAGTACAACTCATGGATTCGGATGGTCTTGGCGCTGACAACCTTGCCATCCTCGAACGCGATGAAATTGTCGTTGTTCACATTCGTGTACGTAAACACACCGCTAGCCGAACGCCTATTGAAAGAGATGGCTTGGGCCGAGCCGCTTTCGACATAGGTCGGCCCCTGGCCGTCCACCGACACCAATGTGCCCTCGAACTTTTCGATCTGGGAGAAATGGAAGCCTTCGTCACCGGCGTCGACGACGGTCCCACGGAAGATCGCCGAACCGGTGGCCAGGAACTCTTTGCCCTCAAGGCAGGGCAGGTCGGTAGTCACTGTCGGGGGGAACTGCTCCTCTATGACGAAATGGCCATGATCAACAACCGTCGCGGATGCAGGCGCCGCGAAGGCACCAGTTATCGCCGTCGTTGTCGCCAGCACCAAGATCACTCGACGCCACATACTGCCCCCGCAGTGCTAGAAATCGGTACACGGACCATGCGGGCGTCGCACGTGTTAGCCGTCAATGGAATTACGACGTAAGCGGAGGCGCCATCGCGCGCAAAATGTAACACGGTGACGCCGGCCTGGGAGCGAGCTGGTGGGAACGGATCTTCCGGGTCTTGTCGCTCGCTAGGGCGCTCGTTGCCGGCCTGGCCAGATGCACCACCAAATTCATCCCGGAGCGGACTGCGCCGCTGTGTTGCTCACAGTTCGCTAGCTCTGATCGCTGCCAGCTGGATCCGCGCTGCAGCCAACGCAGCAACAATGGCGCTGCTGACCGCTGCCAGCTGGGCCGGCTGTATCACGGTTGGTGCTGGTGGCCAGATGAACACGATTTCGCGCTCTACGCGGCTGTCGATGTCCCTGAGTAGTTGGATGGTCAGATGGTGCTCGCCGGGGGAGGTGAGGTCGATATGCTCGTGCACCAGATTCCGCTCGTTGGACGCCGATCGGTACCCGAAGGGTCTCGCGGAGCAGGCACCGCTGTACGGGAACGAGATCAAAGACAACTTGGCCGACGTGCCCGAGCCGTTCAACGAGGCCATGCCGCGGTTCCTGACCGAATTCTGCTTCGGCGACTTCTATACGCGGGGCGGACTTGCCCTGGGCGAGCGCGAACTCTTGGTGCTGTGTGCCCTTGCGACGATCGGCGACACCTCGGCCCAGCTAGGCCCGCGCGGCCGCGCCTGTATCCAGGTGGGCAACTCCGAGGCTGCCGTGGTAGCCGCGCTGGTGCACTGCTCCCCGTATATCGGATTCCCGCGCGCTGACGCGGCCACCCGCGCGGTCAAGAACCTTTAGTCATCTCAACGAACCCTTGCAAGCTTCATCGCGCGTGTCCCCATGATGATGTCCCAAAACAGCACGAGAAAGGCGCGCCAACCCAACGCTATTCGGGCCCGGGCGTCACAGCCACGTTGCTGTCAAGGCCTCTGCCTTGTCACAGCGTCCTGGCTCGTCGTGAATGAGCGTCGCTGAGGCCTAGCCCGCCCTGCCGCGTGGACGAGGTCTCGCTCAGGTGTCTACGGCCTCGATTCGTATGATGTCCGGCTGATCTCGCATCGAGGGGGGCGTCAGCCGATGCGCTCAGCCAGGGACACGATGATCCCCTCCAGACCGCGCACGTAGGCCATGCGCCAAATCTGCTTCT
>DASUYM010000028.1:0-6714 GCA_036377435.1 Propionibacteriaceae bacterium
CAGGTAGCTGAGCACAACGTCGGCGCCTTCCCGGGCGAAGGCCAAGGCGACGGCGCGGCCGATCCCGGAGTCCGCCCCAGTGATCACCGCTCGTTTGCCGGTGAGTCGACTGCTGCCGCGGTAGGAGTCCTCGCCATGGTCCGGCTTGTCCTGCATGGTTTTGGTCAGCCCCGGATGAGGTTGCTGCTGATCGGTGTGCTCGGGTTGGTCGTACTGCCGGGTGGGATCGGTCTGATCGGTCTGGTCGCCCATGGTCTGTTCTGTACCCCGCCGCTCGCGCGACAAAACGCTGTCCGGTCAACGCCGGTGGCTGGCCACGACGGTCGCGGGGGTCCACGGCGGCAGCGTTTTGACGGGGAGCCCCAAGTCGACGTTGGGCCCGCGGTGTGATCATCGGTAGCAGAACGGTTCACGCATCGGCCAAATGGGTAATGCTGGCTCAGATCGAAATTGGGAACGAGGATGCTTCGAGATGTTGATCATCGGCTTCGGTGTAACCGAGGTCCTGCTGTCGACACTGGTCTTCACCTGTGAGACTTGCGGCAACCACGCCGCCCATCAGCTGACCAAGCAGACCCGCAAGTTCTCACTCTTCTTCATTCCGCTGTTCTCGGTCGGTACCAAATATCTTGACAGCTGTACCGCTTGAGGGCGGATCATCGAGGTCAGCAAGGAGCAGGCAGAGGCAGCGGCCCGGCAGGTCGGCCCGGACCTGCGGTGATTCGGCAAAGGCTTTCGCTTCAGCTCAAGGCCGGCTGACCAACGGCCCGGCGCGAGCTGCCAAGTCCAGTCTCGATGCAGGCGTCGGCCCGCACGTCTGAAGCACAACGGTTCAAGAGTCATCGACAGCATCGCCGCGGTGTTGAGGGTGGCTCGATGTGAAGTACCTGACCGGGACTAGTTCCTACAGGGAGGTGGGTTGACCGTTTCGGTGCTCGCGCGCTCGGCGAGAGGCGGCGGAGGAGAACCTGCGTAGTTGAGCAGCCCAGCGTAGGTCTCCAGGCCCGGCACGACGTTCAGGACCGGGTCAAAGGACAGATCGAGGTCATGACCACGGAATGTCGTCTGCATTACCTCCAGTGTCCCGAATGGCAGCCACGGTCCCGTCGGCCTGGCGTAGGCCAGCTCGTATAGTCGCGGACTGCCTGCGGTCGGAATCGCTGCCAGCAGGAGCGGACCAGCCAGGGTCTGGTACGGAAACAGCGATGTGTTGGCGCGCAGACCATGCCGGCGTGCCGGCAACAACACATATCGGCCGAGGAGTCCTGTTCCGGTCGTCGCCAAAAGCACATCACCGAACTGGCCAAGTTCGGTGGGGATCCGCACTGCCAGACCCAGGATGTCTGGGCGGGGAGCGGGCAAACCCAGGGATCGGGAGAGGCGCACCGCGACGTGGTCGGTGCCTGCCTCATCAAGCCAGGCAACACCAGTCCTCCCGACGGCGCCGTGTCGACCGATCACCCCCTGCAGGACCTCACCCCGAGGATGCAGCGCCTTCCTGCCGCGAGCCCTGCCGAGCAGGAAGAACCCTCCTCCCAGAGCCCTGCCGACAAACGTCGCCAGCATCTCTCCAAGGCGCCTGAGCGAGTTCGTCACGTCACAGCTCCTTCGAGCGGCGGAACTTGTGGAAGCCGGCCGGTGCGCAGGGTCGAAGCTTTTGAGGAGAGTGTCCCATTCACTGGCTGCTTCCCGCCGCACCCACATCCCGCCGGAAGGTTCGACATCAGACCCCAACAGCGCGGGAATGGGTTAATTTTGCCTGATCCGCTAGGCCTTGGCCTACGACGCCGAATGATGGGGTTTCGGATAGCTCGACGCGCTCCAGATCTGCACTCTTGCACCGGCCAAGGCGGGACGGGAATTCTGAGAGGGTCTGCTATGCCACGAATCATGGCGCAGGATCCGATCTCCGCGGCATCGACACAACCCATGAACGCACCCAGCCGAGACGCAAGCAGGTAGCCTGGGGCGACGTGGGGGCAAGGCAAGAGGCTGACCTAGCTGAGCTAGCAGCCTGGGTAGAGGGGCTCCGCGCAGCGGCACACACCGCACGCGCCCAAGGCAACATCACGCTAGCCGAAGCGTTGGACGTTACCCGCTTCGAGGTCTATGAGGGCTACCTCGACGAGGAGTTAGACCACAAACAGAGCCAAGCAGCTGCTCGACGTAGCCGCTAGGCGTCCCTTTCCGCGGCCCGACCGCGTGTACAGGGTCCCGATTGATCAAGATCATCGCCAGATGATGATGATGATCTTGGAGCTTGAGTCTTTGGAGTCATCAACCTGATCGTCCAACTGCTGCGTGACATCGACAGCCGCGAGGAACGCCATAGTGTCATCTGGCCGCCAGCACCGACGGCGATAAAGCCGTCCAAGCTCGCAACGGTCACCACCGCCATCATCACTACATGCTCAGCTCAGGGACGTCAAACGCGTCGGCGTGAGCTGTCCGGTGCAGAGCCTGTGCCTGGAGTGGGCCGTCCTGGCCGGCATCGACCGTGGTGTGGGGCGGACTGAGTGAGGATGAACGCCGAACACTCAAGCATCGAACCATTTCGGCGACGACACGACCCGCGACACGGGCGTGACGCGCAGGGGCGACGTCAACGTCGCAGCAGCCGCGCCGCATAGATGTGGGGTTCGACGCCGGCGTGACGGCGTGGCGGTGGAGCGTGGCATGGGCCTTATCGGGGTGGTGTCCTTGGTCGATGAGCATCCCGACCGCCCGGTTGATCGTCGACGCATCGCCTAGTCCAGTCAGTCTCGAGACCAGAGTGGCCGGCGGAAGGTCAGCGTCGAGGACGATCGACTCGTGCCCGTCACGGGGATTATCACCATGCTGCCCGTCGCCCTCTGGACTTCCGGTGAGGCGCTGCCTGGGGCAGTCGAAGATGATCGGCGCGTGCAGGGCGTGGGCGAGGTCAGCGGCGAGGTCAACGAACGCGCCCGGGCTTGCGGCGTAGAAAACGACTCGGCTGCCGACGTGGAATCCAGGGGCAAGGGCAGCGAACGGCAGCCGCAAAGAGGTCGTGATTGCTCCATCCTCTGTGGAATGGAACGCGCTCAGACTTACGGGCTCATCGCCTTCAACCACCGTCAAGTACATCCCACGGTAGGACGCTACCGCCGCGCGCAACGCGGTCACGAGGGCAGCCAAGCGGGCGCCAAGCTCGTCCTCGTCGAGTTCGACGCTGCTGCTGAGATGGAGGAGGTCGCGAAGCAGGGCTGTGGGGAAATCCACAGTGACGCTCCGAGGAAGCGGATCCGGCCGCTGATCGAGTCCAGCACTGGTCGGTTCAGCAAGCCGCTGATCCCGATGACCGCGGCGGAATACGGACCAGGATGGTGAAAGCCGCGTCAACCACGAGTCTACGCCCGCGCGCCGACTAACCTCTCCGCTACAGCCCGGGCTTGTGAACCTAGGTCAGCCGCTGTCGCGGCGGGCCTGAGCGCGGCGGACGGCGTCGTCGATGATCTGGCGAGCAACGACCACCAACTTGTGATGCTCGTTCTGGCTCAGGGCACGCAGCCGGGCCAGTGCCTGGTCCTCGGTGCCGCCGCTCCGACTCATCAGGATGCCGATCGCCCGGTCGATGGCGCCTCGCGTCTCCAACGCCGACTGCAGCTGTGCCGCCAGCCGCTGCGTCTGCGCCAACACCTGCGCGTTCTGCACCGCGACCGCGGCTGGGACCGCGTAAATCTGCCCAAGCTCCGCGGCCCGTTCATCGAAGACATGCCTGCCATGGGCGTACACGTTCATCGCCCCGACCACCCGGTCGGGGATGACCAACGGTAACGACAGCACGCTGTGCACACCCAGCCGGGCGACCGTGCCACCGAACTTCCGCCACCGCGGGTCGCTGCCCAGGGAGCCCGACATCACTGTTTGACCCTCTCGAGCCGCAGTGATGCACGGTCCCTGCCCGATCCCGTACTGGATATCGTCGATCTCGCTGACGAACGCCGCCGTGGCCACGATTGTGTTGGCCCGGTCGTCCTCCAACAATGTCAGCCCAGCGCCGTCTGCACCCGGGATCGCCCGCACCGCATAGGTGGCCACCCGGGTCAGCAAGTCTTCCAGCCCCAGCCGGTTCGTCAGCCGTGACAGGCCCGCCAAGCTCTCGCGGAGATCATCCTCCTCCACCGCCCGCTGAACCGCCGGACCGGGACCAGCGGATTCATCCAGGCCATCCCAAGCGGACTCGCCGACCTCAGGACTCTCTTCTGCGTCCATGTCCCTCACCGCACTCGTTCCACTCCGACGGCCCACCAACGGCTACCGCCACACGATCCCGACGGCCCGGGCCAACAATTACCCGGCAGGCCGCGCCCGAACCCAACCTGAATCGCCAGTGAGGTCGCTGAACGTGAACTCAGAGGAAGACCTGTCCCACCCACCAGCCGCCACCTTCTTCCTCATCGGACCTGGGATCGCCAAGACCGGTCGTCCTGTGATGCGTGTTAGCCAAGTCTGTCGGAGGCTGTGCGTCGACTGGGGTACTACGGGCCACCCCATCTCAAAGTGCATGCCTCAATGGCCGATTGGGTATGTCGTAGACAGGATGACGAGCGGGACCTAGGATCTGCCGCCGCCCAGGTCCCGTAGCTGAGCAGACATGCTGCGGGGCCGATTCCTGTTCCTACTGCGACGATTTCAAGGGACGACTACGCTCTTGGGTTTCCGATAGGTCTCCGCCCTGTGTCTGCGGACGTGACCTCATCGAGGTGACGCATGGTCTCGGAGCCGCCGCCAACAGAGGTTGGCTTAGTCTTCGAGAGTCTGGAGGCCAGCTCCCGGGTGGCGCAACTGGAAGCGGAGATCGCACAGCTCAAGGACGCTTTTGCCCCGGCGGCAGCAGATCGGAGTGGCGACAGGGCTGCTAGACCAGCGCTTCGCCCATCACCCCGAGCGGGCCTGGTCACTGCTGGTACGCGTCTCCCAAACGGCCATGTCAAGGTACCCAACATCGCTCAGGTCATCATCAACGGGCGCTGCGGTCGACTCAGCCCAGCAGAGGTCGAAATACCCAGCGTGATCGAGATGCATAATCCCGACGGTGCACGCCTAATCGGTGCCGAGTGGCCGGGCAGCAGCCCACCAGCGAAAGGTCGCAGTGATCGGGGCTCGACACGTCCCTGCCCGTGGACCATGATCGAGCACGATGACCGCCGCAATCTCCACAGAGCAGTGGCGCGCCATGCTCGCGAATCGGACAGGCCATGGCGATTGATCCCGAGGCCCTGGCCGCCAGCCTGCGCCGGCTCGCCACCCTGGGCGAACCGGGTGCCGGTGTGGTTGAGGCGCTGCGACATGTGACCGAGGCGTGCGTGGACCTTTTCGGTGTCACGGGGAGCGGCATCATGCTGGCTGATGAGCAGAACGTCCCGCACTACGTCGCCGCATCCGACGGGCCCGGCCGCATGCTCGAAGTAGTGGAGAGCGACACCGGGCAAGGTGCCTGCACTGAGGCGTTCGTCAACAACACCGTCGTCGCCAGCACCGACGTGACCACGGAAGGGCGCTGGCCTGATCTTGCCTCGGCGCTCGGCCCGCACGGCGTACGCGCTGTCCTGGGCCTGCCGGTGCGCCTGGGTGGTGTCACCGTCGGCACTCTCGACGTGTGCTATGACCATCCGCATGTGTGGCAGGAGGATGAGTGCCGGGCTGTGGCTCGCTACCGCGATGTGGTCGAATCCACCCTTGCCAGTGCCGTGGCGGCCCATAACGCAGGCGAGCTGGCCGCTCAGCTGCAGTATGCGCTGGATTATCGAGTGATCATCGAGCGCGGCGTCGGCTACTTGATGGCACGCGATCAGGTAGATGCGATGACTGCCTTCGACAGGCTCCGCCGAGCCGCCCGCGATACCCAAACCAAGATCGGCGACGTGGCCCAATGGCTGGTGTCGACCGGCCGGTTGCCGACCGAGGCCTCTCGATCAGCCAGCCCTGATTCCGCTCACCAGTGACCCAATACTGGGGCTCTTCCGCGACCACATCCGCGGCCCGGCGGATGCGAATGTGACCCTGGTGGCGACTTCGAGTGCCCCTACTGCGGCCAGGCCGAGGCCCTCGTACGGGCACTGCTCGCCAACTTCGGCGACTGGCGACACGCGGCTGCTTCCCTCCGATCTGCGCGCTTCACTGATCCGTTAACGAGCCTCACCGACACCCTCCTGACGGTTCAGGGCGCCGGAGGGTGAGGAAGAGCCGGTGGGAGGTGATCACCAGGGCCAGCCAGGCGGCGCCGAGCAACCAGGCGAAGATCACGTCGGTGAGCCAGTGGTGGCCCAGGAACACCCGGCTCAGGCCCATGGCCAACGCCCAGATAATGGCGACGATCGCGGCGGCCGCTCGCGCCCATCGTGTGCGGAGCCGGCGGACCAACAAGTAGGTAACCACGCCGGCAATGACGGTGCTGTTCAGCGCGTGGCCGGAGGGGAAGGAGAAGGCGTACTCATACGGCGGGACCGCTTCGGTGAGCGGCGGCCGGACCCGTCCCACGATGGCCTTGCCGACACTGGTCATGGTCAACGATCCCGCGACGCCGATGAGCATCAGGATCAGCGGCGTGCGCGACCGCCACCGCCACACCAAAGCGATGGTGATCACCGACGCAATGATGGTCATGCCGATCGGTCCGCCGAGGTGGGTGAATGCGGTCAAGAGCTGGGTGTTGGTGGCGGTGCGGTAGGCGATGGACTGGTCCAGGGCGGG
>DASUYM010000029.1:0-12084 GCA_036377435.1 Propionibacteriaceae bacterium
CGAGCGATCGCCGCGACGGTTTCCCGGTCTCCCGGACCAACCGAACCGCCCCCTCGCGGAACTCAGCGTCGAACTTCCTCCGCTTCTCTGGCATGACTCTCCTTATAGTCGATGCCTCCACGCTTCGGGGGGAGCTTCAGACCGCACCAGACCTCCGTTTCCCATCACACCCGTAAAGAGGAGCGGCCTGAAGCTGCACCAGACGTCCGTTTCCCATCACACCCGTAAAGAGGAGCGGCCTGAAGCTGCACCAGACGTCCGCTTTGCAACACACCCGTCAAGACGATCGACTTAAGACCGCGCACTTGCCTGCACGCGACGGGTTCACTCGCTCAGCCGTGCTCGCTCAGTGCGCTGAAGGTCGTTGGCGGTCCGAAGTGCCGGTGGCCTATCAAGGGCCTGTTCAAGATTGCGAGCGCTCGTGCGTACGCGGAAAGTCGTACTCTGCCCTGCGGGCAACGTGACCAGGGCATCATCGACTGTGGCGTCGGAGGCGGCTTGATCGGCCAACAACGTGACATCGCGCGCAAACGAGCTGGCTGTCACCTTGACGGCGTACCCGTCCTCGGTCTGCATGACCTCGACATTGATCGGATTGGGGTCCAAGGACAGCTCGATGTCCTCGACAAAGGTGTGCACCCTGGTCAGGGCGTCGAGGCGCGCCACCACGATCTCGGCGGTCGGATCCTCAGGTGTGAAGATCTGAGCGGGAAGGGCGATCGGTGTGGAAGTCCTCGGCTGAACGCTGACCTCGACCGTGATGGTCGCGAGGGTGAGACCGTTGAGCCGCTCGCGCCCCAGGCGGAGTTGACCATGCCAGGCCTGGTCTGTGTCGTTGAGGACCACCGCCGAGACGCTGCCCTGCTCGGTAACAAAGACCACATTCCGCGGAGCGAACGCGCGGCGCAACGCGTACCAGAGCGGCTTGGGGCGTTCTTCGTAATCGATCGCAGCCCAGGAGGTGACCGGCCAGCAGTCATTCAGCTGCCACACGATTGCGCCCGCTGTCCGCGGCCACCAGCGCCGGTGATGGTCGATCGCGTACGTGACAGCCCGCGCCTGATTGAGCTGGGTTGCCCAATGCCAATCCGCGAATTTGTCCGGCACTCCAATATGTGCGGCCAGGCCACGATCGAGCTTGCCGTTACCATCGTCGGCCTTCTGGTGCAGAAGGAAGTTCGGGTCGTTCTTGGGATCGCGCGCCGCGTCCAGCGGGCCACCGTCAACCGAGTGCACCCAGTCGGTCAAGGTGCGCCAAGCGGGTGGAGCCTGAAATCCGAACTCCGAGCAAAACCTAGGGATTTCGCTTCGGTACGTGGTGTAGTCGACGCGATTCCAAACCTCCCACTGGTGGTGGGTGCCATGGTTGGGATCGTTGGGGTGGATGGGTTCGACATCCGCACCCGGGGAATACGGACTGTTATCGCTGTACGGCCGGGTCGGATCAAGCTCAGCGACGATCTTCGGAAGGAGCTCATGGGCATACCGGGCTCCCCAGGTACGACCGTTGAGCCGCTCCTGCCAATGCCAGTCCGCGTAGCCCCACAGGTTTTCATTGCCGCCGTTGAACAGCACCAGGGACGCATGCGACGCCAGCCGCGCCACGTTCTCACGGGCCTCGGCTTCAATCTCCTCCCACAACGGTGACTCTTCCGGGTACGCCGCGCAGGCCAGCAGGAAGTCCTGCCAGACCAGCAGTCCGCGCTCATCGCAGGCCTGATAGAAGTCCTCGCTCTCGAAGATGCCACCGCCCCAGACGCGAAGCAGGTTCACGTTGGCGGCAAGGGCCTGGTCGAGCCGGCGTTCGAGCCGCTCGGCGGTGATCCGGGTCAGGAAGTGATCATCTGGGATCCAGTTGACGCCCTTGACGAACATCGGTTGGCCGTTGATCGAAATGGTGAACGCGGTGCCGACGTCATCGCGAGAGGTGTCCAGTTCGACCGTGCGGAACCCGATTCTCCGCTGCCACCGGTCAAGTTCCTGGTCGACTGTCGATAGCGTGAGCGTGAGGTCAGCCAGCGGCTGCTCGCCGTAGCCGACGGGCCACCAGACAGGCGCATCGGGGACACTGACGACCAGCGTCGCGCTGGTGGCGCCGGCCTCGACTACGCCCTCGATTCGATGGCCGAGGATCTCGGCAGTAACAGTCAGCACTGCTTCGGAATGGAGGCGCTCCAGATCAATGCGGAGCTCGACCCGACCGCTGCCAGCAGGGTCGAGAGTCACGAGGGGCATCACGCGAGTCAGCCGCGCAACGCTCCAACGCTCCAGTCGCACCGGCTTCCACAGGCCGGCGGTTCGTAGGTCCGGCCCCCAGTCCCAGCCGAAACTGCACGCCATCTTGCGAATGAAATTGTACGGCGCAGGAAAGGCGCTGGGACGGTCGCCGAGCCGTTGTTGTTCCGCCTCGGCGTACGCGGTCGCCGAGTGAAGATCAACTTCGAGTTGGACAGGCCGGCCGGTGAGGTGTTGGGAGATGTCGAAGCGGTACGAGCGGTGCATGTTGTACGTGCGTCCCAGCTCGATCTTGTCCGGCCCCTCCCCTAGCCTTGCCGTCCCAATGGTGTCGATGCCGTCGAAGACCAGATCGACCCGCTCGCCCAACCTGGGCGGCTCAAGGGGAAGATCAAGAGGATTCAGCACCGCGGCGTAACGCCAGTCGACCTCATGCATCCACCTGAGTACGGCCTCATTCCCGTCCAGGTAGGGATCAGCGATGACACCGGCTGCCATCAAGTCGGTATGCACGCAGCCTGGCACTTCGGCCGGATAGCTCCTCGGCACTCGTCCGGACGGGTCGCCACTGATGGCATTGACGGTCCAGCCGGCGCGCAGGTCTATGCCGAGCATCTCCGTCGCCAGTCGGGCTCAGGCCAGCTCGCCCGCCTTCTGCAGCTCTTCCTGCAGATCGTGCAGCTCGATCTCCTCGTGCAGCTTCGGCACATCGGCGAGCAGCCGTTTGGTGTATTCGTGCTGCGGATTGAAGATCACTTCGTCGGTCTTGCCCTGCTCAACCATGACGCCGTGCTCCATCACCAACACCCGGTCGGCCAAGTAGCAGGCCTGCCCGATGTCATGAGTGATGAACAGCACTGTCATGCCGAGTTGGTCACGGAGATCCTTAAGGACGTTGAGAACGTTGACCCGCAGCGATGCGTCGAGCATGGACGTTGCTTCGTCGGCGATTAGCAGCTCCGGCTGCATCATGAGTGCTCTCGCGATCATGACCCGCTGCCGCTGACCACCGGAGAGCTGGTGGGGGTAGCGTGCCAGCACGCTGGTGTCCATGCCGACGTAGCCCAATGACTCCTCGAGGCGCTCCCGGCCCACCTTCTTTCCCACCATCAACATGGAGCGGTCGAGAAGCTTGCCCACGGTGAAGAATTGGTTGAACGCCGAGAACGGGTCCTGGAAGACCGCTTGCACGTCCCGCCAGTATTCGGTCCGAGCCCGTCCCTTGAGGTTCGTGACGTCCTTGTCCTGAAAGATCAACTTGCCGGAGGTAATGGGCATTAAGCCGAGAACCATTCGCGCGATCGTCGATTTGCCTGAGCCGCTCTCGCCCACGATGGTGGTGACCTGGCCCTGCTCCAGGCTGAAGGAGACATCCTTAACAGCCTGGACCTGATTCTTGCCGTGACCGAAGGTCTTGGTGATGTGCTCGGCTCTGTAGATGTCAGTCATCAGTGGATCACCGCCGGTGCGTCGAAAAGGGAGCGGTCAAAACTGCTCATTCCCTCAATCCTGGTATTGGCGTACGCCGGTTCCGGTGCCAGCACCGAACTCATGAGGGCCTGTGTATACGGGTGCTCGGGCCTTTCAACCACGATCTCGGTTGGCCCCAGCTCAATGATCCTGCCTTCATACATCACAGCAATCCTATTTGCCGCGGTGCGTAGTACCGGAAGGTCGTGGGTCACGAAGATGACTCCCGACATGATCTTCTTCTCCAGCATCTCCAGCAGCATCTCGATCAAGATCTTCTGCGATGTCACATCGAGCGCAGAGGTCGGCTCATCGGCGACCAGAAGCCGCGGATTGAGCAAGGTGCTGATGATCGTGACCGTACGCTGCTTCATACCACCGGAGAGCTGATGCGGGTACGCGTCAAGGACCCGGGTAGGCAGGCCCAACGTAGTAAGCCGGTCCCTCGCCCGGTCGAGTGCCTCGTCCTTGGAGATCTTCCCGTCGTGTGACCGCATGACGTCGTAGACCAGGTGGCGGATCCGCTTGGTGGGGCTGACTGAGTTCATCGCGCCCTGCGGCAGCATGGACACAACGGCCCCACGCCAGGTACGCGGGATCTTGGCGTGACCACCGAGCTCTTGGACCTGGCCGTCTATCTCCAGTGTGCCGTGCTCCACATGCAGCGGCGGCCGAGCGATGAGTGAAATGATCGAGCCGAGCGTGGTCTTGCCGCTGCCAGACTCCCCAGCGAGCCCGAGGACCTCGCCCTCCTCGATCTTGATCGACACATCGTTGACGGCTACTACATCCTTGCCCTCGGTGTAATACACCCCGCGGATGTTTTCGGCATTGACTAGCGTGCCCATCAGCGCGACTTCCCTGTTGAAATCGGTGTCTCCAAGAAGCCACCGCTCCCCACCGGACCGGCGTCCTCGGCCTCGATCGGCTCCTCGAGCTCCGCGCCCTCCTTGGCAGCCTTCTTGCGCGCAGCCCGACCGCGACGCAGCCGCGGATTGAACACCTCATTGAGGCTGGACTGCAGCAGCAGCAACGAGAAAACGATCAAGGTCAACATCAGTGTCGGAGGGACGAACGCCCACCAGGCTCCGGTCCGCACCGACCCCCACTGGATGGCCCAATAGAGCATCGAGCCCAGACTGGTGGTGTTCGAGGCGCCCAGGCCGAGCATGCTCAGCGTGGACTCGAACAAGATGGCGCCGGAGATCTGCAGGATGCAGGCCATAACGACATACGAGAGCAAGTAAGGCAGGATGTCGCGGCGCAGGATTGACCAGAACCCGGCTCCGGACAGCTTGGCCACGTCGATGTGTTCGCGGGTTCGGATGCTGCTGGACTGCGCCCGTACCGCGCGCGCGACCCAGAACCAGGCAGTGAACCCGATCACTAAAGCCAGGGTGTAGAGGTTGCGTGTCGGCAGTGACACCGAAACCAAGATCACGATCACCAGCGCCGGGATGGCCAGGCCGACGTTCACAATGGCGCTCAGCACATCGTCCACCCAGCCGCCGCGATAGCCGGCCACTAGACCGACCAGCAGGCCGATCGCGGTTCCAATGAGTCCCGCAACTAGTCCGACAATCAGCGACGTCCGGGTGCCGTTGACCAGATTGGCGATAACGCTCTGGCCCTCATTGTCGGCACCGAGGATGAGAGGCCCGCAGCACTGCGGCTCCTCGTATAGCCCGCCGACCGTGGCATCCGGGTTGGTCGACACGATCAGCGGACCGATCAACCCGACGAGGACTACGAAGGCGACCAGCACGGCAGCCACCCAAAATCTAGGACTCAGTCCACGTAAACTCATCAGCGCTCTCCGCTCTGGACTGCCCGTATCCGGGGATCGATGAAGCCGGTGAGGATGTCGGCGGCAAGGTTGGCAACGAGCACGGCAATTGTGATCAACAGAGTGATCGCCGAAATCACCGGGTAGTCGTTGGTACCGATGGCACTGAACAACAACGAGCCGAGGCCGGGGTAGGAGAACACCAGCTCGGTGATCAGGCCGCCCGTGATGAGCGCAGCGATGGACAGCGCCAAGCCGGTGAACTGCGGCAGCATCGCGTTGCGGAAGATGTAGCGGACCGTGTGGCCTTCCTTCACGCCCAGACCACGGTTGTAGTTCACATAATCCGATCCGAGCTCGTAGATTGCCATGGACCGCATGCCCACCGCCTGGCCGCCAATAAACACCAACACGAGCGACCAGAACGGTAACCACCAGTAGGTAATGGCGTCACCGAAGAACGCCAAGGAAAACTCCGGCGTCAAACCGAAGGAGTACGCTCCACCGACCGGCAGGATGCCCCCCTTCACCGCGACCAGGAACAGCAGAATGATGGCCAGCGCGAACGGCGGGACGCTGGAGAAGAACAGCGACCCGATGAATGCGCCCCGGTCCAGCCAGCCGCCCTTGAACGCGGCCACCGCTCCTAGCAGGTTGCCGACAATCCAGCCGACGATGATCGCTGGAAGCATGATCGCGATACTCCAGGGCAGCGCCTGCGCAATCAGGGTGTTGACCGAGGCTGGGTACTGCGCAAACGAGGTGCCGAGGTTGCCCTGGAACACATTGCCGACATAGATGAAGAACTGCTGCCACAGTGGCTCGTTGAGGCCGAACTCCTCCATGTACTTCTCGTGGACTTGCTGCAGCTGTTCACCCCCGGCGCCCCCACCCGTGGCAAGCTGGCCGACGATGGCGTCGACCGGGTTGCCCGGGATGAGGCGAGGGAGGAGGAAGTTCAGCAGCAGAGCAACGAAGAAGACCACGAGGGTCCAGGCCAGTTTCCGACCGAGGTATTTCGCTAGCGCCATGTTTGCCGCCTTCGCTCCTTTGCGTCAGACCTATTGGGATCTATGTGCCAACCTTCTTGATCTTGAACAGCCACTGGATGCCCGCGCCGCCCCACATGGGCGGAGCGTACGGGTTCTCCTCGGTCGGGAAGTTCTCCCAGTTGCTTTGATTGAACTCGTAGAAGCTCAGCGGACGGTACATCAGCGGCACGACGGGCACATTCGCGCGATAAATCTTGTCGAGTTGGGTGTAAGCCGCCTTGGCTTCGGCATCGGACTTCGCCCCAGCCGCGGCATCCAAAAGTGCCGGGACATCGGGGTCCTTGAACCGGTTGTAGTTCCAGAACGCGGTCTTGCCGTAGTCCGGCACGCCCCTGTCGTCCAATGCATCGCGGAAGCGAATCCAGGGGCTGGCCGGGTTGACGCCGGTGTAGCTGTACATGGCGCAATCGAAGTCGCCGTTCTGCAGTCTGGCATACATCGTCGCAAACTGCGGAAACTCGGTGCTGATGCCGATCCCGATCTCCTTAGCCGACTTCGCCACGATCTCGCAGGCAGTGTTCCAGTCGGTCCACCCCGTCGGGGTGACCAACTTCCAGCCACCGAGCTTCGTGCCATCTGGCAGCTCATAGATGCCATCCGAGCCCTTCTTTGCCTTCAGCTCACCCTCCAAGATCTGGACCGCTTTGGCCGGGTCAAACTTCCAGCCCTCCGAGTCCACCGCTGCGGCGTCGTAGAACTTCGACTCGTACCCCGTCGGCACGATGAGGCTGGCGTTGGCTGGCACGGAATAGTCCGACATCGCGGTAGTGGCGATATTCGGGTAGTCGATGCCGTACGCGATGGCCAGCCGGACCTTTGGGTTCTCCAGGCCTGGCTTGTTCATGTTGAAGATCAGGAAGGGGATAGTGCCAGGCACGTGATAGGGCTTCTGCTTCATCCAGGTGCCGACTGGCTTGCCGGCCTCCCACATCTTCCAGATCTGAGCGGTGAACTGCTGACTGACGTCGATCTCGCCACTCTCCAGCTTGAGGTCGCCGTCGTTGTTGCTCTTGAAGATCGGGTGGTTGATGGTGGTCATCGCCGGAGTACCGAAGGCAGTCTTGCCCCAGTAGTTGTCATTTCGCTTGAGGCTGACCTGGGTTGGGTCGTACTTATCCAGCAAGAACGGACCGGAGCCGATCGGCTTGGTGTTGGTCTCTGACGGAATCTTGTCGGGTGAGATGCTGCCGAAGACGGCCTTAGGCACGATGGTGGTAATCGTGATGAAGTTCTTCACGAAGATAGGGTTATACGGCTTGGACTTCAGCTTGAACTCGACTGTCCTGGGGTCGGTGGCCTTGACCGAGTCGATGTATTGCCAGAGCGTGGCGAAGCTCACCGGCGCGGTCTTGCCGAGCTCGAAGGTAAAGACAACGTCGTCGGCCGTGAGGTCCGACCCGTCGGACCACTTAGTGCCGTCCTGCAGCGGCAGTGTGAATGTCTGGTCATCGGGCTGCTGGAGCTCCTTGGCAAGACCCGGGGCGAGGGAGCCGTCCAGGAGATTGAAGCGCAGCAAGGTTTCATAGATGTACTGCGGATGGTTCCCAGCTGCAACGCTGGTCGGAAAGTCAGGCGAAGCCGCAAACGGGTTGAAGGTCTTGGGCGGATTCCACTGGAAGCCGGCCACGAACATCGTCTCTCCTGCTGCGCCGGCACGACCCTTCGCTTGGCCCGCGCTGCTACCGGTTTGCGCGGTACCGCACGCAGATACTCCAAGGCCCAGCGCCGCGCCCCCGAGGGCGAGACCGGTCAAGGTGAGGAAGTGTCGTCGGCTGGGAGTCCACGTAGTCCTCCAGGCGCCTCCGCTGCCAGCCATCTGCGTTGACTGCTCAATCTGATCGTGATTGTCGTTCATTGTTTCCTTCCTCGAGTGAGTGTTGCCGGGCGTGACCCCAACCTGGGGTAACCCGTGTCAGTAGCGGTTGGTGCGACCCCGTTAGGTGCCTGGCGTCGTGTAGGAGGTTCTTGCCTCGATGGGCGACACGCGTTGTGGGCTGATACGCATTGCCGCCTCTGGCAGCACGGCCGGGAGAGGTCGCGTCCGGCGGCGATCTGCCTCATTGCCTCGCCTCGCTCTCAGCAAGAACTCAGACCAAACCCACCATTTACCAGGGATAGAGTCAACGCGAGCTACTTGCACGTATCCAGATCGTTGTGGTTGATCGTCGCACTCGGAGCGTTCCCCGTAAAGAGCGCGTCGCGGGAGCGGCCCATCTTTCGATAAGCAGCGCAACTCATTGCAGACAAGGAATTTCTCAGCTCCTGCGAGTCGAGGCCCGCGGCGGTGCTGCCACCGCTGATGTCCGGCGTGACTCCAGTCCGATCGCACCATCCCGCGATGCCGACCCGGTGATCACTGCGGTGTGCTGCGGCGCCATCCTGAACTCCCTTTGGCGAGGCGCCAGCGTCGTGGCCGCCGCGGCGTCATACTCATCCGTTGGGAGCGTAAGCTCGTCGCCAGGCGACTGTCAACATCGACAGTTGACTGTTGACAACAATCAAGAAACGATGTGACTCTGCGCATGCGCAGCTGTCCTAAGAGTTCTGTCAGCAGCCAAGACGCCCACGGCGACGGCAAGGATCACCACATGACGTCAGCAGCGGGTCTGGTCGGGCTCACCAAGTCCAACCTCCGCGAGCAGGCCCTGGCCTCGCTGCGTACGGCCATCACCAGCGGGCAGTTGGCGCCGCAGACCCCGATGGTGGAGACCGAGCTCTCCGAACGGCTCCAGATCAGCCGCGGCACGCTTCGTGAGGCCATGCGACAGCTCCAGCAGGAGGGCCTGCTCACTGTTGGCGCCGCCCGGGGACGCCTATATGTCCGCCACCTCGGCCCCAAAGAGATCGGTGACATCTACGCCGTACGGGCGGCCCTCGAGGCCATGGCCGTACGAGCGCTGGCGCAGCGGGCTGATCGAGCCGAAACAACCGCAGAGTTGCGCAGCCTCCTCCACACCATGAGCGAAGCACGGGCAGACGTGGATCTGGACGGCAGGATCGCGGCCGACCTCAACTTCCACCGCGGCCTGTGCCGGCTCACCGGCAACGACACGCTGATGCATACCTGGGAATCCCTTGAAGGATCCATCCGGATGTCGATCATGTTCGCCGGGATCGAGCGCGCCATTGGGAACATGGACATCGCGCGCCACGAGGCCATCGTCGACGCCATCGCTTCGGGCGACGCCGCAGCGGCCGCTGCCGCCGTCCACGACCACATGGGATGGGCCGCCACCAACCTCACGGATCAGACTCCGAGGGTCTCTCGGTTTTCCCTTCAAGATCGATAGCTGTCCACTCCCCCGGGCTCGACAGGCAGCGTCGCCACACCCCGGTGACTACCATCGAGGCTGTGACGAGCGCGTCGCCGCAGTCCGAACCCGAGGTCCTGTCTGTCGGCATGAGCGAAGCGAGCCGGCTATCGCGGCGGGGCAAGCTCGTGCTGGTCGCCGTAGTAGTGGCACTGCTCGCCGGGCTTACGGTGTGGCGATTCTGGCCGGCCCGGGCGCCGCTGTTCTCCCTTTCGGACCTGCAAGGCGTGTACGCCGGCTACGACGGGACGAATGGGGCCTCGGTGATCGATCGTCGCGGGTCGAGCGAACAGGACGGGTACATCCTGCCGTCGGCCTGCCAGCCGTTGTTCGAGGCGACAGTGTTGAATCGTGCCCCGCAAGAAGCGCTCGACGGAGTCGGCACCTTCTGGGAGCTCAACAGTTCGGCGGTGTCACTTTTTACCTTTCGGTTCGCGGATGTGGCGGAAGCGGATCGGGAGTTCAGTCGGCTGGTCACTGTGCTCGACAACTGCGAGCAGGCTCGCGTGGAGGTGCACGCCCCGCCGGCCAGTCGAGGCTTGCTCACCCGCACGCCGATGGCCCCCGACAGCGATCCGGCGCAGATCGGATACGTCCTGACGACCAACAGTGGCATCAAGCTGGCCGTTCATGTACTCGCCTTCAGCAACACGGTCAGCTGGCAGTTTCGGTATGAGCCGGTCCCAGGAAGCTACCTACCGCTGACTGCCCAGCGAGTGATGGACTCGCTGGTGGATCAGATGCGTGCGGTCCAGGACCTGCAACGCTAATTTCGGTAGGCGACCGGGTGAGAACTCACATTGCGCCACGGCCTCAAGGCGCGAGATCTCAGCCGCGTGATCGTCACCATCAGGACTGCTTGACCGACGCAACGCATCCGTTTGTGGAAGAGTCCTCCACTGCCTCTCAGCGCGGGGTGATCTTAAGGTTGGAGAAGAAGGATTCGCTGCCGATATCGACGAACAGGCCGACGGCGCCGGCGACGGGTTCCGCCTTGGTTTCGCTCAATGCCATGGTTTCGGTTCCATCGACGGTCGCGGTCAGCCGGGTTTCGTCGATGTCGAGCTTGAGCGTGATCCATTCGTCGGGGCCGATGTCCGCGGCCGCTTCGTAGTCCCCATCCGGGTACTGCTCGCGCAGCCGGTCGAACTTCCAGTCGGGGTAGGCGAAGTACTGTATGGCGCGCTGGTCACGTGGACTGGGCGGGTTCGACTTCCGTCCGTTCAACGGGCGCAGGTAGACCGCCTCAAAGCGGTCGCCGTCGGCAGTGACGCGGTAGGCGATGCCGGCGAAGGCCCGGGCGTCGGCGGGTCCCTTGCCGTTGAGACGGCTCAAGATGTTGACCTCGATGGTGCCGTTGGTGAAGCTGGCGGGAATGATCACGAATGTGGGCATGTCCACGTAGTCGACGCCGGGCTTGCCCTCCATGGTGACGGCCTCGGTCAGTTCGACGCGCAGCGCCCTGCGGCCGGCAACCTCGGCCGGGACAGCGGTGACGGCGCGCAGTTTGGAACCCTCTGGCAACTTGGTCAGGCTGTGTGCCGTGGCAGCGGGATCGGCCTGAGTCCCGGTTGTCTCCTCAATGAGATCTTGCTTCGGTGCTGCGTGAGTGCGGCGTCCTTATCTGACCGGACCCTGAGATCCAGGCCCGTCGTCCTGGTCCCGTATGCGGTCTGCAGGTTTCAGTGACAGCGCCAACAATCGCTCAGGACAGATCAGATGAGAACACATGACCTGTGATCGCGAAACGACGGTGTGCACGGCGTAACCACCGTCGAAGCGGCGGCCCATCCGCCCATCATGGTGAATACCTGCTGGCCGGCAGCCATGTTGGTCTCCCCGACTAACGATGATCATATCGGGGCGCTTGCCATGGATCAGAGGTATGGCGGGGGGCCCGACCGTGAGGTAGCCGATCGGCCCCGACGCAAGGGTTCGGTTCGTGAAGGTCAGGCGGTCTTGATCGCGGAGACCTCGAACTCGAGGGTGATTTTGTCGCTGACCAGGACGCCGCCGGTTTCGAGGGCGGCGTTCCACGTGATGCCGTAGTCCTTGCGGTTGATGACCGCGGAGCCTTCGAACCCGACCCGCAGGTTGCCGAACGGGTCAGTGGCCGCGCCCTCGAACTCGAACGGGATCGTGACCGAGTTGGTGACGCCCCTAATGGTCAGGTCACCGGTGAGATCCAGGCTGGTCGGGCCGGACTGGCGAACGTCGGTGGCGACGAAGG
>DASUYM010000030.1:0-9208 GCA_036377435.1 Propionibacteriaceae bacterium
CTCGTGGGAGGAGTACGCCGCCTGGCATCTCGGCCTCACGGAGGGTGCCTCTGACGAGACGAAGGCCCGCTATGCGTTCGTATACGGCGACCTTCGACGCGTGCACCGTACGGCATTGATCGCTTGCGTCTACCGCGCGTCGGAATGGCGGCACAAAGAGATCGAGCTCGCGGCCCATGATCTCTTGCAGCACCTCGACGCGACCTCTGGGTGATTCTTCGCAAAAGTGGTCACGAGCAACAGGCTGTACGGCGTGTCGGCTGTGGTTTGCGACCACTTTCGGCTGGGGCTACGGGTTCAGGCTGAGGCGGAAAGCCCAGAGGTGCACCTGAGGCTTCGGGCTGTGGTCGAGCTCTGGCGCGCGGACGAAGCCAAACTCCCGGTAGAGCGCGTGTGCAGCTGTCATCTGGGGCAGAGAGGACAGCAGCACCTCACGCATGCCCTCCAGTCGGGCTCGATGCAGGCATGCCTCGACAAGCGCGCGGCCGACCCCGCGTCGCCGTCCAGCTGGCGCCACTGAGAGCATCCGGAACTCTGCTTGGTCCCGGCGTGTAGCCAGCTCCCGCAATGGTGATGTGGGCGGACACCAGGTGACCGTGCCAATGACTTTGCCGTCGTGGACCGCCACCATGAGTACCGCCACGCCTGCTCGCCGGTCCGCGTCGGTCAACCGTGCCTCATATTCCTGGTCGATCAACCCGTCCGGACGACGCAGCAGGTCGTCGGCGTGATAACCCGCAGCTGTAACCCGACCAGCTTCGGCGTACTCGCCCGGCACGGCAACTCGGACAATCAAGCTCACTCGGTCACCGTGCAGCTGAAGCGGAAACCCACACCTTCATTGGGTATCTGGAACCGCCCGTCGGCACCGATGATCACGGTGTCGTTGAGCCGCGCCTGCTCGGGTGCCATACCGTGCAGCACCAGGACGAACCGCTCGCGGGCGAATTCCGGGTAGCCGTTGCCGCTTACGTCGGCGTTGAGCGTCAGCTCGGCGCCGGCCCGTGTGACGGTGAAGGTCGTTCGATAACGAGCATCTTGCAAGGCGGCGAAGGTCAGGCCGTCGTCTTCCTGCAGCATCGAGTGATACACCCCATCCGAGGCAGGTACGAACAGATGCAACTCGACCACGAGAGCCTGATAGCCGTTGGTCGAGTCGGGTGCCTCTGGCCACATTGGAATCACCGCTCCGCCGCGCGCATAAATCGGAATCCGGTCGAGTGGCGTCGCCGTTATCAGAAATCGCCTATTTCCGACGAGCTCGCCGCTGTGCCAGTCGTACCAGTCACCCACCGGCAGATATACCTGCCGGGCGGGGACACCCGGCCCAACGACGGGTGCGACCAGCAGGTCTCGTCCCAAGAGGTACTGATCATCAATGTCGCGGACCGTGGCATCGTACTGATAGTCGAAGATCAACGGCCGCTGCACCGGCTCGCCGGTCTCCGATGCCCTGAGAAAGCAGGCATACAGATAGGGCAGTAAGCGATAGCGGAGCTTGAGTGCGATTCGGACGTGATCTTGAATGACGTCACCGAACGCCCAGGCGTACTGATCAACATTGCCGATCTCGGAGTGGTTGCGACAGAACGGAGTGAGGGTGCCGTACTGCATCCAGCGCAAGAAGAGCTCCGCGTTCGAATTGCCCTGGAATCCACCGATGTCGGCCCCTACGAACGCCTGCCCAGAGATTCCGAAACCCGATCCCATGGCGATGCTCAGCCACAAGTGATCCCAACGGGACTGGTTGTCTCCCATCCAGTTCGCGGCATAGCGCTGGATTCCTGCGAAGCCGGCGCGCGAGAGCACGAATGTCCGACGCTCAGGCATCGCGTCCAGCAGCCCGGCCGTGGTCCCCATTGCCATCAGCAGCGCGTATTGGTTGTGGTAGCGCTCATGCGCGTACCCCCCACGACCGAACCGCATAGGCATGGCCGCGATGTTCCCGGTGGCTGGCTCGTTCATGTCGTTCCAGATGCCCGCCAGCCCGGAGAGCACATGTGCCGCGTTGAGTTCGCCCCACCAGGTGCGCGCATCGTCGGTCACGAAGTCGGGGAAGGCAGTGTTGCCCGGCCAGACTTGGCCGATGTAGAGATCGCCTCCCTCGGTACGGCAGAGCACATCCCGTTCGACGGCCTGACCAAAGACCCAGTAGCCGGGATCGAACTTGACACCCGGATCGATGATCGTGATCACGCGGAATCCCTGTGCATCAAGTCGTTTCAGCATGCCGTGCGGGTCGGGGAACCGGTCGGTGTCCCAGGTGAAGACGCGGTAGCCGTCCATGTATTCGATGTCGAGCCAGACGGCATCACACGGGATGTCGTTGTCGCGGTGCCGCTGAGCGATGGCCTCCACAGCATCCTGGGTGTACTCGAACCAGCGGCACTGGTGATAGCCGAGCGACCAGATTGGTGGCGGTGCCGTACGCCCAGTCAGCCAGGTGTAGGACTCCAAGATCGCAGGCATGTCAGGGCCCGCGAACACGTATTCGGTGTACTGCCCGCCGCGGAAGACGATCCGGTACTCATGATCGAGGGAGAACTCGTACGCGCCGCGATATCCGTTGTCCAGAAAGGATGCCGCCATGCTGCCCTCGGGATAGGTCTGATGGTAGAAGAACGGGATGCTCACATAGAGGGGATCGAAGTCGGCGCTGCGGGGATCCCCGCGCGGATCGTCGGCAGCCTTGCCGGCGGTGAACTCCAACGTCTCAGAAGGGCTCAGTATGTCGGTATTCCACATGGTGAAGTCGCGGCCCTTGCGGTTCTGACGCCCGGCCTTCTCACCCAATCCGAAGATTGCGTCCTCCTGCCGGCAGCGACGCCGCACTGTGAAGGAGTCGTTCAGTGTCGCGTACGCCCAGTACCGACCTTCGGCGTCTTGGGCGGTCTCGATCACCGGCGATCCATTGCTGCGATGAACGTCGATCCGGAATGGGTTGAGCCAGAGCGATGCGGTGCATGCGGTAGTGATCAATTGCACCCGGTCCTCGTCCTGCTCGACCCGAAAGTCGATGTGGGATGCGAGTGGATCCACGCAGACCGCGAAGGTGGGAGGCTCGTCGAATACACCGCCGCGGCTGATCTTGATCCGCAGTACGTCGTCGGTCACCACGTCGATGCTCAGCTGCTCATGGTGCAGTTCGGCCAGGATGCCCGTTGACGTCTGGGTGACCGAGTCCACCCGTTCCCAGCGGATGTAGTGGTCAGTCTTGATCATTTGGTGCCTCCGGCCTGGGTACAGATAGGTCGACGACGAGGGCTCGGTGGTCAGACAGCGGTAGCGCCGGGGCACTGCTCGCAGTGATTTGCCCAAGTCGGCCGCGTAACAGGATGTGGTCGAGCTGGCGATCAGGTTTGTCGAGCGGGAAGGTGTAGTGCCTGGCCAGTGGGCGGTAGCCGGTGATCTGCGCCGGCAGGCCATCCGCCATATTGAGGTCACCCATCAAAATCACCGGTTCCTGCAGCGGGGCGAGGTCCCGCCGGATCCGTCGTAGCTGCAGCCGCCCCCAGCCGGGGACGTAAGACAGGTGGGCGTTGGCAACGACGACCAGTCCCGCTGGGGTGCGCAGACGTCCGATCACAGCAGCTCGCGGCTCCTCCTTGACGATGAGCATCTTCCGGGGCGTGCGCAGATACAGCGGGACGCGCGTCGGGATTCGCGGTAGCCGGAGAACTTGCCAGGAATCGGATGGGTAGCGGGAGAGTAGGGCGATCCCATAGGACGCGACTCCCGGAAGGTCGTTCTCCGACGCCGCGATCCACGTAGCACCGGGTGTGCCTGCCAGTGCTGCGGCGAATCTGTGGGTCACAGCCCCCATCGCCTCGGCGGCGACCGCTGTCAGGTCGGCAAGGTGGGAGCGTGGTTGGTCCCGGTCGACTTCCTGCAAGCCCAAAATGTCGGGGTCCAACAAGCGGATAGCATCGGCAAGCCGATCAAGATCGACCACCCCATCGTGGATCGAGCGGCCGTGCAGGATGTTGAATGTCGCCAACCGCATGGGAAGAAGGTACCCATCATCGCCGAGCAATCACCGCCGCCGTCGGCCACATCCGATGAGCCGCTTCTCCGTACCGCTCTCAAGCGTTCGGCGTCAGCTTTGAAAGCCGACGGCGTTCCCTTCGCGCTGGGCGGTGGCTACGCCCTCTGGGTAGCCGGCGGGCCCGAGCCCAGCCACGATGTCGATCTTGTCGTGGCTGAAGCCGATGTCGAGATGGCCGCGAACAGTCTGGCGGCCGCCGGGCTGCGGATCGAGCGACCGCCCGAGGATTGGCTGGTCAAGGCCTACTGCGACGCGGAGGATTCGACGGAGGCTGCCGAGGAGCCCGCGCTGGTCGATGTGTTGCATCGTCTCGGAGGCGTTCCAGTCGTGCACTCGCTGTTAGACACTGCGCCCGAGTATGAGGTCTTAGGCGTCCGGATCCCAGTGCTGCCGCCTACTCCCATCATGATCGCCAAACTCCGGTCGCTCTCCGAGCACTACTGCGATTTTGCAGCCCTGCTCTTGGTTGTGCGTGCCGTACGGGAGCAGCTGGATTGGGCGGAAATCCGTAAAGCGACGCAGGACAATCCCTTTGCGGAGGCCTTCCTCCTGCTCGTCGAACGCCTAGCCATAGTCACGCCCTCTTAATTTCGAGCTGCTCGCGCAGTGTTTGATTGCTCGCTGACGCTCGCTGCGGATCGCGCCGGGAAGCCGCCTACTTCGTCGTCGCTCGCCGACAAAAACCGTGTCGGCTCACTCCTCCTCAGCACGCCGGCGCGCGATCCGCTGTTTGATTGCTCGCTCCGCTCGCTCTGATCGGGCTGTGAGGCCGCTGCCTTCCTCTCGCACTCGCAGACGAAGAGCGTGTCTGCTCGTTCGTTCGTCCAGGACACCGGCGCGCGATCCTGGGCGCGTTGAATGACACTAGGTCTCACAGTCCGGATGTGCCTGCTAAGAGTAGCCATCACCCCTAGTCTGACCGCCGTGCTGAAGATCGCCCGTGAGCACATTGAGGCCATGATCGCTCACGCTCGGGAAGATCATCCGGACGAGGCGTGCGGGGTGATTGTTGGGCCGGAGGGCTCCGACGTGCCCACACGGTTGGTCCGGATGATCAACGCCGACCGCTCGCCGACTTTCTTCCGTTTCGACCCCCAGGAGCAGTTCGGCCTATACAAAGCGATGAGTGCGACAGAGGAGGAGATCATCGTTGTCTACCACTCGCACACGGCGACTGAGGCCTATCCGTCGCGGACCGATATCGCCCTCGCCTCTGAACCGCAAGCTCACTACGTGCTCGTCTCGACCGCCGAGTCAGGTGCCTCGGATGGCCCGGTCAGCGTACGCTCCTACCGCATCGTCGACGGTGGGGTCACCGAGGAAGAGATCGACGTTACGGAATAGGCCTTCGAGGCCAGTCGTTTGGCCAGTGTAGCCAGGCAGTAACAGGAGAGGTCCGATGTCAGTAGAGGTGAGGATCCCGACGATCCTCCGTACGTTCACCGGCGGAGCGAAAGCGGTGCACGGGAACGGGGCGACCTTGCAACAGGTACTCGATGACATCGAGGCACGCAATCCGGGGTTGAAGGACCGGATCGTCGAGTCGGAGACGCTACGCCGGTTTGTGAACGTCTACGTCAACGATGAAGATGTCCGCTTCAGCGGTGGACTCAACGCCCCGACCACGGATGGCGACATCGTCGTGGTGCTGCCCGCTGTTGCCGGCGGCTGATCGGTTTCGTTCATGGTCCGGTACGCCTCGCTCGCCGAGTCGGTCGGGCATACCCCGCTGGTAGGCCTGCCGAAGCTGTCACCGAGCGACTCGGTACGGCTCTGGGCGAAGCTTGAGGACTACAATCCGACCGGTTCGATCAAGGACCGCGCGGCATTCCAGATGATCAAGGTCGCCGAGGCTGATGGGACATTGCGCCCCGGTGCGACCATTATCGAACCGACCAGCGGCAACACTGGCATTTCGCTCGCGATGGCAGCCAAGCTGCGCGGTTACCGGTTGATCTGTGTGATGCCGGAGAACACCTCCCCTGAACGCAAGCAGCTGCTCGCCATCTGGGGTGCCGAGATCGTCTTTTCACCGGCCGCCGGCGGCTCCAACGAGGCTATCCGTGTGGCGAAGCTGCTCGCGTCGGAGAACCCGGACTGGGTGATGCTTTATCAGTACGGCAATCCGGCCAACGCCGAGGCGCACTACCTGACGACAGGGCCGGAGATTCTCGAAGATCTTCCCGAGGTTACCCATGTGGTCGCCGGACTCGGTACTACCGGAACCCTGATGGGAATAGGCCGCTTCTTCGCGGACAACAAGCCTGATGTCAAGATCATCGCGGCCGAGCCGCGGTACGGCGAGCTGGTCTACGGCTTGCGCAACCTCGATGAGGGTTTCGTTCCCGAGCTCTACGACGCTTCCTATGTCACGTCGAGATTCTCTGTGGGCTCTCGTGATGCAGTTCGGCGCGTCCGAGAACTCCTGGAACGCGAGGGCATCCTCGCAGGGCTCTCATCCGGAGCGATCTTGCACGCCGCCCTAGTGCAAGCAGCCAAGGCCGTCACGGCGGGGGAGTCTGGCGACATCGTCTTGATCATCGCCGACGGCGCCTGGAAGTACCTCTCGACGGGCGCCTATACCGGCGACCTTGACGCCAGCGAGGACTTCCTGGACACCCAGGTCTGGGCGTAATTGTTCGGCCCATCCGCTGGTGATTTAGGGGGCGCTCGCGGATTAGTGGTGGCTCTGATGACGAAAACGTTGGGCGATCGCTTGTAGGCTGAGCCCTCGTGGCGGCTGATACTGAGGCTCCGATCGGCATCTTCGACTCGGGGTTCGGCGGGCTTACGGTCGCCCGCGCGGTCATCGACCAGCTGCCGCACGAGGACATCATCTACCTGGGCGACACCGCGCGTGCCCCGTACGGCGAGCAGCCGATCGCCAATGTCCGCGAGTACGCTCTGGAGTGCCTCGATCATTTGGTGGAGCAGGGAGTCAAGATCCTGGTCATCGCCTGCAACTCGGGCAGCGCGGCGGTGCTCCGTGACGCCCGAGAGCGGTACGGCGTGCCCGTAGTGGAGGTGATCTTGCCCGCTGCCCGCCGGGCGGTCGCTGCCACCCGGTCCGGGCGGGTTGGAGTGATCTGCACTGAGGCAACCGCCACCTCACAGGCGTACGACGATGCATTCGCTGCAGCTCCGCACGTCGAACTGCATACCGCAGCCTGCCCCCGCTTCGTGTCCTTCGTCGAGGCCGGGATCACCGGCGGTCCCGAGCTGCTGGCCAGCGCGGAAGAGTACCTGAAACCCTTGCAGCAAGCCGATATCGACACGTTGATCTTGGGCTGCACCCACTATCCGCTGCTTACCGGTGTGATCTCGTACGTGCTGGGTGACAATGTCAGCCTGGTGTCCAGCGCCGAGGAGTGCGCCAAGGATGTCTACGCCGTATTGACCCGGCGCGGCCTGACCCATGATCAGCCGCGGTTTGCAAGCAATCGATTCTTGACCACGGGCAGCCCGGAGGCATTTGAAGGCGTCGGGCATCGGCTGATGGGCGGTCTTGTTGTCGATGTCGAGCAGTTCGTCTGATCGCGATGATGAAACTGACAATCGTCGGCTGCAGCGGCTCGCTGTCCGGACCCGAGTCAGCAGCTTCTAGCTACCTGGTGCAGGCGCCGTATCAAGATCGGATCTTCTCTCTGCTACTCGACTGCGGCCCCGGCGCCATGGGTGCGCTGTACCGCTACCTCGACCCGCGTGAGCTCGATGCCATCGCGCTGAGCCACTTGCATGCCGATCACTGTCTGGACCTGTGCGGCTATTACGTTGCCGCACGCTACTCACCGAGCGCCCCTTGGCCGCGATGTCCCGTATACGCCCCTGCCAACGCCGCCTCGCGGATCGCTCGGGCATACGACGTAGCGGACACCGACTGCGAGGGCGGTGAGTTTGGTGAATCCATTGACGAGCACTTTGACTGGCGTACCTGGCAGCCCAGCCAGCAGATCGGGCCGTTCACAGTCAGCACGGTACGGGTTGCGCATCCGGTGGAGGCGTACGGCATTCGGGTGGAGGAGAACGCAACCGGCGCCACCATGGTGTACAGCGGCGATACCGGCCCAACGGAAGCCTTGGTCCAGCTCGCAAACAATGTCAACTTGCTGCTCGTGGAATCGGCTTTTCTCGATGGCCCGGACAATCCTCCGGGGATGCATCTCTCCGGCGCCCAAGCCGCCGCAATCGGGCAAGCCGCCAGAGTCGGTGCCGTCGTGCTCACCCATATTCCACCGTGGCACGAACCGGAACGTGTCCTTGTCGAGGCAAAACCTCACTTTGACGGGCCTGTGTCGCTCGCGATGCCCGGAGCCGTTTGGGACATCCCAGTGTTTAGGCTGAGCTCGTGACTTCTCGAGCCGACGGACGCAGCCATGATCAACTTCGAGAGGTTCGGTTCACGCGGGGATGGCTGAGTCAGGCGGAGGGCTCGGTGCTGGTGGAGTTCGGCCAGACCCGGGTACTCGTGGCCGCCAGCGTGACCGAGGGAGTTCCGCGCTGGCGTAAGGGCTCGGGACTCGGCTGGGTGACCAGCGAATACGCGATGCTGCCGAGGGCGACCAGTACTCGTACCGACCGTGAGTCGGTGCGCGGCCGCATCGGCGGACGCACGCACGAAATCAGCCGGCTCATCGGTCGCAGCCTGCGCGCGATCATCGACTACAAGGCGCTGGGTGAGAACACCATTGTGCTGGACTGCGACGTCCTGCAGGCCGATGGTGGCACCAGGACAGCGTCGATCACTGGCGCCTACGTCGCACTCGCGGACGCGGTCAGCTGGCTCCGAGACCGCGAGCTGTTGACCGCTGAGCCGCTAACTGACTCCGTTGCGGCCGTCTCGGTCGGTGTGGTCGACGGCATCTCGATGCTGGACCTCTGCTACACCGAGGACTCCGCGGCTGACACGGACATGAACGTCGTCATGACTGGTGATGGCTCGTTCATCGAGGTTCAGGGAACAGCTGAGGGAGATCCCTTCAATCGGCAGCTGCTCGACGAGCTACTCGATCTCGCGGCCATAGGCTGTGCGCACCTGACAACGCTGCAACGTGCCGCGCTTGCGTCCACATGACTAGTGCCCTGCGCCAGGAATCCGACACATATCTCCGCCGCCCAGGCGGCGCCTCGCTGCGTTCTCCTCGGTCGACATACGACCCGGTATCC
>DASUYM010000031.1:0-5642 GCA_036377435.1 Propionibacteriaceae bacterium
TCCCGCTCGAGGATGCGCAGGAACTCGTCACGGGGACCGAGAATGTTCACCATCTCCACCGAGGCCGGAACCGTCACCCGGCGTAGCTCCTCCAGGCTGCCGTCATCGGCTCTCGGGCCCGATGCCTTTCTCAACGACTTCGAGGCAGACGATTCTCTAGGGCGGGCGCTGGACGCATCAGGGGCGCTGGCCGTGATCTCTGACCTACTCAGTTGGTTCCTCGCAGACGATGGAGAATGTCAACACCTCATCCTAGGACACCGAACGCTCATAACTGACCCTCTATGCTGGTCACTTTTGGTCACCTTTACACGGGAGGGATGAGGACCAGAGGGGCCCATATGTCCCCATCACGCCTAGTCGCCAGCAGTTTGCTCACATGCCTGCACTCACCGGCTACGAGGAAGCCCGTCTGATCAACTGCCGGACGGTGGAAGTAATCCTGACGAGGCTTCAACTGGGCCGAGGTTGGGCCGAAGGAGTGCCCTCGATGAGTCGCTTGAGCCGGGCCAGTTCCTTTTGAGCTTCGCGAGGGCTAAGGATTACCGCTTCGCCAGCTTCCCGGGTCACAATCGCTTCGGCCTTCTCCAACAGCTCACTGGCCCACTGCTCGATATCGCCTTGCGTCTCTACCTGACATGAGTCAGAGCGAGGAGAGCATCGAGGCTTCTGCCTGTACATGCGGCAGGGCGTTCGAATAGTATGCGGTGAAGACCGGAAAAATAAGCAGTCCGACATGACGTGGGTCAAGCGGTTCATCGTCTTCTTGGTCGTGGGCTTTGCAATCTTCTATTTGATTGCTCAGCCTGTGGCTGCCGCGAACGCCGTCCGTGCCGTCATCCACGGCCTTGCAGTGGTACTTCACTCGATCCTCATCTTCTTTCAGTCTCTGGCTGGTTAGCGGTGGACGTGCTGAACTGGCTCGATCCGCATGTCGAGTCTCAAGGGAAAGCACGCCACGGTTTGGTGAGGGAGCGCCGCCACTCAGGCACTGCTCCACCCTTTCGATTGCTGCCACGATGAACTGAGTGGGTGAAATCCTTTGCCCACACCCCACACCTCTTTGCGCAGCTCGGCTGTGTCTCGCCCTGCATCGAGCACCGGGCAACCGCCGCACAGTTTGACCGCGATACAACGCTCGTGCGGGCCTTCTGATAGCCACAGGTGCTGGCTTGCCGCGTCCCTGCAATGGTTTCGTTCGCCCGCGCTGCCATAGCGAGCAGCGCGTGGGCGAGTGCATCGGTGGCGATCGCGCGCGGCGGCCCGTCATGAGCAAGCTCCCTCGGGCGTAGTCCGCGATCCGTCAGTGTTGCGAGGTCAAGAGTCCGCGACACGCCCAACACTTAGCGGCGGGCTTGTGTCGGCCTGGAGCGCAAACCGATCGGTGGCAGCGACGAGTGCCTCGACGATACCGGGTTCGGAGAAGGCGTGACCGGCGACCGGCACGATCGTTAATTCGGCCTCCGGCCAGGCGTTATGCAAGTCATAGGCCGTGACCGCGGGGGTCGCGACATCGTAGCGACCTTGGATGATGACCCCGGGTATGCCAGCCAGTCGGTTGGCGTTCGCTATCAGCTGACCTTCTGTGAACCAGCCGCGATGGAAGAAATAGTGATTCTCGATGCGAGCGAAGGCCAGCGCGAATGCCGGATCGCTGAAGTCGGCAATCATGTCCTGGTCAGGCTCAAGGGTGATCGTTGCAGCCTCCCACGTGCTCCAGGCCACACCAGCCGGCCCATGCACGGCCGGATCAGGGTCAAACAACAAGTCGTGGTAGGCCGAAATCGCATCACCGGCAAAGGAGCGACCGCCCAGCGGAGCGAGGAACATTGCGTAGCGCTCAGGAAACAGCTGCCCGGCGCCGCCGTTGTAGTAGAAGTCGAGCTCACTGCGGCGGAGTGTGAAGATTCCTCGCAGCACAAGCTCTGTGACGCGGTCACTGTGCTCCTCGGCGTACGCCAAGGCAAGCGCGCTGCCCCAGGAGCCACCGAAGATCTGCCACCGCTCGATGCCGCGATGCTCACGGAGCCGCTCGATGTCTGAAACCAAGTGCCAGGTGGTGTTCGCGCTCAGATCGGCTCCCGGTTCGCTGGCGTGGGGCCGGCTCTGGCCACAACCGCGCTGATCGAAGAGCACGATGCGATAGCGAACCGGGTCGAACAGGCGCCGAACCTTGGGCTGGACGCCTCCGCCGGGCCCGCCGTGCAGGAAGACTGCTGGCTTGCCAGACGGGTTCCCGCACTCCTCCCAATAAATCTGCTGGCCATCACCGACATCCAGCATCCCGGCCGCGTACGGCTCGATCGGTGGATAAAGCGGGTCGCTACCGCGGCGCTCCGGCATTGCGCTCCTCTTGCCCCTCTGCCCTCAAGAAGTAGAAGTGGTCACCAGCGACACGCTTTCGACGAAACCGGCGTCGTTCTCGACCACTTTCTCCATCAAGGGTTGGTCAGAAGGCTTGCTCATCGTCGGGGACGATGTGGACCGCAGCCTCCTCGGCGCTGGCTGCGGCGCCGTCGATCCCCACGTCAGTGGCAACGAGGTCCTTTTCGACGTCCGGCCCAATGCCCTCGTTGGGGTCGACCAGCCTGCCTGCTCGCTCGCGTCCGACCTCCCCGTCGTCGACGATCTCCTCGTCCTGGGGCGCGTACGGGTCGGGATCGGGAATCTCGTCCTCAAGCCGCTCGTCCAGCGTCTCGTGCTCTCCCTCTCGGATCAGCTGGGAGTAACGCTCGGGCGGCGAGTAGCCCTCATCGAGCACGTCATCAACGCCGCGATCGTCCAGAGAGTCGGCTGGCTGGATCTGGTCGAGCTGTTCGGACTCGTCGGGAACCTCGTTCGGGTAGTCGGTCATGTGGCCAGCCTGCCATGACCGCGCCTAGGATCGCTCCGCGTGACCACCCTGCGCGACACTCAGCATCGGGAGGCTTCCTCCACGGTATCGTTCGCGACTGCGCCGAGCGGCATGTACGCCGTCATCGTGGCAGTCTTCTGCGGCCTGCTGCTGATATCGAACATCGCTGCAACCAAGACGATTACTGTCGTTGACGGGCTGCCCGCAGCAGTGGGCGGCGGCATCTTCACAGACGGCGGCGCCTTTCTCTTTCCGCTGACATACATCGTCGGCGACGTGCTCGCGGAGGTGTACGGCCTCCGCCAGGCCAAGCGGGCGATCTGGGTCGGCTTTGCGCTGGGCGCCCTCGCATCCCTCACCTTCCTGGCAGTCGGTGCGGCCCCGCCTGGACCCGGATATGAGAACCAGGAGGCGTTCCTGGCGGTGCTGGGGTTCGTGCCGCGGATCGTGCTGGCCAGTTTGTCCGGCTACCTCGTTGGTCAGTTTCTCAACGCGTACGTGGTGGTCAAGATCAAGGAGCGGACGAAGGAGCGGCACCTGTGGGCACGGCTCATCGGATCGACGGTGGTCGGTGAATTCGCCGATACGGCGCTGTTCTGCTTCATCGCCTTCGTCGGGGTGTTCCCGACCTGGAGCGGATTGATCAGCTACGCCGTTGCGGGCTATGTCTACAAGGTGATGGTGGAAGTGATCTTGCTGCCGCTGACCTATGCGGCGATCAGAGCGATCAAGAAACGGGAGCCTGGGTACGCGGCGGCCCCGGCCCACGGTGAGACCCCTGTGCGTCAGATGCGGGTGGTCGTGGCGGTGGAGGACTACGACCGCGCTGTGCGCTTCTATCGTGATGAGCTAGGCCTCCTCGTGGAGGAAGCTTACGACGGTGAGAATGGGGCGAAGGTGATGATCTTGGGTGCCGGTCGCGCGACGCTCGAGCTGTCCAATAGACCGCAGATCGACCTGATCGACACTGTGGAGGTTGGCCGGACGGGAGTGAGCGGAAAGTATCGGCTGGCCTTTGAGGTCGGCGACTCGGCAAGCGTCACAAATCGGCTAGTTTCCGCGGGCGCTGAGCTGATCGCGCCGCCCACGGTGACTCCGTGGCGCTCGCTCAATGCACGACTGCAGGGTCCGGGCGACGTGCAACTGACGATCTTCACCGAGCAAGGGGCGACAGGGGATGTTGGGAGTGATCATGACAACACCGACAAGCACTAGTGGCTTCGGCCCGGCGGCAACTCAATTCTTCGAAGATCTCGAGGATCAGAACAGCAGGGAGTTCTGGCTAACGCACAAGGATGTGTTCGACCGCGAGGTTCGTGAGCCGATGGCCGCGCTGCTGGACTCCCTTCCCGAGGACTACCAGCCGTTCAAGGTCTTCCGGATGAACAGAGACGTGCGATTCTCCGCCGACAAGTCGCCGTACAAGACCATGCATGGCGCTGCCCACGGCGTGCCTGGCGCCGTCTACTATCTCCACCTCGATGCGTCGGGCTTGATGGTGGCCTGCGGGAGCTACATGATGCAGCCGGATGACCTTGAGCGGTATCGGCACGCGGTCGCTGCAGACTCCAGCGGCGAGGAACTGTCTGAAATCCTGGCAGCGCTCCGACGGCGCCGCTCGCTCAAGCTGGGTCCGGGTGGAGCCGAGCCGCTGAAGACGGCGCCGCGAGGCTTCCCACGGGACCATCCTCGAGCCGACCTGCTGCGTCAGAAAGGGCTCATTGCGATGCGCACTCGGCCGGCGTCTGAGCTGCAGAACGGCGCCCGACTCCGCACTTTCGTCGTCGAGACCTTTGAGATGTGCTCCGACCTCGTCGACTGGCTGCGGCGATACGTAGGGCCGCAGCCCATTAAGTAGCCGGCTTCCGCCCGGCTTGCCTCACCGGCCGCTCGTCGGTATCCCACGCTGCGTGGGATGTTCGCGCGAACGGACTGGGTATAGCTCGACCCGGATCAAGCTATCCGGCCGGGCACCCGGTCAATTGCCGATTCTGGTGCCGTCCGCCAGGACTTCCTGTCGAAGATCAACAGCGCTACCACAAGCAGAGCCCAGGCAATCAACCAAGTCCAAGCCATACGGTCGGCAGCGGGCCCAGCCAACCACAGCGCCTTCACGTTGACAGAACCCTCGGTGACGTGGGCGATGAGGGTCAGCAACACGCTGCCGCCAGTCCGGTTGAACAACCAGGCGTACCAGAACGTGACGAGCAGGGTCGTCGCAATGTCCGGCAGACCTAGGTCGAACTGCGGCATGAAGACGAGCGGCAGGTGCCAAATTGTGGCGAGCAGCGCCAGCAAGGCCGCCGACGCTAACGGTGACCATTTCGATTGCAGTCTGGGCTGTGCAAAGCCGCGCCAGGCCGGCTCCTCACCCAGCGGGCCTTCGATGGGATTGACCATCCCGAGTCCGAAGACCAGCAGCACCGCGTACCACGGCTGGAATTGGGTCAGCGACGGGGCTGGCGCGCCGGCCGCCATGTTCAGACTGATCGCCACCGCGTGGACAACCAGCGGGAGGCCGATTGCGGCCGCATACCAGATCCAGTTCACCCGCCACCGAATGAGACGGCGACCCACCCGAGCCAGACCCGGCAAGCCCTCGGCGATCAAGACGACGACGATCGCCGACACGAGTGGCGCAAAGGCCAGAAAGGACCCAAACGGCAGGGTCGACCAGGCGATCAGGTACGAGAGCGCGAAGAAGATCACCAGCTCGTAGCGGCGGACGAAGCCTCGAAAGGTGTTCCACCCTGTGCTCGGCGGGCCAGCTGCCGGATCGACTGGCCGC
>DASUYM010000032.1:0-9890 GCA_036377435.1 Propionibacteriaceae bacterium
CGCATTGCGGGGTACTCAGGGCGCGGGATCTTGGGCTCAGGGCGCATGGCGGGGCGCTCAACGCGCATCGTCCTTGCGTGAGCATGCACGGCGTTAGTGAACCGCTGCGCCAGATCAGGATATCCGGCCCAATGCACGTGCAGGTAGCTCGCGTGGACAGTCTCCCGGCCGACCCTCGCAGGGTCAGCTGAAAATCCGGCCGGCTCACCATCCACCAACCACGCAGCGGCTGCACCACGGCACGGTTCGACCGCGGTGCGGTGGAATTCGTGGCCAGTCACCGAGGCGCCGGCCCTCGCCACAAGTTGATCATGATCGGCGATCATGGGGCGGTAGCGCAGCGTCAGTCGCTCGGTCATGATCGCATCAGCTTCGATGGCGCCCACCATGGGCAGTCCGTCCACGCTCCGGCATAGATAGAGCAGTCCGGCGCACTCGGCGATGGTCGGCGTACCCGCGTCGATTGCGGCTCGGATGTCGTATCGCAACGCGTCGTTCGCTGCCAACTCGGCTGCGTGCACCTCAGGAAACCCGCCCCCCAGGTAGAGCCCAGCTGTCCCAGCAGGAAGCTGCTGATCTGAGGTGGGGTCGAAAACCACCGGTACACATCCGGCAGCGCGTAGTAACTCGTCGGTCTCGGCGTAGCGGAACGTAAAAGCCCGCCCAGCCGCAATCGCCACCACCGGACGCGCATCCGATGGTGGCTGGACTTGGGCGGCGGGCGACCAGGGTTCTGCCTCGAGCGTCGGCGCCGACTGTGCGACAGAGATAATCGAGCTGAGTGAGACGTGATCACTGATCCGCCGTGCCAGCTGCGCCACCGCTGCAGCCGCCTCGTCACGTTCTGCAGCCGGCACCAGACCGAGATGCCGCGAGGGAATCTCTATGCCGGCATCGCGCGGTAACACCCCGAGCACCTCAAGACCAGTTGCCTGGATCGACTCGACGATTTCACGCGCGTGCCGCTCGGATCCGGCCTTGTTGATGATCACGCCGCTCAAGCGGAGGTGCGGGTCGAATGTGTTGAGCCCGTGCATGATGGCCGCCGCCGTACGCGAGGTGTGGGAGATGTCGATCACCACAATCACCGGAGCGCGCACCAGGCTGGCCACATGGGCGGTAGAAGCAAACCCCTCGCTGCCGATCTGTCCATCGAAAAGCCCCATGACGCCTTCGATGATCGCGATATCGGCGCGTTCCGGTGTCCGCGCGCCGTGCAGCAACAGCGGCTCTATCTGCTCCTCGCCACAAAGGAAGGGATCAAGATTGCGCCCCAGCCGGCCGGTTGCGAGCGTGTGGTAACCAGGGTCGATGTAATCCGGCCCGACTTTGAAGCCTGCGACCTTCCGGCCTGCCGCAGCCAGCGCGCCCATCAGTCCGGTGGCCACGGTGGTCTTGCCGTGGCCTGAGCCGGGAGCGGCAATCACCAGGCGCGGGAGCTCCCGCGCGGACTTGGGCGGTGGCGAATCGATCACCACTCGATGCCCCGCTGGCCCTTCTGCCCGTCGTCAAAAGGATGTTTGATCTTGGTCATCTCGGTAACCAGCTGGGCTGCCGCCAGCAGTTTCGGGTTCGCGCGCCGACCGGTGATGATCACATGCTGGTAGCCGGATCTTGTCCTTAGCGTGTCGATCACATCGTCGACATCCACCCAGCCCCAGTTCATCGGGTAGGTGAACTCATCCAGCACGTACAAGGTGTGCCTCTCCTCGGCGAGCCGTCGCTTAATCTCCTGCCAGCCTTCCGCTGCGGCTGCAGCATGATCATCGTCGGTACCAGCCTTGCGGCTCCACGACCAGCCGGCACCCATCTTGTGCCACTCGATCGAGCCCCCGCGTCCGGTGGCGTTGTGAAGTTCGTCGAGTGACTCCAAGGCAGTCTGTTCGCCGATCCGCCACCGAGCGGACTTGACGAACTGGAAAATGCCCACGGACCAGCCCTGGTTCCAGCCGCGCAACGCCAGCCCGAACGCTGCGGTTGACTTGCCCTTGCCGTCGCCGGTGTGGATGATCAACAACGGCCGCTGCCGTCGCTGCCGGGTGGTCAGCCCGTCCGCCGGAACCAGCTCAGGAATCCCCGTTGGCATCAGGCGGCCCGGCCTTGGCGTACGGCGTGTACCAGTTGATCAGCGCCCACCTCATCGACCGTCACATGCTGCGCGCCAAGGTGGAGGCTCAGCCTGTGGGCCAGCCCCAACGACATGCGGCCGGACTCGCAGTCGATCACCAGCGAGGCCACACCGGTGCGGCGCAATTGATCAGCTACCAGCCGTGACCGATCGACCGCGTCGGGGCCGTGGGTGGCCCGGCCATCGGTGACGAGCACCAGCAGCGGGCGGCGGCGCGGGTCGCGGATGCGCTCCAGCCGTAGCGTTTCGGCGGCGCAGAGCAGGCCCTCGGCCAGCGGCGTACGGCCACCACTCGGCAGGTCCTCCAATCGCCGCGCCGCGGTGTCGATGGAGGACGTCGGCGGCAGCGCGAGCGTCGCCTCGGCTCCGCGAAAGGTGATCAAGCCGACCTTGTCCCTGCGCTGGTACACATCCAGCAGCAGGGAGAGTGCGGCGGCCTTGACTGCCTCCATTCGGCGCCGCGCCGCCATTGACCCAGATGCGTCGACTACCAACAGCACAAGGTTGGACTCGCGCCCCTCCGTCACGGTGAGGCGCAGATCCGGGCCGGCCAGTCGGAGCCGCCCGTCCGGTACGCGGCCGCGACTTGCCTGGTGCGGTGCGGCCGCGCGGATGGTTGCTGTGAGGTGCAGCCGGCCGCCCTCGTGATCGGTCGCGATCGCCCCGACCGTACGCCCAACCGACGTCAGGGCTCGGCTGCGGCGGCCTGCCTCGCCGGCACCGATCCCAGGCGCGGTGAACAATCGGGTCCGATAGGTTTCGCCGGCCGAGACAATCCGTTCGGTACGCCCTGAGCCTGTCGAAGGCGGGTCAATGCGCCCTAAGGCTGTTGGCGGCCCTTCGACAGTCTCAGGCCGCATTTCTGTGTGCCCATTTGCATGCGCAGCCTCGCTGTGCCCTGAGCTTGTCGAAGGGTTGCCGGTGTGCTCTGAGCCTGTAGAAGGGCCATTGGGCGGGCTGCCGTCCGGGGGGGTCGGCTCCGGATGCGGTTCCTCATCAAGAAGTTGATCAAGGAGATCCTCATCCAGGCCAGGAGCGTCGAACGGATTGCGGCGCCGCCGATGCGGCAACGCCAGCCTGGCAGCTGCGCGAATATCCGATGTGGTGATGTCGCGGCGACCATGCCAGGCGGCATGAGCAGCCGCTGCCCGCGCGGTCACGATGTCTGCCCGCATGCCGTCCACGTCGAAGGCTGCACACACCCTGGCAATGGTCACCAGCTGCTCATCATCGAGGCGTACTGCCGGCACGAGCGTTCGGGCTGTGGCGATCCTGATGCGCAGCGCCTGTTCGTCTGCTGTGTATGCGGCGACGAAGGATGCTGGATCGCGGTCGAATGCCATTCGGCGGCGGACCACCTCTGCTCGTAGCCTCGGATCGCGCGGGGCGGTGATCTCGACCGTCAACCCAAAGCGGTCGAGCAGCTGTGGTCGGAGCTCACCTTCCTCGGGGTTCATGGTTCCAATCAAGATCAACCGGGCAGCATGGGCGACCGAGACTCCGTCCCGCTCGACAGTCGAGTGGCCCATCGCTGCCGCATCCAGCAGCAGGTCGACCAGATGATCATGAAGCAGGTTCACCTCATCGACATAGAGAATCCCGCGATGAGCCGCGGCCAACAGCCCGGGCTGGTAAACCACCTCGCCGACACCGAGGGCTTGTCGCAGATCAAGCGAGCCGATCACCCGATCTTCGGTAGCACCGACCGGAAGCTCAACCAACCTTGCGGGCCGCGACCGCGCTGCAGGATGATCATGTGGTCCGTCAGGGCACGTCGGATCGAGGTCCAGCGGATCGCAACTGAAACGGCAGCCCTCGGCCACGGCGATGCTCGGCAACACCCGTGCGAGAGCACGCACCATGGTCGTCTTAGCTGTGCCCTTCTCGCCACGCACCAGAACGCCGCCCACGTCCGGGGAAATGGTGGTCAGGATCAACGCGAGTGCCATGTCTTCGGAACCGACAACTGCCGAGAACGGAAACGTCCGCACCTCATACCCTTCCTGCGGGTGTCCACGCCCGCGGCATGTCTGGGTTGGGCCGGCGTACGCGGGGATGCGACAGCGGCCAGCGTCGGCAGACGTCCTGACTTCCCGGATCCTTGCTGATGGTGATGAACGCCCGGGTCACAGTGGCGGGACCGCTCCGGACTCGCACCGGATTCCTCTGCCGTCGCCGCCCTCGATGATGTCACATCCGGATGGATCGCGAGGCGCCCGATCAGACTCCCGCTGCTGGTTGCCGAAACCTACGTTCACCTACGTTGCGGGTGGTCTACACACGTTGCAGCCCATGCAGACCGTCAGGAATGAACGTGCACGTACGTTTCGGCAGCCTTCGAGCTGAAGGCCGAGGTGCGGGAAGAGCGGCGTTGGACGGAGCGACCGGCATACAGTCTGAGGCGTGATTGAGGTGGTTGGGCTGACCGCGCGGGGGTGGAGCGACCTTCCGGAGCGGCTGCGCGCAACGATCCAGTCCGCGGAAGTGCTGCTCGGCAGCCCGCGCCTCGTCGATCTGATCCCGCCATTCTCGGCTCAGCAGCGGCTGGAGTGGCCGAGTCCCTTACGAGACGGGCTGCCGATGCTCCTCAGCCAGGTGGAAGGCCGACGCGTTGTGGCGCTCGCGTCAGGTGATCCACTGGTCGCCGGGATCGGCAGCACACTCGTGGAGATACTTGGCGCCGCAGAGGTTCGGATTCATCCGGCGGTGTCCTCGGTAGCGCTCGCTCGCGCTCGAATGGGTTGGCCTGAGGAGTCCACGCAGCTGGTGCGGCTGCGCGGGGAAGACCTCGATACAGTACGGCGGTTTCTGTTCCCTGGCCGCCGCTTGATCATCTTGTCGCGCGACGCCGAGAGTCCCGGCGAGATCGCTCAGTTGCTCACCGATGAAGGCTACGGCGATAGCACGATCACCGTCTTGGGCGATCTTGATACCGAGACCGAATCCCGGACCGACGTGGCAGCGCGCGATTGGACCGGACCAGCGCCGGCCCTCAATGCGATCTGCGTGGTGTGTGCCGGTACCGCCCGTGGCGCTTCGCTGGCACCGGGTATTCCTGACGAAGTTTTTGATCATGATGGGCAGCTGACCAAACGTGATCTCCGTGCCTCGGCGCTGGCTCGCCTGATGCCGAGACCCGGTGAATTGCTGTGGGATGTCGGTGCGGGCGCAGGCTCGATCGGCATCGAGTGGCTGCGTTCCGATCCCGGATGCCGGGCGATCGCTATCGAGCACGATCTCGCTCGGGTCAAGCGAATCCAGTGGAATGCCGAAGCGCTCGGCGTCCCTAGTCTCGAGGTGCTGCACGCGGAGGTGCCTGATGCGTTTGCCTCGCTGCCGCGGCCAGATGCAGTCTTTGTCGGCGGGGGGGCGACCAGGGCGACGCTCGAACGGTCATGGTCGGCATTGCGATCCGGCGGTCGGCTGGTAGTTCATGCGGTGACCCAGGAGACCGAGATGATCATGATCGATTGCTGGAAGCGATACGGCGGAGAACTGGTGCGACTATCGGTGGAGCATCTGGAACCGATTGGTCGGTATCACGGCTGGCGACCGGCCCGAGCCGTGGTGCAGTGGAGTGCGGTCAAGGACGTCGAGTGACCGTTCATTTCATCGGAGCAGGCCCTGGTGCGGCGGACCTCTTGACAATCCGCGCCGTACGGCTGATCGAGTCTTCTCCGGTGTGTGTCTTTGCCGGAACCTATGTAGACGCTGAGATCTTGGCACATTGCCCGCCGGGTGCGCGCATGATCGACAGCCAGCATCTTGATCTTGATCAGATTACTGATCATCTGGTTGTCGCTCATCAACGCGGAGAGGATGTCGCGCGACTATGCTCTGGAGATCCCTCGATCTACTCGGCCCTCGCCGAGCAGACCCGACGGCTCGATGCGGCGGGCGTGAGCTGGGATGTGACACCAGGCGTACCTGCGTACGTGGCAGCCGCGGCGATCATCGGGCGCGAGCTGACAGTGCCCGAGCTGGCGCAGACAGTGATCTTGACCCGTACCCAGGCCGCGTCCACCGCCATGCCCGAGTCAGAGTCGCTGGCGTACCTGGCCGAGACTCGGGCCACCATGATCATCCATCTGGCGATCCGACGGATACGTCAGATCTGTGTCGAGTTAGTACCCGCCTACGGGCCTGACTGCCCGGTCGCAGTGGTTGCGAATGCCACTCAGCCCAAAGAGCGCGTGCTGCGCGGAAATCTGTTGACGATCGCCGACCAGGTGGAGAGCGCCGGGCTACGGCAGGCGGCAGTGATCATGATCGGGCAAGCGTTGCACGCCGAGGAGTTTGTGGAGTCGCACCTGTACGGCAAGCGCCGCCGCTAGTGTCGTGCCCCCTAAATCTGGGAGGCACGAACACTAGCTGCGGTAATCAAGGGGTGTACGAACGGCTCGTCCACACCGTCGCGCCGTGCCCGAGTCGGGTCCGGCTGGAACCGATGATCAGCAGGCAGCTCATGTCGATGCTGTCGGGTTCGAGCGCTTCCAAAGTGGTAACAGTCAGATCCTCAGCGTCGCGGCCCACGTGGCGTCCCACGACGACCGGCGTTTCGGGCGGACGGAACTCGAGCAGCAGCTTGCGCGCTTGGACGATCTGCTCCCGCCGAGTACGCGAGGCTGGGTTGTAGATCGCGAGTACCAGATCAGCAGCAGCGATAGCGCGTAACCGCTGCTCGATTACCGACCAGGGCTTGAGCCGGTCCGACAGTGAGACCACCGCGTAATCGCCGCCAAGTGGTGCGCCAGCGCGGGCTGCAACCGCCTGAGCAGCTGTCACCCCTGGGAGCACCGTGATCTCGACCTCTGCGTACCGGTCGTCTTCCGCTGCCTCGAAGACTGCTGAGGCCATTCCGAAGATTCCCGCATCTCCACCAGAAATCACGGCCACCCGTTCGCCGGCCAGCGCAAGATCAAGAGCGCATCGGCCCCGTTCCATTTCGACCGTGTTTCCGGAAGCATGCCGTCGGAGATTTGGTCGGGCGGGAAGCCGGTCGAGATATGGCCCGTAGCCCACGACATGATCAACCTCGGCCAGCACCGCCGATACCTCCGGAGTCGTCCAACCGTCGCCTCCGGGCCCAAGCCCAACAACAAAGAGCCGCGGCCCATCGACAGGATCTGCACTCAATGCCGGCCGAAGCACTGCTGAACGCCCCGCCGAATCGAGGCGTCGATCACGACCTGGCACAACGATCATGGAGAAGTAGGGGACGGCACCGGCGTCGACCTTGATCACCGGCATAACGCGTTGCTCACCAGTCGTGGCCCGCTCCACGTAAAGTGCGTCGGAGAGCCGTCCGGCCTGCCGCAATGCCTCGCGTACGCCGGTGAAGGTCCGGCCCAGTTTCATGATCACTGCTGCGTCGGTATCGGCGAGCCGGTGCGCGAGTTCGGTTACAGGCAGCGTTCCTGGCAACACCGTCAGAATGTCCTCATGTCGGGCAAGCGGGACCCGCAGCGCAGTAGCTGCGGCGGTCAGCGAGGTGACTCCGGGCACGATCTCGCTCGGGAAGCGCGGCGAGAGCCGATCGTGCAGGTACATGTATGAGCTGTAGAAGAGCGGGTCGCCCTCAGCGAGGACGACGACAGTCCGGCCTGCGTCCAGATGCTTGCTCAGCCGCTCAGCAGACTCGTCATAGAAATCATCCACGGCGCCGTAGTAACCCAGCCGATGATCAGTCGAGCCGGTGGTGACGGGATAGATCAACAATTCCTCGATCGCATTCTCGCTGATCAACGAGTCGGCAATAGAGCGAGCGATCGACCGCCCGGCGGTGCCTGAGTGATACGCGATCACGTCGGCGTTCTTGATCAGCGTCGCGGCCTTGAGGGTGATCAACTCAGGATCTCCGGGTCCGACCCCCACCCCGTAAAGACGTCCGGTCATCAGAGCTCGGCCTCCCGCGCCAGTGCGTTGACGGCGGACGCGCACAACGCGGAGCCGCCGCGGCGTCCGTGCACCACGAGCGAAGGAATCCCCCAAGGATTCTTGGCCAGCGCGATCTTCGACTCTGCCGACCCCACAAAGCCGACAGGAGTTCCAATGATCGCAGCGGGACGTGGCGCTCCGTCGGCGATCAGTTCCAACAAGTGGAATAACGCGGTTGGCGCGTTGCCGATCGCCACCACAGCACCTGCCAGGCGTTCCCCCCACAGCGAGACTGCGGCGGCTGATCGCGTCGTTTCCCACCGCTCTGCGAGCTCGCTCGCTCGCGGGTCGTCGACCAGACAACGCACTTCGCTCTCTGCCGGGAGTCGTCTCCGAGTAATCCCCGCAGCGAGCATTTGTGTGTCGGTGAAGATCACTGCTCGAGCTTCGAGCGCGCCCCGCGCCGCGGATACCAGTCGCGGATGGAAGGCAAGATCATGGACCAGACCGACGTCACCGCAGGCGTGAATCATCCGGACCGCGACCGTGCGCGTGTCCTCCGGCAGTATCGACAGATCCGCCTCGGATCGAATGGTCGCGAACGACCTGCGGTAGATCTCGACGGGGTCGGCGACGTAGTCGTAGTGCCGCGATGGTGCGTTGATCACGGAACGGGCCCGACGACCGCAAGCAGTCTTCCCTGGGCGGGGGCGACCAGGTCCTGGTGCGGCTCGGCCGGTGCGCCGCACCGCCGCTCGCAGCCGCTGATGTGCGTCCGCTGGAGCGGCGATCCGGACTGAGCCAGGGCGGCCGCGTAACCGCGCGTGTTGATCAAGGACTTCTCGCATGAAGGGGCGCCGACGCACGCCGAAAGTGCAGACCAGGGTGAGGCGGGATCCTCGACCAAGCCCGCTGCGGCCAGGTCGGTTAAGTGTCGGGCGGCGCCGGGGAGCACCAGCCCTCTCGATGGCGTGATGACGACGGGCCCCGCCACGCGGGCCTCGACCGTCTCAGCTTGGGTCGGCGTGAGCAGCGCCAACGGGACTTGGACCGAAGCTGCGCCGGCAATGGCACCGAGCGGGGTACCAGTCATCGCATGCGACAAGGTGATCGTCCGGATGCCAGCGATGCTCCTGACCCAGCTCGAAAGGTCGCGGACATGCCAAACGCCGCCGGATCCCTTGCTGGCCCTCAGGAACTGGTGTGCAAGATCAAGCAACATCTCGACAGCGTCAGCCGCCGCGACCGGGAGTCCTCGGCCTGAGCCGCCAACCAAGAGCCATCCCCGATCATGAGCAACAGCCCGATAACCAAGATCGAAAGACGTTCCGCTTACGTCGCCGCTGCCGTCATCGACGACAAAGAGGAACCGGCTGGGCAAATTGGCCAGCCGTGGCGCGGCGCAGAGCCCGGCGTCGAGGATGGCCACCAGGGGTCGTACGTCGACCGCGCCACCGCTGATGCCGGTCAGTGGCGACGCGACGATGTTGCGTACCCGCTCGTGGGTTTCAGACGGCAGAAACCCGGCGTCCCGTACCGCACGAATGAAGCCGTCCGGCAGAGGGTCCGGAAGGCCGCGAAGCTGCAGGCTGGCGCGTGAGGTCAGCTGAAGATCGCCGCTGCCGAACTCCTGCGCGATCCGGCTCATCCGGCCAAGCGCCGTACCGCTCGTCTGCCCGCCAGGAATCCGAACCCGGACGACGGCCCCATCCTGTGCCAGATGGGGCCGCAGTACGCCTGGGCACCGGTCCGCGTGAGTCACGCCCGCCATGGTAAGTGACCTTGGCCTCCAGGCGATCGCGCCGTGAGATCTGCCGCAGGCCGACCCCCAGTGGAGTCCTTCGAGCCGGGTGCCCTCGCAACGCGTCAGGAAACTAGGTCAACC
>DASUYM010000033.1:0-4255 GCA_036377435.1 Propionibacteriaceae bacterium
GAATCCTGCGGATTCCAGGAGTAGAGCCGGTGGACATCCGGGAACCAACCGAGTCCTATCTACAGGCGCGTTCCCAAGCCCTGCGATAACGGCCCCGCGCGACGCTCGAAGGCCTCCCCGGTACCACGGTGGTCGTGATGAAAAACAGCAATCCGGTAACGTTCGATGGGAGCGGTACCCGGGCGCCGACGAGGGCGCCGGCGACCCGGTGATGCGCTATTGAGGCTCACGAAATGCAGTGCGTTGACGAGCATGCTTTTCAACTCGCCGCCGGCCGAGCCGCATCTCGCCGCTGCCTCTGCCTGCTCCATCCCAGCCCACGACCGGCTTCGGGTTCATCTGCCCTGAGTCCAGCGCATCGCGCAAGAGATCGGGGTGGAAGCTCTCGTACGAAAGAAGGCCTTGTACGTTCGTGGACCGGACGACAACCCCGGATCTCGTCTTGGGCAAGTCGCTTCAGATGATGCCCGGCTTCGAAACCTCGCGGTCGATGTTGTCGTACTTGACGGCAGCTTCGCCGAGTGGGCGAGGGGCGAATGAGTGGACCATTCGTCAGCGGCGGTGCGCGGAATGGGCCATCAATTCACCTTGACGGCATGTGATTCGGTCCCGGGAGAAACGGTGATCATGATTTCCAGTTCGCTCCATCGGGTGGCTGTCTCCCACCACTAATTGCCGATGCGCGGCAAACAAGTAGGGCCGGACGCGTCCGACCTTGGTCGATGGAAGGCAATGCCATTGCGGGGCACTGTGGAGGCATCACTGAATCAGCTGCAGTACCACGGTCAGGACGCTAACCCCCATCTGTTTCCTTACTAGCACTGCCATCCCAGGCCACCCGCCCGGCCCATGAGTCGACGCCTTCACGAAGAGGAAGACCATGCACCAGAAGATTGATCATGTACCTACCGTTAGGCGCGGACCTCAGAGTTGGTCCAGCGGCTCGGCTCCGCCTGCGGCACCTAGAAGTGAGGCCGGCTTGATCATGATCACGACCTGCATCATCGTAGGCCTGGACGACTCGCCGGCCTCTCGTGCAGCTCATCGGTGAGCAGCGGAGTATGCATACGCCGTCGGCAAAGATCTGTGTGCGGTCCACGTCCTGGACTGGCCGATCGGGCTCAACACCTCGGCCGTGAAGTCGTGAACCGGGCTACGCGTGCCGAAGCAGGATATCGCGGAGCCGTACTGGCGATGAATGCGTCGCATGTTCGACGAAGCAGCTCTCCGAACGGCTCGATTCTCCGGTTCGCCCAAGGAAACGTGGGTGAGGTGTTGGTGCGCCTCAGCACCGACGCCGACCAGCTCGTCGTAGGAACCCCTGAACCCATGCCGGGGCGGCCCGTACCTGGCTGGATCGGTCAGCCATTACTGCATCAGCCACGCCCGCTGTCCCGTAGTCGCGGTTCGCGAGCAACCATCCAACCTTAAACAGGACCTGCTCGACGAGAGCACCCGCCACCACAACCTCGCCGTCGCGGCCGTGACCTAGATGCCGCAGCGGCTATCCAGACCGCACGGCCCACACCCCGTAGGTAGAGAACCATGTCGATGCTGAATGACCGCGACCGTAACCTGCTGAATGATCTTGAGCGCCAGCTCCAGCAGGAGGACGCCGCCTGGATGCGCCAGTTCAAGGACCTTAAGGCACCACGCCAGGCACGCCACGTCCTGCAACTGGCGACAGCCATCGGTCTGCTGGTGCTTTTGGCCGCCCTCTGTCTCTTGCTGGGCACGGCGTTGGGCGACATCAACTGGGCCCTACAACGGCTCGACCGCGGCACGTACGGAACCTGTGAACGCTGCACTGCGCCGGTGCCGATCGAGCGACTGAACATCCTGCCGATGGCCAGACTGTGCATGCCGTGCCAACGCCGCAGCGAGGCCTCCAAGCCGGGCGGCCCCGCCGGCGGTAACATCGGGTGACATTTAGAGCATGCTCCACTAAGGACGGAAGCCGCGCCGTGGTGCGGCATACACCCTCTGCTCGCCACCTGCGCTTACAACCGTCGGACGGCACCTGCTTGTTGTCGGCCAAACTGTCGGCCAACCAGCCCGCACAGTGGCACACATAGGCGACCCTCCACACGCTCCAGATGCGACATTCGACCGTGTTCCTACGCAGCGTTCTGCCCTGACATGGAAGCAGTCACGCGAGCCTAAAACGTGACAGCAGCGGTGACAGCAACGCGATGGCATCCGCCGCCGTCCACGGAGCACCGTTTGCGCTTGCGCAAGCTCACGAACGCCCGCTACGACGCCTTCGCTGGCTTCTCTTAATCATGTGGTCTTAGCCGCAGAGGTCAAGGGCGCTTTGCGTCCTACGGATTCGCTTCGCTCACCCTTGACATTCGGCCCGAAGACCAAGAGCGGCTGGCCATCGGGGAGGCCGAGAGAGTGGTCGCACAGACCTACCGTGCTTTCAGGGCCGGAGTAGTCATCGAGGGGTACGTACCCCCTCCGGTTCGGGCAGAGTCTTCGGCTCGCTGAGTTGAGTCCGGCGGAGTGGTGTACGAGCAGCTTGTGCAATTAGATCGACGGCGCGAATTGGCCCGACCGGCAAGCTGATGCTAGCGCGTCGATGCTCCGCCGCGCCCGTCTGCGCACTGTCCCCGGCGAGAGTCCGAATTCCGCCGCCGTCTTTGCCAACGCTGACGCGGACATCAGACCCTCTCCGCTACGGCAGACCATCCGCACGCCCAACCGATCCGTGTGCTCCACCAGTGTGGAGAGCAGGAGGCGATCGCCAGATCCGATCAAACCGACCTGCTCGCCCCAGGACAGCACGTCGCTCAGTTCCTCGCTAGGCGAAACCTGCTTAGGCAGCTGTTTCTCCGGCAACCTGTCGGAGGGCACGGTTCGCCGCTCGGCCCACGATGGTCGCTTCAGCGCTCCCTCGCGAGCGATAGCGGACCGTATGTTCGCCAGCACGTTGCCGGCGACCTTCTGGTGCCGCCACCAAGGGAACTGCCGGATCTCCAGCCACAGCTGGCTGGCGACCAGTGCATCCGTCTCCGGACCCGCCGGCGCCCGTCGGGCCACGGCATTCGCGCCGGCAGCAATGCCCACGCCGCTGGCCGGCAATCTCTTCCGGAGGGCGAGCCGATCTTGACCAACGCATGCAGCACCTCGTCCGCGGCGTCGATGCCGACCAGCATCAACCAGTCCCGAAGCACGTCGACCGCTGGCGGCGACGCTAGCCGTGGATCCTGCTCAACCCAGTCTTGCCACAGCTGCCGGGCCTCTGCCAATCCCTGCGCCAAGTCCGCCACACCGAGTTGCTCCACAACGCTCAACGCTCCTGCTCCTTCCGCACGTTTCGCCGAAGGTCGCAGAGCTACGTCACCCGAACCGTGCCCCCAAGATCGATCTGTGGGGGTACGTCCGGGGTTGCATGACATGAACCCGCAAAACCCCGTACCCCCGAAAGCCGAGGACGTCGAGACCGCCATGGGTTATCGCCGTGTCTTTCAGGAGTATGAGGTCGAGCCAACTCCCTGTGGGTGGTGAGCCGCGTACGCCGCCTCAGCAACGGCCGCTCATGACGATCGACGAGGCCGCGACGTATCTCAATGTGCCCGCACGCTGGGTCGCTGACGCGGTCCGACAGCGCAAGGTCCGCTGCACCAGGATCGGCAAGCACATCCGGTTCCGCGTCGAGCATCTGGACGAGTTGGTCGCCGCCGGCGAACAGCCGGTGACGTTGTACGTGATCCCGATCCAACGCAACCGCACTCGATCGAAGCTTTGAGCCGTCACGGTGTCGACATCGGCCGGATGGTGCCACCGGTTAGCGCGCGTCGATGATCCGCGAGATCAACTCGTCTCCCACGGGCAACAAGTGACCGTAGGTGTCGATCGTCGTGGTGATCGACTCGTGGCCAAGCCTGGCCTGGATGTGCGGGAGCGGAGCACCGCCGGCGATCAACCACGCCACGTGGGTGTGCCGCAGATCGTGAAACCGGAACGGCGCTATGTGTTCCGCCGCCACCGCGGTCATCAGCTTTCGCCATACGTGGGTGTAGAAGTCGCCATTGTGCAACGGCAGGCCAGTCCGGCTGGTGAACACGAAGTCGTCAGCCGGCCGGCCATCAATCCGCTTCTCGAGCAGCGCGGCCACGGCCGGCGCGATCGTGATGGTCCGTCGGGATCGCGGTGTTTTCGGATGCCCGAGGTGGTGATCCCGCATCGTGTGCTTCGCCCGCAACTGCCGGGATAGCCAACCCGGGGTCTCGGTCGCGTCATCCTCACCATT
>DASUYM010000034.1:0-5019 GCA_036377435.1 Propionibacteriaceae bacterium
CTCGCCCTCGCACACGCACCCATCGTCAGCCTCATCTGCCAAAATGCCCCGGCGATCATGACTGAGCCGGCCTACCACCAGGCGCTCATCAACGATCATGGGCCTTGGGCACGGTCAGTGCGTCGGCGACGGGTCATACTTCCGCTGCTCCGGCCACGGCCGCAGTTGCACCACGGCTCCGACGCATCGCGTCACAGATGCCACCGTCATATTGTCGAGGTTTGAGTCTGCTGATTGCGGGTGACCGTAAAGCTGAACATCATGCCGCTCTGCATGTGCTCGGGGATGTGGCAGTGCGCCATCCATAGGCCGGGGTTGGTGGCGTCGAACAGGATGTCCACCGTCTGGCCAGTGCGGATGAGGACCGTGTCCTTCCATACCAGGTTCGACTCCACCGCCCCATCCCGGTCCAGCACCAAGAACCGTCCGGCGCCGTGGAGATGGAAGGGATGATGCATTGGATGGTCTGACTCCATCTCGTTGATCAGTCGGATCTTGACCCGTTGTCCGACGCTGAACCGCCAGTCGATCGCCGGATGGTCCACACCGCCGGTGCGGTCCACGAACCTCCAGTGCGTAGTCGCGGTCGTGGTCAGTTTGTTCACCTCGACCATGTCGTCTTCCCACTCGATCCCGCTAGCGGGGTCGTGCCCACCGTGGCGGGTGTTCGCGTCGTGACCCTCGTCGTGGTTATGGAGGCCGGGGGCCTCATGGTCCCCGGCCGCGTCTTGGTGCACCGTGGCGTCATGGGTGGTTCTGTGGTGGTCCGCTGCGGGCTGACTTCCTAGGTCGACTGAGAGGAGCTTCATGCCGCATTTGGGGCAGCGTCCCGGCTGGTCGCTGGTGACCTCGGGATGCATCGGACAGCGGTAGGTGACCGGACCTGCGCTTTCTGGCATGGCGGTTGGATCGTCGATCTGAGCGACCAGCGCTAGCGTCTTGTCGGGTGGTGCGGCCAACCAGCGATCCAGCTGCTGCCGCTCGGCAGCCAGCTCAGGTGCAGTCCGCAGCACCTCGAATTCAGGGGACAATGAGGGCGCTACCAGCTCATCTCTCACCCTCAGGCTGGCGAGCCGGTAGGTCCGGTCCGGGGTTTGGTGCTCCAGCGTCAGCTCACCGAGGTGCTCGACCAGCACATCGACCACAGCGCGCTCCGATGGCGCCAGCAACACCTGGTCGATGAACTCCTCGTGCTCGACCCGGCCGCTGTCCCCGCCGACCAGCTTCATCCGCGCCCTAGGTAGCCGCACGTTGAACACCCGGGTATTCGCGGTGTTAGTGAGCCAAAGCCGAACCACCTCCCCTGCTCTGGCCGACAGCTGCAAGTCCGGGTCGCCGGCCACCAGGAAAATGTTGCCGAAGCGACCCATCGCCGCATAGCTGGTCTCGGTGCGGCTAAATGGCGCCAAGTTGCCGTCCTCCAAGAGGAGGTCGTCCAGCGTCAAAACGAGGTCGCGGTTGGCTGGCGGCCAATAGTCCGGCTCGGAAGGAACAACCAAAATGTTGCCGTACAGCCCCAGCTCCTGGGTGTAGTCCTCTCGGATGTGCGGGTGGTACCAGTACAGTCCCGGGTCGGGAAACTGGATGCGGTAGGTGAAGCTGCCGCCGACTGGGACAGGCGCCTGGGTCTCGTGGGGCACACCGTCGTAGCGGTTCTCCAGACGAAGTCCGTGCCAGTGAACGGTGGTGTCCATGTCGCCGTGATTGGTGACTCGGACGATGATCTCGCTGCCTTGGTGGACCTTGAGGGTGGGGCCGGGGATCGAGTCGTTGTAGCCCAGCATCCGAACCGTCGTTGCGCCCAGCCGCTTAGCCACCGGCCCGACCTTAAGCTCTAAGGTGTCCCCGGCGGCCAGTTCCATCAGCTCCGGCCAGCCAGCCTCCGGCAGCCCCGATGGATCGGTTGGGAATCGGTCGTGCTGATCATGATCAATGTGTCGTTTCATCGATACTCCTTGATTAGTTTCCTCACCCTGGATGGATCCCGATTATGGCCAGCGCGGATCACCTGCTCCGTCTAAGCCGCAGGAGGGCCAGGGCCCCGAGCGCGTCCAGGAAGTTCGCCACGATGTTCTTAATTGTTAGCGTTGGTCGTCGGCCCGGGCATTAGCGGCGGCGACCGGGCACCTGTCGAACTGTCGGCGCCGCCCTTCCAGCCACAGCGAACATCACCCAGTGACGGCCAGCTGAAGCCGCAGTCCCTGGGGCTATCCCCGAGGTCGGTGTCGTCCCACCGGCCCCTGCGAGCGAGAACCAGTCGGCGATTAGCGTGGCCGACTCACGAGGATGGGAAGAACATCCGGGGCGGCTCTGTTGCCCACGACCGATGAAGATGGTCGGGGTGGTAAATGATGGCAGCGACAAGCGCTACCAGCCTGGGTCCGCCATCATTTCCAGGACTGGGTCCACCACAGGTCCTTGCTGCCGAAGCCGGCGCCTCGATCGGAGTCGAAAAGGAAGATCTCGCCATCCGGTGTCCAGGACCCGCAGCGGTCGTTGCCGGGCCCGTTCAACGTCGCACCGGCGTTGGTCATGCTCCCCCACTGTCCATTCGAATCGCGGGCGGCGATGTAGATGTCGTCGGCGCCGAATCCGCCGACGCGGTCGCTGGTGAGGTACAGCGCGGTGCCCTCAGGCGTAGGGATCGAGTGGTGTTCACTGCCCGGCCCGTTGACCGTCGACCCAAGATTCTGGGCGGGGCTCCATTCGCCGTTGATGCGGCGTGAGGTCCAGATGTCGTTGCCGCCGAACCCGCCGGGACGTGTGGATGTCCAAAAGGCCTCGTTCCCGTCGGCGGAGACCGATAGACAGTGATCGAAGAACGACGTGTTGATCGGGGGTGCACCGCTAACGTCGCTGAGGTTCCGTGGCTCTGACCAGGCACCGTCGATCAAATCACTCACCCAGATGTCGTCCTCGCCGAGCCCGCCAAGGAGGCTACTGCCTAGCCTGTCCGTGGTCAGGAGCGTGATCCGGCCGAGGGCGTCGACGTAGGTCGCCAGGCCGGGCAGGCTGTCACCACGCCCGAAGGGTCGGGTGCTGGTGAAGTACAGTCTGTCGCCGGCGGGGTTGATCCATGGCTCGACCTCGATGTAGGCCGTGCTGATCGGCGGCCCCAGGATTTGGGGCGTTGTCCACTGGGCATGTTCCCAGCTGCCGCTCAGATGCGAGACGCAGATGTCGTAGTCGTCGCAGTTGAAATACATTGTTCGACCGTCGGCGGTGAAGGACGCTTCGGACTCTCTGTGCGTCGTGTTGATTGTGGGCCCCAGGTTCACCGCTGCGGTCTCGGCTCCAGAGGTTGCGGTCTGATCCGGAGGCGCTGAGCCGAAGCCACGCACCGCGGCCAACCCGATCAGAAGTACCAAGACAGCCAAGACCGAGACGCCTATCAGCCGCATCCGCCGGCTCCACCCGCGCAGCACGAACACTGTTCCGGTCAGCACGGCCGCTAGCGAGGCGAGCATCGACCCGTAGAAGACGATGGCGATGATCTGCCGAGCCCACTCCGGCGCGAAATGAAATCCCAGACCCGCCAGCACCGGGAAAACGAGGAACGTTGCGACGCCGACCGGGATCAGCAGCCCTGCTCTTACGCCGAGCATGAGCAGCGCCGCGATCAGTGACACAACGGCTAACCCAATGAACGACCCGTGTCTGCTGTCGATCCTTCCCGGGCCAAGCACCAGCGCGAGAAGCAGGGATAGCACGAACGGAGCGGCGAGAACCGACCGCCCAGCCAGCCGCCTGCGATCGATACGCATACTTGCTGCGGGCCCGTGGCGAATCGGGGCTTCGTCACCCGCCATGTCTGCCACGACTCGTGCCCGCATGACATCCTCCTCGAGCTGGTAGCCAGCTCCTTCTGTGATCTGCGGAGCTGCTCAGGCGTCGGATACCTCGTGCTCGGCGGCCCATTGACCTGACATCGCCAGTCGAACTGTCACGATCAGGTACCACAACCCGATGACCGGCCCGAGATCGATCACGTTGTGTCCCGGCGGCTCAGGAAAAACGGCGAGATTTGTGACGATCAGCGCGGCCGCAATCGCGCACCCTGAGACAGCCAGGATGCGACCGAATCGCGGGTGGTACCACATGTTGCAGGCCAACAGCACTGCGCCCAGGACAAGAAACACATCCCAGGCAACGTCCAGGCCCAGCTGGATACCGTTACCGGCCTCGAATGCGGCCTGCAGCGCCCTCTCGGAACTGTCGGTGGACCCCGTCCCGAACTGCAGCTCGAACCAACGGGTGAGGCCAAGCTGCGCTAACAGCATCACGGTCACGGTGACACCAGCGGCGAGGTTGGCCATCAGTCCCAGATCCAGGCTGACGGTTCGGCGATGCGTACGAAGGACGTGGTAAAGGCCCATGGAGAAGCCCATCAAAGCCGGACCGAGCACGCACGCGGTCACGAGATCTAGGTCAGCCGATAACCCGGCCGAGCCCAGCGCGTACGAGAGTGCCGCGAGGAAGCCGCAGGCGGCGCCGACTCGAGTCCAGCGCAGCAGCAGTGAAGGCGCGGGCACCGACTCGCCTCGCCCGGCAGTGCGAGCGTCAGATTCCCGAGGAGCACGTATGGTGCTCATGAGCTGAGGGTGCTCCGACGAGGTGAGGGTTGGTAGAGCCCAAATGCCCCTGCGGCAGCCCCAAAGGGCCCCCTTTGCACGGGCCTAAGGCCCTGTGCGTTAGACGTCGTGGACTCAGGGCTGTGCCGCGGTTCGTACGTGACGGTCCCTCCTGCCCTGACTGGCGCCTCCAGACGAGCATCTTGGCGATCCTCTCGCTGATCTTGATGGCCCTGACCACAGCGGCGAGAGTCGGGACAATAGCGGACCACCTGTCCCATCGCGGGGCCAACAAGCGGTGGTCGTAAAAGCCACGACGGCTGCAACGACCCAACCCGACCAATCGTCCACCACGCACTGCCGAGCACCGGCTCGAGCCCCAAGGCGACACGCAACACCGCAGACACCGAGTACGAGCACGGCCGGCGGAAGCAGGGCCCGCGGCACC
>DASUYM010000035.1:0-9508 GCA_036377435.1 Propionibacteriaceae bacterium
CCAGAGCCGCCCAGAGTGTTGGGGGACGGCTGGAGCACTTCTACTTCGCCTTCGGCGACCATGACGCCTTCGCCGTCGCCGACCTTCCTGACAACGAGAGTGCCGCCGCGTTCGCACTTGCCGTTAGTGAGGCGGGGGGCGCGAGCGTACGGACGGTGGTGCTCTTGACGCCTGAAGAAGTCGATGCGGCCGCCAAGCACTTGGTCGAGTACCGGCCCCCAGTGGAGTGGGAGGCGCGCCACTTCTAAGGATCCGGCCGTTGGCGAACTGGACCCGATCGGCGGAGCATACACAAACTGGAGGCGACTCAATCGACGGTCCATGGCGATGTGTAATCTCCGGCTCGCCGGCCGCGGGCTCGTGCTTTGAGGTTGGGACTGTGCTTTGCGGCTGTGTCAGGAGCGGAGGAGGACCTTGATGGCCTGCCGGCTGTCCATCGCCTCGTAGCCGGCCGCTGCCTGGTCTAGCGGGAGCTCCAGGTCGAACACCTTGCCGGGATCGATCCGCCGGTTCCAGATCAGGTCGATGAACTCGGGCAGGAACCGGCGGACCGGGGCGGGGCCGCCGTGCAGGTTGATGCCCGAGAAGAACAAATCCGCGACGGGAAGTTCCACGTCGTGGAAGACCCCGACGTAGCCGAGGTGGCCGCCGGGACGGGTTGAGCGGATGGCCTGCATCAGCGACTCCTGGGTGCCGACGGCTTCGACGACGCTGTGTGCGCCGAACCCTCCGGTCAGCTCCTTGACCCTTGCCACGCCTTCGTCGCCGCGCTCTTCGACGATGTCGGTGGCGCCGAACTCGCGGGCCAGCTTCTGCCGGGGATCGTGGCGGCTCATTGCGATAATCCGCTCGGCGCCGAGTTGCTTGGCTGCAAGCACCGCCAGTAGGCCCACGGCCCCGTCCCCGACCACCGCGACCGTCTTCCCGGGTCCGGCCTGGGCGGCCACCGCGGCGAACCATCCTGTTCCCAGCACGTCTGAGGCGGCCAGCAGTGACGGGATCAGCTCGGGCTCAGGCTGGCCGGGTGTTGCTACTAACGTGCCATCAGCCAGCGCAATCCGCACAAATTCAGACTGGGCACCGGTCGTGGCGGCGGGCTGGCGCTGAACGCAGTGGGTTTGGTAACCGGCCTGGCAAATCTCGCAGGTGTTGTCGGAGGCGAAGAAGGAGCCGATGACAAACTGGCCGGGCTTGATCGTGCTCACGGCATCGCCGACTTCCTCCACGGTCCCGACGTACTCATGACCCATCGGAGTCGGGCCGTTCGTCTCCCCGATGCCCCGGTAGGGCCACAGGTCCGATCCGCAGATGCAGGACGCAGGGACGCGGATGATCGCGTCCGTCGGTTCCACAATCTGCGGGCGCTCGCGCTCTTCGACGCGCACGTCCCCTGGGCTATGCATGACCACACCACGCATGAAGATCTCCTCGAATCGGCGGCTGATCGGCGGAGCCGGCAGTACCGCGCGGCCGAACCCCCGACCTGAAGGGGCCCGTCAACCTTATCTAGGAAACCCGGTTTGCAGCCGGCGTGGGAGACCCTGATGGAAGGTGTACTGACAAGGCATCCCAGCCAGGGGCTCAGCGGTCGTACTGTCATTGGCAGGGACCGCGGCCATCCTGCCGGGGGCCGCCGTGCGAGCAGCGGATTCCGCTCGGGCGGCGAGGAGTTTCGGGTCCGATTCGGTGAAGTGGCTGGGCCCGAGCTTCGCGCGCCCGGATCGACGAGGCCTACCGCGTCAAGTACGGCCGCTATGGCAGCAGCTATGTCACACGGATGACTTCCGACTCCGCTGCCAAGACCACACTCCAGCTGGAACCCGCTGGCTGAATGAGCGCCGACTGCTCGGGCTTGCGGGTGGAACGACACACCGTCCGCATTCGCCGACAGTTCCTCAGGGTCCCGGCGGCCTTCAGCTAGGACCGCCGAAATCGAGGGCCGGCATCAGCACGGTCTCCTTTCTGGCCGGCATCCCGCCCGACCTCCAGCACCACCTGGACACCTAATTCTCTCGACGGCTCTGACGAGCTGGTGTTTGTCAACGAGCACGGGCAGCCGTGGCATCGCGGAAACTTCAATCCCGCAGTCCGCTGGCGGGAGGTCCGGGAGCTGTGGGTGACACCGAATGTCGTAGGGCCCGTGGAGGGCCCGACCGAGCCGCAATGATCGCCGTCGAGCCGGGACGTTCGCGAAAAAGGGCCTTTGACCAGGGGTAATTCTGTAGAGCGGATGACGGGAATCGAACCCGCACTGTCAGCTTGGGAAGCTGATGTTCTGCCATTGAACTACATCCGCCTGACAAGGCATTTTGTGCGTTCACGCCTGCTGTCCTACCTCAGCCGTGCCTCAAACGGCCGCATGCTTCGGAGCGACGAAACCTCAGGCTAGCGCATGTCGGGCGGAGCGAGCCGGCCTTGTGCCATGATCGGGCGGAGGGCTGATCGGCTCGCGCCAAGCGCTGCCGTGCTGCCTCCGGGTCGGTGCTTGCGCTGCTCCTGTTCATCGATCTGCTTGGTGAGTTCGCACGACTTGACAAGCGAGTGCTGAACATCTCGCCGTACGCGGCGACGTTTGATGGGCTAATGGGATTGCACTCCCTTCCCATCCCACTGATCGGTCTGATTGCCGGGCGGCGGCGCTGGGCGCCCTGGGACTTGCTGGCCTCCGACGTTGCGACCTGGGCTTGATCCACCAGCACTCTCAGATGATCTTGCCAGGGGGGTATGTCTCACCAGCACCCACCCCAAACCAAAGGAGGCGGCGACCGCAAGCGTCCCAACCAACACAGCCTTGACCAGCGGCGGCAAATCGACTGATCGTCCCGCGATCTCCAGACTGAGGAGGACGGGCGCCTGCAGCATGACGGCTGCGTAGGCGGCACGCGCGCTGCCCGCCAGCACTGGAGCCTGCGATGTCAGGCGATGCTGCGCCAGCGCGAACAAGCACAGTGACCCCGTCACGACAAGCGTTGCCCCGATTGTGTCGAAAGCCAGCGCCTCGGGGCACCATTCGCCCAGAAACCCTTCGCCATCCCGGGAGAAGTTAGTGACGCCGGCGCCCACCGCGAGCAGGAGCACGACGACGACCGTCGTAGCCACCGCGATGCCGCGTAAGGGAAATTACCTGGTCAGCGCGCCCTCGGTTTCGCCTTCCTAGCTCGCCGTGCGAGTTCGATTCTCGGCACCTGCTCCAAGCCCTGTGCCACTGGTCAGACTCCTTTGACGACAGCCGCATTATTCGAACATCGACGCTCTCAGGCGGGCCGTGTCCAAGACGCACCGAGAGCCAATGGCCGCATTTTTGCGGCCATTGGTATCCAGGCACCGGTGCTGCTGGCCATTGCGATCCTTGCGTGGGCAGTGAGGTCGACATCGTTGTAGCCTGGCTCCGCCATGCTCGTTCCCGCACACCTCACCCCTTCGAGATCGATGCGGACCAGCCGCCCCCGCCGTGATCGACGGCGAGGCGCTTGTCCTCGATGCGCCACTGCATTTTCGCATTCGCCCCGGAGTCCTCTGGGTGCGCATCGCCCGCGAGCACCCAGGCGCCTCACCCTCGGCGATAGCTCCCGATGGCATCCGAGCCGGCACTGTGGAGCTGGCGCGAATCGCCTTCGGCCGCAACAAAGCTCGCAAACTCAACACCAGTGAGGCCAACATGAACAACCAGATGGAGATCACCGAGAAGGAGCGGCTTAGCCGCGAGGACGCCGCCGCTCGCCCGCACGCTCTTGCCGACGCTCTCGCCCGGCACAACGACGTCGAGTTCGACCGCGGCGGCGTGCACTTCAGGTGCACGTGCCCGACGAGGTCGACTTCAAGCTCGAGATCGAGTTCGAGGACGAGGAGCGCGAGATTGAGATCGAGCTCAGCTGGTGATGGGAACCGCCGCCTTGCGCGCTTGAACTCTGATTTCGGCGGCAGCTCACGGATGAGGTGTGGGGGGCACTGCTAACGCCATCCAGCTCCGCCGAACCCGGGAGCGGGGCTGGTCTCCCCGGTCCACCGTGGCGGCGCTGTGGCGCCCGGCGCTAGGTCGCCCGGCGATGGGTCCGCATGCCGTCGTCGCGTCGTTGCCTCAGATCAGTCCGCGTCCGCAGCCGCCGGCACGGTTCTGGGCGGTTACCACTGGAAGCGAAACCAGGAGAGCCGCCAGCGCCCCGTTAGCGCCAAGATCGACGCGCACGTCGTCGAGCACAGGGCCAACGCTGGCCAGCACAGGCCGTGGGTTCACAGCGACGAGCCCTATCGCCAGCCCCAGCAGCACAGGATGGCGCGAAAGAACCTGCCTGCCGTCTTAATCATCCGGTCCCTCAAGGAATCCGCAAATCGCGACGACGCGGAATTGGTGACCTCAGGGAATGCTTGCTTGCCTAGGGCGTCTATTGCCGAATAGCGATCCACTTCACCGAGGACAGTATGGGAGGAGCCGCTCGCAGCACGGGCTGGCACAGGGCGTCGGTCACGCGAGCTCGATCTTCGGATATGCCGGGCGCCACATCGCCTCGTGAATCTGCTGGACTGGGTTGTGGAGGTCCGCCTGGGCCAGCCCTTCCGAGTCTGCCGCCTCCGCGACCGCGACTCCGACCGCCGCTGACACCATCCGCAGCTCGTCTACCGACGGCAGCAGTGACGCGCCGACGGCGGTGGCGTCCGACAGCGCCGCGACAGTGTCGGCCGCCGCCGCGAGCATCCCGTCGGTGATTCTGCTTGCCCGCGCCACGGTCACCCCAAGCCCGAGGCCGGGGAAGATCAGGGCGTTGTTGGCTTGCGCGATCTGGTAAGCGCGGCCTTCGTAGGTGACTGGCGCGAACGGACTGCCGGCCGCCACCAGGGCGCGTCCCCCGGTCCAGCGGATTAGGTCATTGGGTAGTGCCTCGCACTTCGACGACGGGTTGGACAGCGGCATGATGATGGGCCGTTCCACCTTGGACGCCAGCTGCTTGACGATCTGCTCGGTGAATGCGGCTGGCTGAGTCGATGTGCCGATCAACATGGTGGGTTCTGCGTTTCGCACGATATCGGCGAGGCTGATGCCGTCGCCCTGGCTCGACCAGCCCGCGACCTCCGCTGCGGGTCGGGCGTACGGCACCTGGAAGTCGCGCCGGCTGGCGGCCGGGTCGTCGGTGATCAACCCCGAACGATCAGTGGCCCAGAACCGCCGCCTGGCCTCCTCCAAGGACAGCCCTTCCCGGACCATGACGTCGACCATCATGTCCGCAATGCCGATGCCCGCGGTGCCTGCACCGTGGATGACGACCCGCTGGTCCCGCAGGCGGGACCCGGCCGTCCGTACGCCGGAGAACGCGGCAGCCAGCACCACCGCCGCAGTGCCCTGCATGTCATCGTTGAACGTACAGACGTGGTCGGCGTACTTGTTCAGAATGCGCCGGGCGTTGCTGACTCCGAAGTCCTCCCAGTGCAGCATCGCGTTCGGGAACAGCTTCGTTGCCGTCGTGACGTAGGCATCGATGAGGTCGTCGTAGCGCTGGTCACGTACCCGGGCGTGGCGGTTGCCGAGGTACATCTCATCGTTGAGCAGCGCAAGGTTATCTGTGCCCATGTCGAGAACGACAGGAATCACGCGGCGCGGATGGATACCCGCCGCCGCGATGTAGACCGCCAGCTTCCCGATGGCGATCTCGATCCCACCCACGCCCCAGTCGCCAATGCCGAGGATGCCCTCGGAGTCGGTCGCGACGATGAGGTCGACGTCCTCGGGGGCCATCCAGAGGTTGCGAAATGACACCTCCACGGCCTCGATGGCGTCCACGGACAGGTACACCCCGCGGGTGCGGCGGAACTCGTGGCTGAACCGCTCGATGGCCTTCCCGATTGTGGGCGTGTAGACGATCGGCAGCATCTCCTGGAGGTGCTCGGTTAGCAGCCGGTAGAACAGGATCTCGTTGCGGTCCCGGAGGTTCGCCAGGTACACGTTCTTGTTCAGGTCATCCGGCTGCCGGCTGTACTGGGCGTAGGTGCGGCGTAGTTGACCTTCCATTGTGGACACACCGCTCGGCAGCAGGCCGGTCAATCCGAGTGCATGACGTTCTTGGAGCGTGAATGCGGTGCCACGGTTGATGAGCGGGGACGACAACACCGAACTTCCCCGTAGGCGCACCCGCGCCACCATTCCCTCGGGAGTCTGTGTGAGCTCGTACGGTCTTTCGGACACTGACGTCACCTTCTCGGTCGCCGAATTCCTACGGGCGCCGTCGAACCCTCTCGTTATCTTTCGTTTACCAGCCCTGACCAGGATCGAAAGCCAGGCCGGGATCTCCGGCGTCATCGCGACGGACTGTCGCCTCGATCAGCCCGTACGGACGGTCGTCAGCATGGAACACTTCGTTGTTGTTCTCGATGTCGAATCGGGCAAGGTCGTAGATGAAGTGATGTTTGTTGGGCGCGGAGAAGCGGATCTCGGCGATACCAGGCTGACCATTGATCACCGCTGCCCCCATCTCGTACAGCGTGTGCTGCAATGCCAGGCTGTGATGCCCGGCAAAGCTGTCGAGCATCGCCTGCAACGCCGTGTCGTACGACTTGCCCCAGTCCACGTCGGTGCCGCCGTGCCACCACTGGGCCTTGAGCGAGGTGGCCATGATCCGGTCGCGGGTCGGTTGCAGGGTGGTGTATCTGTCCTCGATGTAGCCCCAGAACTCCGAGTCAGTCGACTTGAGAATGACCAGGTCCTTGATCCCCGAAACGACCCATGTGGTCGTGCCGTCGTAGGTGACGGTCGCCGTCCGGACGTAACGTCCCTCCCGGACGAAGGCGTGCGGGTTGTCCAGCCGCGTCCACGGGTACATTTCGAGCCCCACGCGGGAGAAGGTGATCGGCTCGGTGTTGTCAACGAAGTGGCGGGCTAGGCGAATGCCGAACGACTCCGGCTGGGCCACCACATCATCTTCCGCCGCGAAGGCGTACACGGTGTTCTTCTGTGTGTCGGTCGGCAACGTTGGTGCGTTGTCGCCGGTGAGGTGCGGGGCTTCCTGCCCGCCGGAGAGTGCGACGCTGACGTTGTAGTCGACAATCTCATGCGGATCTGAGTCGCGGAACACCCGAACGACCCGATTCTCGGCCTTGCCGTACTGGTTGTAGCCAAGCTTGACACCCATAGTTCAGCTCCCTCGGTAGGTGGAGTATGCGAACGGAGACAAAAGCAGTGGCACGTGATGGTGCCGCGTGGGCTCGGTCACCTCGAAGACGATGGACACCTCGGGGTAGAACCCCTTCTGCCCGGTTGCCACAAAGTAGGCTCCGGTATCGAAGTCCAGACGATAGATGGCGGCCCGCAGGCCCTCCGGAGCCAAGGTGCGGCACCGTCCGTCGTCGTCGGTAACACCCTCGCCGACCGGCTCCCACGTCCCAGTCTCGGCCCGGCGGTGCAGCGTCAGAGCCACGTTAGGTGCCGGGCGCCCGCTATTGGCGTCCAGCACATGAGTGGACAAAGTCATTCTGGCAGCAACCTCTCCAGTCGCAGCCGGGTTAGATGAGCCAGTTGTTAGTCACCTCGGCTCGTTCCCGGATCTGGACGCGCTCCCAACGCGCCTTGTGCCGTGAGCGACCTCGAGACAATCAACGTCTAGCAGAATTATTGTTCCACTATGCGGAGTAACCTAGGCCGACATCCTGTGGGGCGTCAAGACCGAGGTGCTCGTGCGCGAGATCGGAGCGCAGACGGTTTCTGCTTGCGTCCCGCATCCAACCTGGCGTGCTCCGAGTCGGCGCCTTGCGATCGGCTGCAAGCCAACAGTCAGCCGGTGACAGCGCGTTCGGCAGTTAACCGGGCGGTCAACGTTTCGGCGGCCTCCAGCAGCGCGGGCGCTGCACGCCGGATGACGTCAGGCGTCAAGCGGGGAGCGGGAGCGGAGAACGAGATTGCGGTAAGGACGGGTGCTCCCGGAACTGGCACGGCGACACATGACACGCCGGTCTCCTGCTCCCCCTCGTCGATGGCGTAGCCACGTGCCCGAGTCACCGCTAGATCGTGTCGGAGCACCGTCGGGTCGGTAATTGTGTGATCTGTCAGGGCCGGCATACCGGACAGCTCCAAGATTTTGGATGCCTCGTCGTCGGTCAACTGAGCCAATAGAGCCTTGCCGACGGCAGTGGAGTGAAGGTGAACTCGGGCTCCGACCTCGGTGAACATCCGCATCGAGTGCCGCCCAGGCGCTTGAGCGACATAAAGTGCGTGTGAGCCTTCCAGGATCGCGAGGTTCGCTGTCTCCCCGATCTTCTCGACCAACCCGGCGAGCACCGGCCGGGCCCATGTCCCCAGCCGTTTGGCGGCGCCATCTCCGAGCCGGATCAGCCCAACGGCCAAACCGTATCGGCGTGACGGTTCCTGACGTACATATCCGAGGGTGACAAGCGTGCGAATGAGCCTATGAATCGACGCCGCGGGCATGTGCGTGCCCTCCGCGATTTCGGACAAAGATAGTTCTCCGCCGCTCTTGGCGATCACCTCGAGGATCTCAAAGGCGCGCTCGACGGACTGGACCCCTCCGCCGGGGTCGTCTTCAGCTTCGCCTTTGCCGGTCTTAGCCACACGCTCCGCCTTCCGCGGCCCGATCGGATGCAGGTCTTCCGCGATACAGAATGTAACATCCGGTCTCGCCAATCGCTGCAAGCCGATTTTAGTCGTCGCAGGAGCGTTCGCTGACCCTTCGGCTGACTGGACACATGCGTCCAGGCGCCCTGTGAGCGACATCAGCGCGCGCGCAACTTGCGGCCGAAGCCGCCAGGTAAGCGAGGTAGGACATGGACGACCGTGCATCCGACATCCAGGCCGTTGGCCGCATCGACGAGCGTGGCAAGGAGATTCTGACGCCGGATGCCCTGTCGTTCGTGGAGGAGCTGCAGCGGCGCTTTGGTGGACGGCGCGATGAGTTACTTCGCAGTCGGCGCGTCCGCCGAGAAGAGATGTCCCGGGCGGCAACGGCGGATTTCCTTCCCGAGACGCGGGAGGTGCGTACGTCGGAATGGACCGTGGCTCCAGCACCGGCCGACCTTGTCGATCGACGAGTCGAAATCACCGGACCCCCCGAGCCGAAAATGGCGATCAACGCGCTGAATTCAGGGGCGCGCGTCTGGTTGGCCGACCTGGAAGATGCGAACACTCCTCATTGGACGAACGTCATATCCAGCCAGGTCGTACTTGCCGATGCGGTGCGCCGGCGCCTGACCTTCGAGTCTCCTGAAGGCAAGCCCTACCGGCTCAACGAAGGTCGTCTCGCAACTCTTGTGGTACGTCCGCGTGGCTGGCACTTGGACGAGCGGCACATCCTCGTGGATGGCAAGCCGACGGTAGGCGCCTTTGTGGACTTCGGTCTGTACTTCTTTCACAATGCTCGCGAGTTGCTGGACCGCGGAAGTGGCCCGTACTTCTACCTGCCGAAGACCGAAAGCCACCTGGAGGTGCGGCTCTGGAACGAGATATTTCGGTATGCTCAGGACTTCGTAAGTCTCCCCGTAGGAACCATTCGCGCCACCGTGCTCATCGAGA
>DASUYM010000036.1:0-13862 GCA_036377435.1 Propionibacteriaceae bacterium
TCGAGCCCGGCCAGCGACTGGTGCTGGAAGCTCGAGGCTGGCCAGTTGGCAAAGCTCGAGTAGAGATCTCCGTCCAAGCAGAGACCGACGGCTCCTTGGTTTCGATCGCCGAAGACGTCACAGACGGCCCTACTCAGCTGGTTCCGCAGCCGGTACGGGTGGCCGGCATCGACGTACGCAACCGCGAGACCCTGCGCCGGCTCGCCTACCTGGCCGAAGGTCGCACGTAAAAAACGCCATCCTCGACGACTTGCATTCCACACGTCGTTCGACAGGGCTTACCGTGCCACCGCCAAAGGGCCTTGGTCGGGTCCTGCGATACGTGCAGTCCAGCGTTCCTTTGGATTCAAGCGTCTTAGCCTTTGGCGGTGGCCCGGTCCGCCCTATCGAACTCCTTGCTAGGGCGCCCGCCGTAGGCATGGCGCGGTGTAAGTCGCGCGTGTGCCAACGCGGCGCGGGCCGCGTTCATGCCGCAGGCGCCGTGTACCGCGCCGCCTGGGTGGGCTGAGGAGGATGCTAGGTAGAGCCCGCGGATCGGTGTGCTCGCGCGGCCCAGGGCGGGAATGGGTCGGAAGATCAACTGCTGGTCGAGGGCCGCAGTTCCGCCGTTGATAGAGCCGCCGATCAGGCTCGCGTTGCGACGTTCCATGTCCTGTGGAGTCAAGATGCGACGCGCTAGGATGCGGTCCGAGAATCCGGGTGCCCGCTGCTCGATGCGGTGTTGCATGCGGTCGGCGAACCGCTCGGCTTCGTCAGCGTCCCACGACCCCGTGAGATTTCCGCCTGCGTCCCCAAGTACACGTTGAGGTACGTGGGTGTAGGCCCACAATGACTCAGTACCCTCCGGCGACCGCGTCGGATCCGCGGTGGTCATCTGCCCCACCAGCAGGAACGGGCGTTCCGGGATGTGGCCGGTGCTCAGCTGGGCGCAGCCGATGACCAGCTCCTCATAGGAGTCGCTGATATGAACGGTTCCCGGAGCGTACGGGGGCGGGGCGCTCCACGGCACTGGGCCGCTGAGGGCGTAGTCGATCTTGACGGTCGCAGGGTCGCGGCGGAAACCGGCCATCTTGGCCCGCACCTTCGGAGGCAGCTCATCGAACGTCACCAGCCGGCCGTAGAGATGCTCGGCGGCTACATCGGCCAGCACCGCGCGACGGGCCCGCACAAGTTGATCATGAACCTGTACGCCAACCACACGGCGGTGATCAACGGCGATCTTGGTCACCTCGGCGTTGCAGACCACCTCTCCCCCGTAACGGAGGAAGCGGTCGCGCATCGCCTCCGCGAGCTTGCCGGCACCCCCCTCCGGAACCGGGAACCCGACGGTCTGACCCAGCATGATCAACAGCAGCCCGAGGAAGCCCGAACCCGACCCATCCAACGCAATGTCTGCGTGCAGGGCGTTTCCGGCAAGCAACAACCGTACGGCCTGACTGCCGAACCGCTCCCCAAAGGCGGTGGACGCGGGAGCCAGCATTTCGCGTACGAAGGACATTCCACCGACTGTCGGTAACTTGATCATGGTCCGGACTGCGGCTCCCATTGGTGGGAACGGCGTGACCAAGGCGTCCACCAAGCTCGGACCGATTCGCCGCCATTGATCATGCAGGACGCGCCAAGCGTCACCGTCTCCAGGATGCTCCTCGTCCAGCAGCTTCGCGGTGACATCCAGGTCGCGGTGCAACATCACCCAGCGTCCGTTCGGCAGTGGATGCCCAAGCACCGCAGGGGCATGACACCACCGCAGCCCGTAATCCTCCAGGTGCAACCTGTTGATCACCCGTGAGGCGGCCGCCATCGGGTAGAAGGCACTGAAGGTGTCGGAGACGAAATCCGGATGAAGTTCCCGATCACTGCGTACGGCGCCCCCGACGTCTGGCTGCGCCTCAAGGAGCAGGGTCTCCCAGCCGGCCTCGGCCAACCGGTTGGCCGCCACCAACCCGTTGGGGCCCGCTCCGATGACGACCGCATCCACCTCCCGCGGCAGCGTCATGTCCGTACCTCAGAGAATCGGCCGTCCGCCGGTCACCGCGATCCGAGCGCCAGAGATGTAGCTGCCGTCATCAGAGGCGAGCAGGACATAGACCGGCGCAAGTTCCTTGGGCTGGCCCGCCCGACCGAGTGGAGTGTTCTCGCCAAACTTCTCTACCTTCTCTGGGGGCATCGTCGCCGGGATCAAGGGTGTCCAGATCGGTCCCGGAGCGACGCTGTTGACCCGAATACCCTTCTCCCCCAGCATCTGGGCCAGGCTGGCGCAGAAGTTGGCGATCGCCGCCTTAGTGGCGGCGTACGGAGCAAGCTGCGGCGACGGCATGTCGGAGTTCACCGATGAGCTGCCGATGATGGACGAGCCAGACTTCATGTGCGGGATGGCGGCCTTGCACAAACGGAACATCGCGCCGACGTTGGTATCGAACGTGTAGTCCCACTCCTCATCGGAGATCTCCTCCAGCGAGTCGTGACTCATCTGGAAGGCGGCATTGCTCACCAAGATGTCCAGTCCACCAAGCTCATCGACCGCGGTCTTGATGATCTCCCGGCAGTGCTGCGGGTCCGCAAGGTCGCCCTTCACCAGTACGGCCCGTCGACCGGCCCGCTCGACAAAACTCGCCGTGTCCTTGGCATCGGAGTCCTCACTGAGGTAGGAGATCAACACGTCGGCGCCTTCCCGCGCGTATGCGATGGCCACGGCCCTCCCAATGCCGGAGTCGCCGCCGGTGATGACTGCGACCTTGCCGGTGAGCTTTCCGCTACCTTGATAGCTCTCCTCGCCGCAGTCCGGGACTGGCGTCATCTTCGATTGAATGCCAGGCACTTCTTGCTGCTGTGCGGGCTGGCTCATCTTGCCTCCTTGAAGTATCGAGTCGTGTTGGCTCAGTTACCCCCAAGCCACGAGCCAAACCGCCCCCTGAGATGTGGCGCTGTAGGTTGGCTCGATCAGGCACCTGTCTCGTGGTGTGGTTCGGCGACCGGCTTGGACTCGGGCGATCCACGCTGTCGCAGGTAGACCGAAGCTCCGACGATCACGGCCACAGCCAGAAACTCGCTCTGCCAGTTCTGAAATGCCTCGAACCAGAACTGCGAGGTGCCCAGGTACTGCAGTGTGCTCACCGGCTGACCGCCATGCGCCAGCTCTTCATCGCTGTATGCCTTGGCGCCGCTTATGGCGTGCCCGACGATCGATGCGAAAAACAAGATGAAGAACAGGCCCGAGAGCGAGTGCTCGTACGCCGTCAGGACCCAACCGCCGCGGCGTACCGGCCAGGGCGCATCCGGATGGTCTGCCGCTTCGCGGGGGTCCTCGTCCTGAGGCGCAGGCTCGTCAATGGGCTTCGACTCCGAGGACCCCCGTTGAAAGAGGAAGGCGGTCAGCACGACGTACATCCCCATTTGGAGGAATTCGCTCTCCCAGTTCTCGAAGGTCGCCTCGAAAAAGTCGCCACTCAACAGGTAACGACTCAGCGAGACCGGCTGCCCGCCGTGCTCGAGCTGCTGGGAGTTATAGACCCGAACGCCCGACAGCACCATGCCGCCAAAGAAGATCACAAAGAGCAACAGGTTCGCGATCAGCAGTCCATGATCACGCAACCATGCACGCATCGGCCCTCCAAGTCTGGTATCGCCCGCCTAACCTTGATCACTTCGGGACAGGCGTATCCATCGGTAGCCCCAGCCGTTGAGCGTGAGGCCTGCTAGCTTCTTGGTTGGTGCCGGATACGGGCCGTCCAGGAACAGGTCGTACGGCGCGCCGTCGATGCCCGGCAACGGCCCAATGTCCACCGTGACCGCAGTGTCGGCCAAGTTGTGCAGCAGCAAGATCGACCCGGCTGGCGCGTCAAATCGGTGTGCGAGCACAGAACGCGGCAGCGGGGCGTCGACGACCGAGCAGGTACCAGTGCCAATCTCCGGAGCGCTGCGCACGGTGTGGATCAGGTTCTCAAACCAACGCAACAGCGAATTGGGGTCGCGTTGCTGCGCGCGTACGTTGATCTTCTTTGCGCCGAACCGACCGCTCATTGGCACAGGTCGGAACAGCGCCTCAGGCGCGGCTGTGCTGAAGCCAGCATTCGCGGTGTCGTCCCATTGCATCGGTGTGCGGACCGCGTCGCGCCCGTCCAGGCTCAGGTCTTCCCCCATCCCGATCTCCTCGCCGTACCGCAGGGCCGGTGTGCCAGGCATCGAGAACTGCAGGGCGTAGGCCAGCTCGATCCGGCGGACATCACCGTGCAGCATCGGTGCCAACCGGCGACGAATGCCGCGACCGTACAGCCGCATCTCAGGGCGTGGGGCAAAGACCCGAAAGGCGTCGCCGCGCTGTTCGTCGGTCAGTCGACTCAGGTCCAGCTCATCGTGGTTGCGCAGGAAGCTGACCCACTGCCCGCCTTCGGGCAACTTCACCGCCGTGGTCAGGGCTTCGATGAGCGGCTCCGCGTCGCTGCGAGCCAGCGACAGCCACAGACGCGGGTTGAGCAGGAAGTCAAACATCATCTGCGCCCGGTCGCTCGGGCCGTCGGGCCGGCTGCCCACGAAGGTAGCGACCTCGCTCGGAGGCACGTTGGCCTCACAGAGCAGCACCGAGTCTCCGCGCAGCCACTGCGTGTCTTGCCGCCACGAGTCCATGATCGAAAAGTCCTTCGGGCCGGGATCGACGCCGGGCTCCACCAGTTCGATGATGAACGGCGCGGCGTCGATCCGGAAGCCGGCGGCGCCCAGCTGCACCCAGAAGCTCATTACCTTGGTCATCTCCGCCCGTACGGCGGGATTGGCCCAGTTCAGGTCAGGCTGGAAGTCATAGAAGCGATGGAAGTACCAGGCCTGCGCCTGCTCGTCGAAGGTCCAGGTCTCGGTCTGCTCGCCCGGAAAGACGGTGCCTTGATGCCGGTTCGGCGGTTCCTCGGCGCTCCATACATACCAGTCGCGGTACGGCGAATCAGGGCCGCTCCGAGCCGAGATGAACCAGGGATGCTCATCGGAGGTGTGATTGATGACCAGGTCGAGGACGATGCGGATGCCGCGCTCCTGGGCTGCTCGGGCGAGGTCGGCGAAGTCACCGAGACTGCCCAATGCCGGATCGATGCCGTAGTAGTCGCTGATGTCGTAGCCGCCGTCGCGGCCGGGACTCGGATAGATCGGGTTCAGCCACAGGCAAGTGACACCCAGCCTCGAAAGGTAGTTGAGGCGGCTGATCAGCCCCCGCAGGTCACCGCGGCCATCACCGTCAGAGTCCTGGAACGCCGATACCTCCGCGCTGTAGATCACGGCTTCCTGGTACCACCTACTGGGCATGATCACCTGACCTTCCTTTTCGGTCGCGCATTCGCCCGACACCACTATGTACACCGATCACCGTGACAACCTGTTTACGCGCTTCCCAACCATTCACGCCAGGGACTTACCCGCGAGATGTCAGCCGACACCGCCCCTCCACTAAGCACCACGTGCTCGGACCCTGGCATCAGCTGCAGAGGCTGCGCCCGCCCTGGCAAATGCTGCGAAGTTCACGTGGGCAGCAGGAACCAGGTATTAGATTGGTCGGCGCGCGGAAGGACATGCGAAGTCGCGCTTGCGTCGCCCCCAAGCACATCCCAACCGCGTTGCCTCGCCCGCCGTCGGGGGAGCGCAACAGATCGGAGGACTCAGACTCCATGACCGAGTCCTCCTATGCTCAACGAGACCCCTCCACCGATCCTGACGCCGATGGGTCGGCAACCCGGTCCTCGATGCGATCGGTGTACGAGGAGGTGGATTGGTCAACCACGCCTCTGGGTCCGCCCAAATCGTGGCCAGCGCTGCTGCGGCTACTGGTGGATCTCTGCCTTGACTCGGAATTTCCGGTCCAGGTCAGCTGGGGGCCAGACCTTCTGATGCTCTACAACGACGCGTACGTCCCCCTACTGGGTGTGGAGAAGCACCCATGGGCACTCGGCCGGCCGGCGAGGGAGGTGGGGCCGCACCCCTGGCCCGCGAGCGAGGAGCGTTTGCGGGAGGTCATGGAGACCGGCCGGGCCTACCACAGCGGCGATCAAGGGCTCATCATCAACCGCCACGGCTATCCCGAGGAGGCGCACTTTACGTTCTCCACGAGCGCCATTCGGGACGCCGACGGCATGATCGTCGGGCTCTTCAATGCGATCACGGAGACGACACCGCACATCCTGTACGAGCGACGACTCCAGGTGCTGCGCAGGCTCGGTGCCATTTCGGTCACCGCCGACGAGTCGCTGTCATCGACCTGCCGGGCCGCTGTCGAGGTGATCGGCAGAAACCGGAAGAGCGTCCCCTTCGCCGCGGTGTACCTCCGCGACCTCCCCCACGAAGGTGCACGTCGCACGGCCGGCTACGGCTTTGACGAAACCACCACCGCCGCCGCCTGCGAGCTGGTCGAAGTCGCCCCGACCAGTGGACCGGTGCTTGAGGTCATGGAGCACGGTGGAACTCAACTGGTGTCTGGACTGCGGGATCGATATCCCGGCGTCTTTGAGCCAGGACCCCTGGGACCGCTGACCCCCGACCAGGCCTTCATACTGCCGGTCGTCATGCTCGGCACCCGGAAGCCGATCGGCGTCCTCGTTCTTGGAATCAATCCCTATTGGCGTCCGGACGAGGCCTATACAGCTTTCGCCGCAATGGCCGCGCGGCAGCTCGGCGTCATCGTCACTGACGCAGTGTCCTACCAGAACGAGCGCAAGCGACAGCTCGCCCTCGCTGAACTGGATCGAGCGAGGACCGAGTTCTTCCAGAACGTGACTCACGAACTACGTGCGCCGCTGACCATGCTGCTCACTCCATTGCAGGACATCCTCGATGAGCCTGGCGTCGTTCTCTCGGCCGCAACGCGCAACACCGTTGAGACGTCGGTACGAGCCGGCGACCGGCTGCAACGCGTCGTCGACGCCCTGCTGGACCTGTCACGTGCCGAGTCTGGTGCGCTGATTCCGGATCGGGAGGACATAGATCTGGCTTCGGTGACCGCCGACGTGGTCGAGGGGTACCGGCCAGCCACCGAAGGACGTCTCAACTTGCGCATCGATCTGCCGTCCGAACCGCTCAGGGCGTACGTCGACCGGATGATGTGGACCACGATCGTGACCAACCTGGTGAACAACGCGGTGAAGTTCACCGAGGAGGGTGAGGTTGCAGTAAGTCTGAGCGGCGATGACAGCCAGGTGGTCCTCACGGTGGCCGACACCGGCGTCGGCATTCCGCAGGACGAGCAAGGTCAGATCTTTGAGAGGTTCCACCGAGTCGGCAATGGTGATCACCAACCGGGTTCGGGGATCGGCTTGGCGCTGGTCGCTGAGATGACCAGCGCGCACGGCGGATCCGTCGACGTGGCCAGTGAGCTGGGCGAAGGCAGCCGGTTCGTGGTACGACTCCCCCGCTTCAGCGGCCCTCCACCAAATGCCGATCTGGCCGAAAGCGCAGCCCAACCGGGGACCGAGGACGAGTCGGGGGAGGATCGGCGACGCCTCCTGATCATCGAAGACGAACCTGACTTGCGCAGCTATCTGACGCGACTGTTCAGCAAGGACGGGTACGCCGTTGAGGCGGTGGGCGATGTCGAGACCGCACTGACATCGCTGGACAGCAGCACACCCGACCTCGTGATCACCGATGTGATGCTGCCAGGACAGAGCGGATTCGACCTTCTCACCACGCTTCGGCGAGACGAGCGAATGGCTCGGCTGCCGGTTGTCGTGCTGACCGCACGCGCCGACGCCGAATCAGCGCTGGAGGCCTTTGCGGCCGGGGCTGACGACTTCGTCGTGAAGCCGTTCAACTCTGCCGAGCTGCTGGCGCGCGTACGGGCTCATGACCAGATGAATCAGCTGCGGGACCTGGCGATCGGTGAGGTTGAGACCACCGTTGGACAGCTGCGCAAGGCACTACAGAGCAATCGCACGATCGGCACTGCGGTTGGGATTGTGATGGCGCATTACGGGCTGGAGCAACAACGGGCATTTCAGGTGCTGGTGCGTGCTAGCCAGCAGAACAACCGCAAGCTGAACGACATTGCTGCCGAGGTGGTACGCACCGGTTCTCTGCCTGGGTCCTCCGGCTGACTCATCTACGCCCAGAACCTGTCGAAGGGCGCGCTTCCTGATCAGGACCTTCGTCGGCGCCAATCAGCCACCGCCTGCTCCACGTCAACGAGCCTGACAATGATCGGCGGACCGTCAAGCCGGCGCCGGTACGACTCTGCGATCCGGTGGTTCAGATCGGCCACGATCTCACGTACGGATGTCTCGTCTGTTATGTCGGCCAGCGTTTCGGGGAGCGCCATGACCTCTTTGCGGAGCGCTAGCGAGGTCGGCAGTGGAAGCGGGAGCTGCTCCCGCTCCAGGTAGGCCTTGACCCACCAGTTCTCATCGTCGCGGCCATTCAGGCCCTTGATTGGTCTGCCTTGCCCGGGCAAGTTGTCAAACTCTCCGCGCTCGATCGCCTCGCGGATCTGGCGGTCCACCCAGGATTCGTATGGCACGCTTCTATTTTCCCCAGCTGCTCGCGCATCGCGTTGTGTTTGATTGCTCGCTCCCTGTGCATTGCTCGGTCCGCTCGCTGAGGCTGGCGCTTAGTGGCCGCTGCCGTCCTCACTCGCTTGCAGACGAACAACGTGTCTGCGCGCTCGCTCGTCCAGGACAGCGGCGCGCCAGCCTGGCTCCGTGCGGGCGCGCGCGATTCCCGACGCTCGCAGCTGTAAGGGATCTGCACTCAGGCCCCTCTGGGGCGGCGCGCGATTCCCGAGCTCACAGCTGTAAGGAATCTGCACTCAGGCTCTCTGGGGCGACCGTATGGCACGCTGAACAGGTGGATCCGTGGAGCATCGGCTTGATCGTGCTGATCATTGCGGGGCTTGCGGCGATCATCCTTGGTGCCCTGTGGGACCGCAGGCGGAACAAGCAGCGAGCCGCGGAGATGCTCGCGCCCCCGGCCCGGACCATCCCCCAATTCCACCCCGACGCTCCCGCGCCGCACTACCTATCCGATCTGCAGGCCCGGCGCAGACCCGAGGAGGCGGTGTCGACCGATCTGAGCGACGCTGAGCGCGCATCGATCACCCGACAACTTGCCGATCCGCGCACGGTCACCGTCGACGCCGGCTACGCTTCGCGCGATTTCATCACCGACTCCAGGTCCGCCTGGTCGGTCCTCGACCGGCCCGCGGTGCTGGTCTGCAGCGACGCGATCGAGAGCTTCCGCGAGCTGATCAGCACCCTGGAGAAGCTGATCTTGAGCAGGACGCCGCTTGTCGTTGTGGCACCGAGCATCGCCTCTGACGCGTTGGCGACGTTGGAGGTGAACACCATCAGGCAGACCATGCGGCTGCTTGCCGTCACCTGCGATCAGAAGTGCCGCGGCACCGTCGCAGCCGCCTGCCAGGCAATGATCATGGACCGATCTGACCGGCAGTCCGGATATGTGGGGCCGGATCATCTTGGCCACTGCGAACGCTGGATCAGTACCGCAAGCTCCAGCCATCTGATCATTGCCGCGGAGACGACGAAAGAATCCGCGTGACTGCCGAGAGTGAGCCCGTGGGAGCAGCGTCGTCTGATCGGCACACCGGCGGATGGGGATACGCAGCGGCGCTGACGCCGATCATCTTTGGCACCACGTACGTGCTGACCACCGAATTCCTGCCGCCTGGCCGTCCGTTGCTGGCTGCCCTGATGCGCTCGCTGCCGACCGGGCTGGTGTTGATCATCGGCAGCCCGATTCCCTCCCGCCGCTGGATGGCCCGCTTCTTCGTCCTCTCGGTGCTCTATGCGTCCGGACTCTTCCCGCTGCTGTTCATCGCCGCCTACCGGCTGCCCGGCGGGGTCGCGGCCGTGATCAACTCCCTGAGTCCGTTGATCGTCGTCGTGATCTCTATGCCGTTGCTCGGCACCAGAATTCGCGCGATTCAGATTGTCGCCGGCATCATGGGCGCGGTAGGTGTCGCGTTGTTGGTGCTGCGATCAGACGCACGGCTAGATGCGGTCGGGCTGATAGCCATGGCTGGCGCCGCGGTCATGTTCAGTGCTGCGACTGTGCTGACCAAGCGTTGGGGCCGTCCCGAGGGAATGACCTCCATTGGTGTCACGGGCTGGACGTTTCTCCTCGCCGGACTCACCCTGCTGCCAGCCACCTTGCTCATCGAAGGACTGCCCGACCATCTCACGGCGCGTAACATCGGCGGGCTGATCTACCTCGTGGTGATCAGCGGCATCCTCGCGTACGCCCTCTGGTTCTGGGGACTGCAGCGGCTGTCTGCGAGCGCGGTGACTTTTCTGACCCTGCTCAACCCGGTCACGGCGGCCCTGCTCGGCTGGGTCTTACTCGACCAGCGCCTCAATCAGTGGCAAGTGTTGGGCGCGCTCCTCATCCTCATTTCCGTGGTGCTTGGCCAACCCGGAACCCTCGACTGGCGACGACGCCGACGATCGGCACTAGCATCGCGAGTGTGAGCGCGCCGACGCAGCACCGCGACCGTCGCTGGCCGCGCCGTGTGTACGCGGCGGGCTCGGAACCCGACCCACGCTTCACCTTCGCTAACGAACGCACCTTCCTGGCCTGGATCCGGACCGGGCTGGGCTTCCTTGCCGCAGGCGTAGCGATCGCCGCCGTTGCACAGCTGACCGACCGGCTCGGCCTCGAGATACGGCTGGCTTCTGCCGTCCTGGTCATCTGCGGGCTGGCTTGCGGAATAGGCGCATTCAGCAGGTGGATGGGCAACGAGCGAGCGATGCGACTCAGCGAGCCGCTGCCATCCTCGCCGCTGCTGCTCGTCCTCACTGCGATCGTCGCTGGTGTGGGGGTCGTGGCGCTGATCATCGTGGGCTTTGGATGACACTCGCGCCGTGGGACCCCGGACTTCAGAACGAGCGGACCGGGTTGGCCTGGCAGCGCACCATGCTAGCCGGTCTGACGTGCTGTCTGCTGGTCGCCCGACTGCTGGCGTCGATCTCGATCTTCCTGGCGGTGATCACCGGCTTGCTGGCCCTGCTCTGTACCGCCGGGCTGGGCTGGATGGCTATCCGCCGCTTCCGCTTGAACAGCCTCGCCATCCATCGCGAAGAAGCACTTGGTGACGGCAAAGCGAACGCGCTGCTCAGCCTGCTCGTTGTGATGACCGCCCTTGGTGCCTTGCTCTACGTCTCAGTCGCCTAACCGAATCGTCAGAACCGAGTTGACCTATAGCTCAACTCGGTTCTGACAACTCGGATTTAGTCGTAGCCGAGTTCGTGGAGCCGATCGTCGTCGATCCCGAAGTGATGGGCGATCTCGTGTACGACGGTGATTCTGATCTCCTCGATCACCTGCTCATGGGTGTCGCAGATCGCCAAGATCGGGTACCGGAAGATCAAGATGTGATCAGGCAGCCCGGTGTAGAACTCCCCCCGTTCGGTGAGTGGAATGCCTGAGTAGAGCCCCAGCGTGTCGGGCATATCGGGAGGTGGATAGTTCTCCACCAAGATCACGCAATTGTCGATCAGAGCGGCGAGCTCAGCCGGGATCTCGTCCAGAGCTTCCGCCACGTGCATCTCGAATTCCTCGGCGGACATCTCCAAGCCGGCGCTCATCGGATCCGTGCCCGGCTCACGCCGGCTCGGGCGCGATCAGTGCGGTCGCGACATGCCAGATGCGCGCCGCGTACCGGGTGTTCACAGCCGCAGCCTAGACGGCCCACGCTCAATTCAAACTTCCGCGCATACGTCGCCGCGTCGGGATCAATTTCCGACCGTCCGGCGGAGTCTGCGGAGCGCAAATTCTGGGGACCACTCATCGAATTACAGTGATGAAGTTTGCACGAGACCCGCATGTCGAGTTGCGAAGAAGCAGATATTCACTCGACTCTTGCAAGTGATGATTGTGACGCGATTAGAGTTCTGCGCAGCGTGTGATTGTTGTGGTTTTTGTGACTCGCGTGGAGCAAGCGGATGAGCCGTCAACTGGAGGGCCTGATGATGCGTAGAACCGTGATCAACCTGCGAGCCGCAATGCTGCTTGCCGTGGCGGTGATCCTGGGACTGCTGTCGGCCCAAACGGCCAGCGCGACGACGCAAATGACGGCGACCGTTGGCGTCAACATCCGTTCCGGGCCCAGCACCAACACGGCAATCCTCGGCGGTCTCTATCGCGGGCAGACGGTCACTGCCATCAGCAGCTCCCAAGGCTGGACCAAGATCAAATTCGGTGGCTCGACCGCCCACGTTGCGAGCGAGTACCTGACCAAGGGGTCCAAGCTCCCAACACCAGGCAGGATCGGGTCCGGTACGGTCAAGATCACCACCACTGCCCTCAACCTACGTACGGGCCCGGGGCTCTCTTACCGGGTGATCAAGGTTCTCAAAGAGGGAACCCGAGTCACCATGACCGGCAAGACTGCGCGGGGTTGGGCCCAGCTCGTCAACGGCAAGTCCACCGGCTGGTCCAGCATGCAATATCTCGCCAGCTCGGCCAACGGTCGGCCGGCAATCATCGGCACCCGTCTGGCAACGGCTGATCTTGACATTCGCACGACAAGCGGCGCCAATTCCCGAACTGTCGCAGAGGTGAAGAAGGGCACGCCACTCTCAGTCACCGGTGCGATTCAGAATGGCCGAGCGCAGGTCATCTACAAAGATGCCATCCGCTGGGTAACAGCGCGCAACCTCACGAACCTGAAAAGCGACCTGCCGTCTCCGCCCAAGCTGCCCAAGATCACCGGAACTCGGTACGCCACAGCAACACTGAACATCCGCTCGACCTACCGCGACAAATACCGGCTGATCACCGAGGTACCGCGGGGCACCGAGCTCAAGATCACTGGCGTTGTCAAGAACGGCCGAATGCAGATCATCTTCGAGAAGGCCGTCCGCTGGGTGACCGCCAAGTACCTCTCGAAGTCCGCTCCACGCGGGATGCCACCGAGCTGGCGCGCGGTCGAGCGGGGCCTCAAGCCGAACGCGATCAAGGTCCATCGAGCCGCGCGGGCGAAGTTCCCACAAATCACCAACTACTACACGGTGCGGCCAGGCGTGTTCACCGACCATTCCACCGGTCGGGCACTTGACCTCATGATCCCCAACTACCGGTCGGCTTCAGGGAAAGCCCTTGGCTACAAGGTTGCGGCGTGGGCCCAGGCCAACGCGAAGCCGCTCGGGATCAACTACGTGATCTGGAACCAGCACATCTGGAACGTTGAGCGCGACAGCGAGGGCTGGCGCTACATGGCTGACCGCGGGGGCGATTCGGCCAACCACAAGAACCACGTACACATCACTGTCTTTGCACCAGGCTTCGACCCCCGCTAGAAGGTTGCCGATGTCGTTTCCGATCATGGCGATGCCCATGACGGCGAGAGGCGGGTCGGAGGTCCCGTTACGCTCCAGCCGGTGCCGCCGTCCGTCGTACGAGCTATTGTGCCTGCGTTTGACCGTAGTTCGCTGATCACGCGTCCGAGTCACGTTCCAGCGCGCCCAGCCGAAGCTCCAGCTGGTCAACCCGATGCCGCAGTAACGTCAGCTGCGACTCGAGGCTGACCTCGCGCTCGGCGCGCCGCTGGATCCGGGCTGACTGCGCGGCCCGATCCAGCACCGCCTGCAGCGGCACCAGCCGTTGCGGCCCGTGCGGCCCGTCGACCAATCGGGATGCGATCTCGCCGTTGCGGTACCAAGCGCGCAACGCCGAACGGGACACGCCCGCCTCAGCCTCCGCGATTGCCAACGGTACCCACGGCGTGTCGTCCAACTTGGCCAGCAGCTCCAGCTCGTCACGCCATGCCGCGAGGCGGTCATCCCACTCGGACGGCACCATGTCTCCTCCTACAGGTCCCTATTAGTATCAGTGTATTGACATGGTTTTGATAATGAACTCATGTTTGAACGATTCTCTGG
>DASUYM010000037.1:0-12436 GCA_036377435.1 Propionibacteriaceae bacterium
TGCTGGCCGCCGTCGCTGCCCTGGAACGCTGGGGTCCCCGGCCGTCCCGACGAGGACGGGCACCATGCCCTTTCCTGGCTGGAAGTGTGGGCGCCGTTGCAGCCCACCGCGGCGGAGCGGCAGATGGACCCTGAGGTCATCGCCGCCGCCGACGACCGGGTCGTGGTGCAGTGGCGCCAGCGGGGACGCAGCCTACCGGGCTGTGCTTTGACGGCCAGGTGCTGGGCCTGTACGAGATCCGGGGGAGCGGCTGGCCCGCGCCCAGATGTTCTATTTCGACACCGATGCGGTCAGGCGCTTCCTCGCCGACGCCGAGGGCCGACAACCGGGTAGCCGGCTGTCCAGGCCGCCGACGCCTCGCCCCGATGGTTGGTGACGGGGCGGGCGGGGTCTGTGAGGGCCGCGAGCACCCAATGTGCGGCTGCTCGAGGCCTTCTACCAGGCCCAGGCAGCCTTCTACGCCGGTGGGGACGACGCCGCGGACCTGCGGGGCCTGCTGGCAGATGACATTGCTTGGCACGTGCCGGGCGCAGGTCACTATCGCGGTCACCAGGAAGTCTGGGGCTATTTCGGCGCCCGCCGGGCCCACGCCAAGGCGACCTTCCGGGTCCGGCCACGCGCCATCCTGGCCGACGACCAGCAGGGGTGCATTTGGCCGACGGCCCATCTGGAGCGCGACGGCCAGCTGCGGACCTGGCAGACCGTCGGGGTGTTCCGCACCGCCGGTGGCAAGATCGCCGAGTGCTGGCTGGTGCCGTTCGACCAGTACCTGTTCGACGAGCTCTGGTCCTGAACCCCATTCCCTGGAGGAACGCTTGCGGTGGCGGTCGACTCGGGCGGCGCTGGCCGCCCCCCGGAAGGTGCCACCTACGACAACCCGTGTGGGTTGCGTCAAGTGATCTGGCCTCTCGCGTCTTCGCGAATGTTGTCCCGAGCCGGAGTGTCGGGGAGGCTGATGGCGAGTTCGGCGAGTCGACTGGGTTGGCCGATCACGTTGATCTCGGTGATCTTGGCGTTCTCGATGTGGATCGTCAGTGCGATGCGGAGCCGGCCGTGGGGTGCGACGACGAGGCCGGGATCGCCATCTATCAGTGCCGGCCGCGCAAAGCGTGTCGCGGTCCGGGCGTAGCGCAGCGTTCCTTCCGCGACGTCCGGTGCGCCGCGGAGCTCGGCCGGTTCGGTGGCCGGGATCACCCAGCGATCTGCGCGCCGGACAGCGTCTGGGTCGAGCAGTGCCAGCAGAGCCTGGAGGTCGCCCTCGCGGGCGGCGGCCAGGAAGGCCTCGACGATCTCCCAGCGCCGGGTCAGGTCAGCGTGGTGAACGGTCCCGCCGCGCACTCGGGTGCGTGCCCTGCTTGCGAGCTTCTTGGCGGCGACAGGGCTGCGCCCAACGATGCTGGCGATCTCGGCGAACGGCACGTCGAACATGTCGTGCAGCACGAACGCGATCCGCTCAGCCGGCGTGAGGCGGTCCAGCACGACGAGCAGCGCCAGTCCCACCGCGTCCGCGGTAAGTGCTTCGTCTTCAGGGTCGACACGTCGGCTTGGGTCCGGGATTGCCGAGATGTGTGCCGGGTCCAGCGGTTCCTCCTTGCGTGCGGCGCGGGCCCGGAGTATGTCCAGGCAGACACGGGCGGCCACGGTCGTCAACCAGCCGCCCAGGTTCTCCACCTGCCCGGTCTGGGCGCGGCTCAGCCGTAGCCAGGTTTCCTGAACGGCGTCGTCGGCCTCGGCGAGCGAACCCAGCATTCGGAAGGCCACGGCACGCAGACGCGCTCGGTGTGCTTCGAAGCGCTCGGCGAGCCAGCTCGGCTCCTCCAACGTGGTCACCTCTCGGCTCGCGGAGCCGTCATATCAATGACGGGCAAACTGTGCAAGGGGTGACCGGTGCTCGGTCCTCCCCGCGCCTGGGCCCGTCGTCAAGGGCGGACCGGAGGAAAGGTCGCGATGTTCATCGGGTATGTCGCCGTGGCGATTATTGCCGCCGCGATGAACGTTTGGGCGGCCTCGTTGGACTTCCGTCGGGCGGAGCAGGCAGTCGCCAACGTGGCCAAGGTCGAAGTCCCGCAGTCATGGTTGCTGCCGCTCGGAACGCTGAAGCTCGCCGGTTCCGTCGGCTTAATCGCCGGCATTGCCATGCCGTTCATCGGCGTGGCCGCTGCGATCGGGCTGGTGCTGTTCTTCGTCTGCGCGATCTTCGCCCACCTGCGCGTCAGCTGGTACTCGGCCCTTCCGTTCCCGATCGCGTTTCTCCTGTTCGCCGTGGTCGCCCTGGTCCTGCGTCTTGCCTCGGCCGATAACCTCTGAGACCCCAGTCCACATCTGTGCAACCGGAAACCGGTCCAACTGGCGCGTTTCGGCGTGCTGCTGTCTTGCCGGCTACCGACCCACACCCGCGACACCGCCAACCGCACACGGCACCCTCTCAGCCCGGGAGGTCGCCCTGATCCTGGCCGGTGGATGCATTCCCGAGTACCGCACGGGCACCTGAGCCAGGCACGAACCAGGCCCTACAGTGGCCTTCCACACCGCTGTGTTGTGTGACGCCAATTCGCCGACGCTGTATGACTGCTCAACTCCAATCGTTGGAGTCATGCTGCCACTTGGCGGAGTTCGTCAAGTCGATGAAGCGCCTCACTAACGGAGGCTGCGGGATCGGCGATCGGATAAATAACGCTGCGGATGATCCTGCGGTCGTCCAGGATCAGGGTTAGCCGTTTCATGCGATCGACGCCGTCTGCCCGGAACGTCGGCAGGCGTAGGGCCGAGGTCAGCTGAAGGTACTGATCTGAGAGGAGAGGAAATCCCAGCCGCTGCGACGCGGCAAAATCTGCGAGTTCGTCGGGCCGTTGCGTTGAGACGCCATGTATCGCAACCCCGCGCTGATGGAACTCCGGGAGTTGATCGCGGAAGGTCCTCGACTCAAGAGTGCACCCCGTCGCTCCTGGAATCTTGTCCCAACCGGGTGGATACCTTCCGCCGCCTGGGCCCCGGGCGGCGGCAAAGCAGTACAGAACTGTCCATTCTGGCGACGCCACCGGGTCGAGCGCTCTGCCTTGGGCGGCAACCAACGTCATCTCCGGGATTCGCCGGCCGACTAGCGAAAGAATCCGCCTCGCCTCGGTGGACGATTCCGCGCTTGTAGCGCTTAGTGTGCCGTCCCCAAGAACGAACCGAGCACCCCAGTCCTGCAGGGCGATGAGTACCGGCAGCAGCCCGCGACCATTATCGGTGAGCTGATACTCGAACCGTGCCGGCCGTTCTGAGTACTGTCGTCGCTCAAGGACACCATTGGCGACGAGATCGTTTAAGCGCTGTGTGAGGACTTTCCGGCTCACCCCTAACTCGTCAGCCAGCTGATTGAACCTTATTCGGCCACTGGCCACTTCGCGCAGGATGAGCAGAGTCCACCAATCTCCGAGGACGGCGAGGGCCTGAGCGATCGCGCAGTCGCTGTCTGTAACCGCCTCTAAATATTTCACGACAGCTCCTTCACTCGGACTATCATAGGGGATAAGTTCCCTAAGGGAACTCACTCGAATCGGGAGGCCTGATGGGCAGCGACTACTGGTTCACATACGTCTACAAAAGCCAAACAGCGGAGCGGATACGAGCTGCTGAACAGGAACGCCTCGCCGCGGAGGCTCGCGGCGCCTATCGGCAGCAGCAGCTCGCGGCACGCCTTCGGCACCATCAGGTGAAGCTCACCGCCAGCAAACCAGCCGAGCTGACAAAAGTCGCCAGCTGGGCTTCCTCCCCAACCGAGGCCATCGAGTGGATCGTAGAAGACTTGAACTGGCTACCGACCGCCGACCCGATGGCGGCCCTGCTCGCAAGACACCGTTCTGGGATGTGCTCCGCCTGGAGCGCGCGGGCGTCAGACCGCCTGGTCGGTTTCGGTGCTCTTCACGTTCGACACGGCGGCAAGGTCGCAGAGCTGAGCCATCTGCCGGTGAAAAGACATCGCCACGCTGTCGCAAGAGCAGTCGAGGTCGTACGCCAGCTCGCAGCACATGCGTTCGCTGATCCTCGGATGGAGGTGCTGCGCCTTCAGGTTTACGCCCACGACACGCTTCGGAATCCGGCCTACGAACAAGCCGGCTTCCGCGCGGGCATTTTGAACAGCCGGGCCGCCAGAGTTGGCACAGATACCTGGGACAGATTGGAGATGCTTCTTGAGCGACCATCTGCCCAACGTCTGCAATGAAGCACAACAAGTCGGCAGGGTTGCTGGCTGTCCTGATCGACATCCCACCTGAGGACGCGGCAATCGTTCTGACCTATGAAGACGCCGTCTTGCCCTTGTTGAGTCGGCACGGCGGCCGCCTGCAGCGACGCGTACGCGCGGTCGACCAGAGCGCAGGACTCCACATCATCTCTTTCGACTCCCGCGAAGGTCAGGAGGCCTTCGGGTGGTTCGGACGGGATGGGCGGTCAAGGCAGGTACCCCAGCTGGCATCCTCCTTCGTCGCCAAGCTCGTCGTCCCAGGGACGGACGGACCCAGCATCGGCAGACGCGGCCGCACTCGATGTCACAGCGGAGAGAATCGTGGCGTCTACTCACTGAAGGCCGTTAGAGAGAAGCGGCGGGTTGAGAACGACAAAGGGCTGACATGCACTTGATCAACGACTACAGCCAACAGGTCCTGACGGATCAGCGCGGACGCGATCTTGCTCGATTGGCTGAGCACAACCGGCCGGTCTGGCTGGCGCTGAGAAATCGGGTGAGCTGGTGGCGGAGGCTGTTGGCGCGTCCTAAGCAGCGCATCGGCGCGGCGGCCCAGCGTCGTACGGCACAGCGTGGAATGGCGATGCCCAAGCGCCGGGTCGCGCGCTGAGCGCGACCCGGTGGGCGTCGAAATCTGCTGCGCAGGAAGGGTCGCTGAGCTGCGATGGGGATGGTAAGTGTGACGGCCAGCCGGCCGGCCGCGATGGCATTGTCGCCGCTGCTGGTGCGGCAAGCGCGGCGGGTACGGCAGCGGACGCCGCGGCTGCCCGAGGCATCCGGTGACCGCACCGGCATCGAGTTGACCGCGGATGCGACGAATCTGCTGCGGCTGCTGGTGGTCGGCGAGTCGACAGCAGCAGGAGTCGGTGTGACCGACCTGCGCGACGCCTTACCGTGTCAGCTCGCGTTGGCGCTCGCCGCCCGCCGCGAATGCACCGTGGCGTGGAGCATGTCGGCGCGGACCGGCGCGACCGCCAGTTTCGCCGCTCGGGAGTTGGCTCCGGCAGCACCCATCGCGCAGGACATCGCCGTGGTCATGGTCGGGGTCAACGACGCCTTGAAGTTCACGTCGAGACGCACGTGGCGTACCGACATTGATCAGTTGATCGATGAGCTCAAGAAACATGTGCTGCCCGGCGGGCAGGTTGTGCTGGCCGGCCTGCCCGATCTAGGGCGGTTTGGTACCTTTCCGCAACCGCTGCGCGCCGTGCTGGGGTGGCAGGCGCGTGCGCTGGATCGGGATGTGAAAACGATTGCCAAGCGCAGCGCAGGCGTGATCTACCTGGCAATGCCTCCGGTGTCTTCGCCGGAGCTGTTTGCAGAGGATCGGTTCCACCCGAATGCGGCGGCGTATCAAGTGTTGGCCGCTTACTTTGCCGACACCCTCGCGACAACGAAGCCTAAAAGGGAGGGTGACAGGGCGTGACAGGCACCTGATGCATCGGATGGGGCACGCGAGTATGCGCGCTGCATTGATTTATCAGCACGCCACCAGCAAGCGGGATCGAGAGATTGCGGCTGCGATTGATGAGCGGATCGGACGCGGCAGTGACAGCTAATAGCCCGTGACGCCCGGATTGCGCAGCGAGCGCGACGCGTTGTCAGAACGATCGGCCCATTGGCTGATATGACCTGAGTCAGTCCTCTTCCCAAACACCTCCGGAGGTGCCAGAAGGGATCCATCTGGTTCCTTTGAGGATCTGGCGTTGACTCGCCGGTCCTCCTGACGCCCTCCGGAGGTGGGCGGCAGGAGTCGTAAGGCGACGAGAGCGCCGACGCCCACGGCGAGGCTTTTGCGATGCCAGGCGAGTTCGGTTCGTTCGGGTTGGAGTCCTGGGTCGAACCGCTCCAGGCTCATCGCAGCAGGACGCCGGCGACGAGGAGTGCAGCGACGATCGAGACGCCGATGGCGAGGGGCAGTGCGATCTTCGAGCTCGGCAGTGGTGCAGGTTCTCGGAGGGCACGTTCGACCGATGTCCAGGTAAACCAGGCCAGCGTGGGGACGACTAATCCGAGGGCGAGCAGGATCATCGCCGCACTGAAGCGCAGCGCGGGCTGCAGGGGTCATGTGAACGCTTCGAGGGCCACCCCGGCGGCGACCAAGGCCAAAGCTGTCCTGATCCAGGCGAGAAAAGTGCGCTCGTTGGCCAGCATGAATCGTGGGTCGGGTTCGGTTCCAGCCTCAAAGACGTGGCGAGGGAAGCGGGCTCTGCTCATGGGTTCATCATTCTTGTCGCCACCGGTTCCGCCCTTGGCAACCTCATCAAGGCCATTTTCTTCGACGCCCTCGGCACCGCGTGCTGCACACCAGCGTCGCTCCCGGCACCCGTCGATATGTACGACGCCCTGCATGCCGAGATGCTCAGCGGGCATCATTCTTCCCGGCTTATCGCAGAGCCTGTTCCAACGCGGCGATCGCATGGACAACCGAGCAGCTCGGGAGCCATTTGGTCGATGTTGGACGCGGATGTTGCTCGACCCGAACCTCGGTGCTGCTGACGGCACGACCTGATTACCAGACGGGTGACGGCGATCGGCCGAATCTGAGCAAGGGCCAGATGATCGGGCTTCGTCTTCGCTTTCGTGGCCGACGTTCGCAACGACCCGCGGTGGCACACCGACGTCCTGGAGGCGCAGCTGACCTCGGGGACAGTGGTCGCGGAGGGAACGACGTTCACACTTCGATTCAAGCCGTTCATGGGCATGTCGGAGGGGACCGGCATCGTTACGGCGGCCTCTTCGGTGTGAAGCACGCCATCCACACGGTGTCGGTGTTTGAACGGCGTCAAGAATGGCGGCCTCGGCGTCAAGATCATGTTAAGACACGCCCGGGCTGACAACGCGCGAGTTTGACTGGGTGACGTGTTAGCGATCACCAAGCGCCTCCTGGTCGGCCGACCTCTTCGTAGCGCGCGGCTTGGCGAGACGTTGCTGCCCAAACGGCTGGCGCTGCCGGTCTTCTGCTCTGATCCGCTGTCGTCTAACGCGTACGCGACCGAAGAGATCCTGCGGGCGCTGAGCCTGGGCGGTCTCGCGCTGCTTTTCCTCACCCCGTGGGTGGCACTTGCCGTCGTGGTGTTGCTCGCCGTGGTGGTCGTTTCGTATCGGCAGACCTGCTACGCCTACCCCAACGGGGGAGGGGCGTACGCGGTCAGCCGGGAGAACCTTGGACGCAACGCCTCTCTCGTTGCGGCGAGTGCCTTGCTCGTCGACTATGTGCTCACTGTCGCGGTATCGGTGGCCGCTGGGGTTGATGCGATCACGTCGGCGTTCCTGAGCCTGCGGCCGTATGCGGTTGCGCTTTCGCTGTTATTCGTTGCGGTGCTCGCTGTGATGAATCTTCGGGGGGTCAAGGAGTCCGGGACTGTCTTCGCCATTCCAACGTACGGCTTCATCGCAGTTGTCTTCGGCATGATCGGCTGGGGTTTCTGCCGGCTGCTCACTGGAGATGCGCCCGTTGCGGAATCTGCCTCCTTTGCGATTGCTCCAAGCCAGTCCCTCGCCGGCCTGGCGGTTGTGTTGATCGCATTGCGAGCCTTCGCCCAGGGTTGTACAGCGCTGACCGGTGTCGAGGCGGTGAGTAATGGGGTGCCCAGTTTCAGACCGCCCAAGTCGCGGAACGCTGCCAACACCCTCTCCACGATGGGCGCCGTCACGATTGCTATGTTCGCGGGCATAACGGCGCTCGCTTTGATCGCTCACGTCCGCCTCGCCGACGACCCAAGCCAGCTGATAGGTGCTCCGGCAGGGTATGAGCAGCGGACCGCCATAGCCCAGGTGGCTGGCGCTGTCTTCGGTTACCACTCGGTGTTCTTCTTTCTTGTGCAAGCGTTCACGGCTGCGATCTTGGTGCTGGCGGCAAACACGGCTTTCAATGGCTTCCCGATCCTCGCCTCGATCCTGGGACGAGACGGATACCTGCCCAGGCAATTCGGGCGCCGCGGCGACCGGCTGGTCTTCAGCAACGGGATCCTCATTCTCGCGGCATCGGCGGGACTGTTGATCTGGGCCTTTGACGCCTCGACCAGCCGGCTCATCCAGCTCTACATAATCGGGGTGTTTGTCTCCTTCACGCTCAGCCAGGCAGGAATGGTGCGGCACTGGACTACGCTGCTGCGCGACCCGATACCGCAGGCTCGATCCCGGCTCCACCGGGCGCGCTTGATCAATGCTGGTGGGGCGATACTCACCGCCCTGGTCCTCGTGGTCGTCCTGATCACCAAGTTCACCCACGGCGCCTACCTGGTCGTGATCGCCATGCCGGCCCTGTTTTTGCTGATGAAAGCCATCGAACGGCATTACCGTCACGTCGGCGAGGAGTTGGCCCCTGGGCCGGGTGGCATCTCGATGCCATCGCGGATCCAGGCGGTCGTCCTCGTCTCACGCCTTGACCTGCCGACACTGCAGGCACTCGCATACGCCAAAGCCACTCGGCCCGATACGCTGACCGCCCTCACCGTTGTGACCGCTCAGGCGGAGACTCGGCAGCTGGAGTCGGAATGGGCCAAGCGCAACGTTCCCATCCCGCTTGCCGTCGTTGACGCGCCTTACCGCGATATCACGGGCCCAGTCCTTCGCTACCTGGCCGAGATTCGTGACGCCAACCCCCGCAGCTTGATCGTGGTCTATATTCCCGAGTACGTGGTAGGCCATCCCTGGGAGCAGCTGCTCCACAACCAAAGCGCTCTTCGGCTTAAGGCGAGGCTGCTGTTCCAACGCGGTGTGCTCGTCACCAGCGTGCCGTGGCAGCTACAGTCGAGTCGGCGAAGCGAGCAGGCAGAACAGCGTGCAATCCAGCCCGAAACTGTTCGCTCAACGGCAGGATCGTGACCTCATCCTCGGCGGTGGGCTTACCGCGAACGCGTATCTGGGCAGGTCTAGCCAGCGGCGGCGGCGGCCTGATCTTGCTCACGGTCGGGCTGGTTGCGGTTCGCGGCCTGTTCAGCTTGGCAGACATTGTCCTGCTGTATCTCATCCCGGTCGTGCTAGCAGCGGTGATCGGTGGGCTGTGGGCGGCCTTGCCAGCCGCGATCGCTGCTGATCTTGTCGTGAACTTCTTCTTTGTCCCGCCGTACTACACGTTGATCGTCGGCAATACCGAGCACGTGATCGTCCTCTTCACTTACGTTCTCATCGCGCTGGCAATCAGCCTCGCGGTTGACTTTGCGGCTCGCCAGCGAGCACAGGCAGCTAGGCGGGAGACCGAAGCCCGGCTGCTCGCTCGTGCCAACACTGCTCCGGTGGGCGAGGCCTCACTTACTGATTTGCTCGATGACATCAAGGACACGTTCGGGATGACTGGCGTCGCGCTGCTGGAAAGCCGCGCGACGGGCGAAGAGCCGGTGGCGTCGGTCGGAACCGTAACTCAGTCGCGCCCAGTGCTCTCCGCACCCGCCGGTGACAGCCTGCGCCTCGTTGCCTGGGGCCCCGAAGTATTCGGCCAGGACGCGGCAGCGCTGCGGCGGACGGCGGGCGTGACGGCTCGCACCCTTGAAGCCCAGCGCCTGGCGGCTGAGGCCGCGAGGGTCGATGATCTGGCGCGGATCGATCGGGCCCGCTCCGCCTTGCTAGCTGCCGTCGGCCACGACCTGCGCACACCGTTAGCCGGGATCAAGGTCGCCGCCTCAAGTCTCCGGCAATCGGATGCGACTCTGCCCCCGGACGCGCAGGCCGAACTCCTCGCCACCATCGAGGAGTCGACCGACACGCTAAGTGAGTTGGTCAACAACCTTCTGGACCTAAGCCGACTGCAGGCAGGCGTGTTGAGCGTCCACCTCGACGCGGTAGCTCTGGATGCGGTCCTGGCCTCCGCGCTGCTGCACCTCGGATCACGATCGACTCAGATCACGGCGGAGGTCCCCGATGATCTACCGATGGTCTGCGCCGATGCCGGTCTACTGCAGCGAGTCCTGGTGAACGTCCTGACCAACGCATTGACGGCAAGCCCGCCGGGCAAGCCGGCTGAGGTCACCGCGCAGGCTACCGGCGAGACGGTCAGTTTGATCATTGCCGATTCAGGCCCAGGGGTCGCGCGGGAACACCGTGATCGAATCTTCGAGCCGTTCCAGCGGTTGCATGACCGCTCGACCACCGGTTTGGGGCTTGGCCTGGCCATTGCCCGAGGTTTCATCGAGGCAATGGGAGGGCAGATCCGGCCCACCGACACTCCTAGCGGCGGACTTACCATGATCATTTCTCTGCCCATCGCTGACCGGGCGATGATCAACGGCATGGAATCGCTCCAGGACTAGCCATGACACGGGTGCTCGCCATCGATGATGATCGACAACTGCTCCGAGCCCTACAGATCACCCTTGGCGCGCGAGGCTACGAGGTGGTCCCAGTGGCCACAGGTGCTGGCGCTTTGGCCGCCGCGAGCGCTGCGCCACCCGATGTGGTGATCTTGGACCTCGGGCTGCCGGATCTTGATGGTGTCGCCGTCATCGAAGGACTCCGAGGATGGTGTACCGCCCCGATCATCGTCCTCTCGGCCCGACACGAAGAACAGGCGAAGGTACGCGCCCTCGACGCCGGCGCGGACGACTATGTCACTAAGCCCTTCGGGATGGAGGAACTGCTTGCCAGACTGCGTGCGGCCGTACGCCGACCAACCCCGGTAGCAGATGCCGCCAAGGTAGAGACCGCAACATTCACCATCGACCTCGCCGCCCGTCGAGTGATAGCCGGACAGAACGAGATCCGCCTCACACCAACCGAATGGCACCTGCTGGAAATGCTGGTCCGCAACGCCGGCAAGCTCGTCACTCAGCGTCAGCTACTACAACAGGTGTGGGGACCTGATTACGGCACCGAGACCAACTACCTTCGCGTACATATGGCCAACCTCCGCCGCAAGCTGGAACCGGATCCTTCACGACCGCGCTATCTGATCACTGAACCCAGCATCGGATATCGATTCCACGCCGGCGCGAATGAGGCTCACCAGCTGTGAGGGGACATCTGCAGTGGGTGGCGCGCCGCGCTCGCGGCGGTCCCGTTGAGTTGACTGGGAATGTGGGCGGACGTTCCATTGATGGCAGGGCGCGGGTGGGCTGGGAAACTCGTCGCCGGGGACTCATCTTTGCGGCGGCCGTCCTGACGCCGTTGCTGGCGTCAGCGTTGATGTCGACGCTCCGAAACAATCTGGAGAACACGAATGCGGCTCTGGTGCTGGTGTTGCTGGTGGTGGCAGCGGCATCGACCGGGATCCGTCTGGCTGGAGTGTTGGCAGCGCTGTCGAGTGCCGTTTGGTTCGACTTCTTCCTGACTGCTCCTTACCTGGCTTTTGTGATCATCGACCGCGCAGACATCGAGACAACAGTCCTGCTGGTGCTGGTTGGCTTGGCCGTGAGCGAGATCGCGTACTGGGGCCGAACCCAGCGAGCGGAGGCGAGTCGGCATGAAGGCTTTCTTGCTGGCGTAATCGAAGCAGCCGGGGTCGTCGCCGCCGGTGACTCGCCGACGGAGACGCTTGTCGATCATGTGGAACGTCAAATAGTGCAGATTTTGCAGCTGGATCGCTGTGTCTTCAGGTCCACGGTCAGCATTGGGCTGCCGGTCCTGCAGCCGAACGGAACAGTCGTCCGGCATGGGAAAGAGCTTGATATCGACCGCTTCGGGCTGCCCACAGATTCGCAGGTTCAGCTTCTCGCACAAAGCGGGGGCACGATCAGGGGCGAGTTCCTCCTCACGGCTGCAACACGCATAGCGCGACCGTCGTTGGAGGCCCGACGGGTAGCGGTGACATTGGCCGATCAGGTCGCTGCCGCCATCGCAACATCGAAGCCCAACCCGGCTTCCATGTGAACGCGTAGAACCTCCGGCAGTGTGGATCAATCGCATCAGTCGTGAACTGTGGGTAGTGAGATGACACGCTCGACCAGAAGGCTCGAAACTTGGACCCTCAGGGCCTCAGACGGCCCTGTCGCCATCGCCCACCAGCAAGGTCTGACCGTCGAGCGGCTCTTCGGTGCCGTGGTGCTCGCGCTGGACAGCCTCATTCTGAGCAGGACGAGCCGGTGAGCTTTCTGAGCCGAGTGTTCGGCGTACGGCCTCGCCGGCCCCATGCGGTGCGGGTTGAACGCGATCTGGTGATCCCGGCCGGCGACGGCGTGCCTCTGCTGGCGAACCGCTTTTTCCCGGCTGATATCGACCGTTCCCCGATAGTGCTGCTGCGCAGCCCGTATGGCCGCGGCGTGGCGCTGGATC
>DASUYM010000038.1:0-7144 GCA_036377435.1 Propionibacteriaceae bacterium
CCGGCCAGCTTGTCGGCCACGAACGGATAGGAGAAGCCCGCGTAGTTCGAACCCCCGCCCACGCACCCGATGATGAAGTCCGGGGATTCGCCCGCCATCTCCATCTGCTTCTGCGTCTCCAGGCCGATCACGGTCTGGTGCCCCGCTCCCATCGCAGCGCCAGTCGATGCCACATCAGCGGCCGCGTCGAACGCCGACGCTGCGCTGGCAGCTCGGTCGAGAGACGTTTCGACGACCAGCCTCAATCGGCTGGGTTCTGATCGGGCCCAAGGCGACCAATGTGGAGCAAGGGGACATGCCTATGACTCTGGTTCGTTTGCATCGGCAGCGGCGATCCTAAGAGACGGCATTGCGGTTGTCTCGCAAGGGACATTGACGCCGCTTCTTCGGAGGAAGACTCTCATAGGTAGCGGCTCAGAGGAGTGCCCAACCTGCGCCCCGAACCAGAGGCGTTCAACCCAGCCGCCGGTGACGGTCACTGGTCGCGTGGATCTGAGCCCGGATGCTCACGGGGAGACCCAACTCACCCGACGAACGAAGGAATCTCATGCAGACTACAACGCTGGCCCGCTATGGAGCGCCGATAGCGATCGTCGCGGGCGCGCTGATGATCATCACCCGACTCGTAATCCTCTTCACCACGCCGGCCGAGATCGGACCCCTCAAGGCGTACGTCCTCACCACCACCCACGCGGTCAACAGCGTCGTGTCGATCCTGGGCTTCGCGCTCCTCGTGATCGCCCTGGTGGCCCTATACGAGCGCGAGGCGCGCAGCGCCGGCGCATTCGGAGCTCTCGCCTTCGGAGCGGCGGTGCTCGGGACGATGTTCATGACCGGGGACTGGTGGTACGAGGCCTTTGCGGTGCCGCGCTTGGCGGAGGTCGCACCCGACGTCGTCGACACGTTCGTCGGGGGCAGGCTGATCATTGGGGGTCTGACCAGCTTCGCGCTGTTCGGCATCGGTTGGATCATGTACGGGGCGGCGAGCACTCGGGCTCGTGTTATTCCGCGAAGCATCTCGATCACCATCATCGTGGCCGGCCTCATGTCCGGCGTGCCCATCGGAATCGTCTACCTCAGCGGTGGGGTGGTTCACGGGCTGGCGTTCGTCTGGCTGGGCGCATGGATGCTGAGAGCAGCAACCGTCGCTCGGGTGTCGGAGGTTGCAGTGGGAGGATGAGTGAATCGACCGCCCCGACGGCGTGGCTTGCGAGGCGGCGGCGGTCCGCCCCCAATCACTGTCACTGGCCGGCCGTCTCGTCCTGAACCTCTGCAACGACTCTCCCCAGTTCGGTTCAGGAGCGCTCCGATGCCCGGCGCGTCAGCCTTCGGGACTGTCCAGCTTGACCGCCAGGAGGTCGTCATGCTCGCCGATCGCCGCGGTGACCTTCTCCGGGTTCCGTCCGGTGGCGACGACCGCGTGACCAGCGGCCAGCACGGCCTTCGCGATGTCGACGCCCAGGCCCCGGCCGGCGCCGGTTACTAACCAAACCTTCTTGTCGCTCATGCTGCCGCACGTCCTCTGCTGAAATCGGTCGATCTGCCCGGACGGTCCCCGCCGGAAGAGCCCTCGTCTCTGACCTCGCTGTCCTCGACGAGCTGAACCCGGGCGGCAGGCAGCCATGCGGCAGCAAGTGACGCTTGATAACGAAATGATGACGGTCTCAGCGTGAACATGGCGCGGCTAACGAGTCCGCAACGGCTCCCAGTGGGGACTTCACGACGCCGAATCCGCGTGGTTAGCGTCGAACCTCGCAATTAACTCAGAGTCGGGCTTCCGCGAGTAGACGGTGCTGCAGCCCCCGGCTCGCAGCAGAACGGGGATACGGCAGCACGATCTTGCCGCAATTGATCATGAGCCGCCAGGACAGTACGCCAGCGGGATGGTATCCCGATCCGTGGGATCGCCAACGAGTGCGCTACTGGGATGGCGGCAACTGGTCCGGCGATTCCCGCCCCGCGTCTCCGAACGCAGCTACCTCTGGTCCGCTGGGATCATCGGCCGCTACGCGGGCCCCGAGACCGTGGTGGCAAAGTTGGCTCGCCATCGTTCCAGGACTTCTGCTCTGCCTGCCTCTCGGGCTGATTGGTCTGTGGCTACGTCACGACATCGCCGTGACGCGCCAGAATGTAGCACAGCGCTAGGCGCACTCCGTGGCAAACGAATCCACCTGGTCAGTAGCGGGGACAAGACCGCTGCCGGTGTTCACTGGCTCGAGCGAGTGCTGGGGGCCTTTTACGAAACGTCTGGAGTCCCGCCGGCCATCAATATCGCTCTCGGGTGAGTCGAGCTACATTGAGGCCGCCTTGATTACCGGAACAAAAATGAACCAACGTTTCCCCCTACATCGGTGCCTCCAGCGTCCTGCCGGCCAATGTGTACCGCTCGAACGACGCGATCACGGCCTCTCAACCTCCTGATCCACGGTGATCCAAACCCCTCTCATCGTCGAGGTCGTGGCGGCCTCGATTCGCATAACTATCAGCGGTCGATCGGTTCAGGGCGTCGAGCTTCGGTGGGGCGCACTCCCTTGGGACGGCGGGACTACGAGCTGGCGAATGCGGCTGAAGCCGCTGCGGTGGCCGACGCGATTGGCTAGCAGGCGTCGCCAGGTGACCACACCAACGGTGAGCGCGATCGCTCCTGGGATGGACACGTCGCGGATCCGCGGACCGGTCCGCCGGCCGATGAGTTCGGCTGAGGCGAGGATAGAGGCCGCTGCGAGGATGCCGTCGACTGGTCGGTCGGTTACGCCGTCGGCGTCGTGGATTCGGAATTCGACGCCGATTGTTCCGTCTTGGAGTTGTCGCAGGATCGGCCGAAGATTCGTGGGTGCCGTGGCGAGTAGACGCTCCCAGCCTCGCAGGGTGCGGAGGGCTCGGCGAGCGACGGAGACTGGGTTGAGCCGGTCAAGCATCATCTCTTCCCAGTAGGGCTGGAGCAGTTCCGTGAGGGAGACCTTGGCGCCCACCGAGCTGCCCAGGCCTTGAAGCTGCACGAGCACGCGGAACAGAAGGGCGAGGTCTGATGGGAAGGTGAGGCGGTTGCTGTGCATGATCTGCATGCCCGAGTTCACCATCCCGACGAAGTCGAGATTTGCCACGCTGCCGCCGAGGTAACGGCTCAACCACGTCTCGAGCTGACCGCTCAGTCGGTCGGTGTCGATGTCGGCTGGCGCGTGGGTGATATCGATGACGATGTCGGTGATCTCGTCGACATCTCGCGAGCCGACGGCCATCAGCAAGGCTTCGAGCTGGTTCTTTCGTGGGCCGCTGAGGTGTCCGATGTCGCCGAAGTCCAAGATGGCCAGGTGCTGTCCGTCGGGTAGGAGGAAGTTGCCGGGGTGTGGATCGGCGTGATAGGCGCCGTCGCGGAACACCATCTCGAGGTAAATGTTGGAGGCGCGGCGGACGAGGTCGTCGACGTCCCAGCCCGTCGCGATGACGCTGTCGCGCCCAGTGACTTTGGTGCCGGTGAGCAGCGACATGGTCAGGACGCTTGTCGAGGAAAGCTGGGGATAGGGCCTGGGAATGACCACGTCATGCTCGTCGGCAAAGTTCGCGGTGAACAGCTGGAGGTTCGCAAGCTCCTGCCCCAGGTCGATCGCCGCTCGCATCATCGTGTCAAACTCGTCCACCACCACGGTGGGCGAGTAGGCGGCGAGGGCCGCGTCGCGGTCCTCCACAAATCCGGCAAGCGCCCGCATGAGCTCGAGGTCGTCCAGTGCCTTCGCCTGCGCCCCGCTGTGGACAACCTTGACGACGACTGCCGTACCGTCTTTCAGCGACGCTGGGTGGGCCTGGGCCACCGATGCTGAGGCCATCGGCGTCGCCTCGAACGTACCGAAGGCGTCACCAACATCCACGCCGAGTTCGGCCCTGATGGTCGACTCGGCGGAACCGGGCGGGTCGGGGGGCACATTCGACTGCAACTGAGCAAGCTCAGCCGCGACGTCGTTGCCGACCAGGTCCGGATGGAGGCTCAGCATTTGGCCAAACTTGATCCAGGTGGTGCCGAGCTCACTCAAGGCTCCACGGAGCCGCTGCCCCGAGGTCAGGGCAGCGAGATCCGGATCCGCGATCCGGGTAACGAGCGTGGCGCGAAGTCCGGTGTCGAGAGCGGCTGCGGCGTGATCGGCCAGCCGAGCGAACCCGTAACGGGCGAGGACGTCAGCAATCTCCTTGATGCGATTTTGGTGACGGAAGAGCACACCAGCAATGTCGTCTGACACGTTCGTTTCTCGATTCTCGCGCGCACCGTACGGGCTCCGCCCACCAAGCCGTTACAGTGCGGGTTGACAGCGGCGACCATCGCCAGCTGGACCTGCGGGGACCTGCGGCTGTCAGGGTGCCGGGGGATGCAATCCCGACCTGGCAGCCGAGTTGGTCTAGGTGCCGGCGATCCTGGCCCGTTCGTCTGCGTAGGCCCGCGCGTCCAGCGCGTCGAGCACGGCCAGTTGCGCGTCGTAGACCATCCAGACGGCGTAGTCGATGGCGTCGGCTGCATCGTCCTCGGCCCAGTCCGCGTCCTTGGCCGCAGCCTTGGCGTCCAGCTGATCGCTCCGCTTGTTGATCTTTGCCTTCATGTCCTCTCTCTGGGCTGCAGCATCGGCCTTCATCTGGGCCCACTTGCTCTTGGCTCGATCGGCGGTCTCTTCAGCTTGCTGCTTGGCGCCCTCCATGGCCTGATTTGCGTCGTCCTGTGCCTTATCGACACGCTGTTTGAGTTGGTCGCGGTTCTCCGCGGCTGCCGCCCGCGCGGTCTCCACGGTCTCGTTGACCTTGGCTTGAAGATTCTCGAGCTTTGCGGAAAAGTCCATCGGTGCTCCTTTAGGGCGCTGATGCCGATCGGAATGTCAGACGCTTGAGCCCATCAAATCGCTTCTTCACCTTGCGCACAACCAGATGTTGACCGAGCAGTGCGGGGTTTCCAGGCGCATGGCTTGCCCCCACCTACCGGTTGCCGGTTGGTGGGGTCCATCGATCCGCCGCGCCGCCATGGAACCGGCGGCGAGCTGCTGGCGACGGGTCTGCTGGGCTCGGGTCAGGTCGGTCGCCATGTGGTCGAAGGTGAGGGCGAGCCGGCCCAGCTCGCCGGGTGCTCTGACCCCAAGTCCGGGCCGCCCGGTCCCCGGCGGCGAGCGCGCGGCGCGTTGCAGCGCCACGCCGGGCTCGATGCGGAAGAGCTCGAGGTGTCTAGCGAAGAGCGCATTGGGTACTCTGACCGGCACCGTGCGGTCGTGGGCCGAGCGCGACGCCGCCGTGGCCGCTGCGTGGGCAGCGTCTGGTGTCACTGACGGCCGCGACCACCTCACCGTCTTGTACTGATCGGCTGACCCAGGCACTGTTCACCCGTGGACTGGTGCCACCGCCCTCGGCGTGGAAGTGGGGGGCCGTGACCCCGTCATCGATGGCAGGTGATTTGCGAATAGCACGCTCACCGTCGTCGCGCGAGAATGTGGTGGATGGTGTCAGAATTGTCGCGTCATGGCTGGCGGTCATCGGATCCGCAACGGCCGGTGTTGTTTGTCAACCCGAGATCTGGCGGGGGCAAGGCCCCACGGGCTGCGGTTGCCGAGCGGGCACGCGAACGAGGGATTGAAACCGTCATCTTTGCGCCGGGCCAGAGCCTGGAAGCACTGGCCCGGGGAGCCGTGGCCACTGGTGCGGACGCGCTGGGGGTGACCGGTGGCGACGGCTCCCTGGCGGTCGTGGCCGCGGCGGCCACAGCGCATGGGCTTCCGTTCGTTTGCGTCCCGGCCGGGACCCGCAACCACTTCGCACATATAGCCACGAATGGGGCTCAAAACCGGGGTATGCGCTGTCATTCGTGGACTTGATACGAAAATAGCGGCGCCATGAGGCACAGGCCTTGCTCTCGGAGCCTTTCCCACCCGACCGCGGGCAGCGCCCTGAGTTGTTGTGCGGAAAGACGCCAAAGGTTGACCGAGAGTTGCGCCCTGTAAGGCTGTATGACCAAGCATTTTCGCGCCTTCCTGGCCGATCCTCCGGGATCGCTCGTGGTTTTCCGCACACGGCCACGAATGCGGCGCTTCGCACACCCGGCAAAGAGTGATCGATCATGTGGATTGCTCCGACGAGTGCGCCGAAACCTGCCACACGTCGGCGGCTACGGTGGCCCGGGATGGCGCGAGCGTATTACGGTGACGATATGGTGACGGGCCGACGCGGAACCATATGGTTCACGGCCTTGCTCCAGCTCTGGCTGCTCGTAGCGTGCGGCGGATCGAGCGCTTCCTCCGCCCAATCGATCACCCTCTACACCTGCGTCAATGACACGACGGTCCAGCCCGTACTGACGCAGTACCAGGCCACTCACCCGGGCGCGCAGGTCGAGCTATTCCGCGCCCCGACCGGTCAGCTAAACGCGCGGGTCGCCAGTGACATCCGCTCTGGCGGCTTGAAGGCCGACGTCATCTGGGCCTGCGACCCGCTCACGATGCAAAACTACCTCGCCCAAGGGCTGGTCGGGGGCTGGACTCCGCAGTCGGAGATTCCAGCCACCGTACGCACCCCGGACTACGTCGGGGTCGCCATGCTTTACATGGTCGCGATCACCCGTAACGGAGTGAAGGCACCGACATCTTGGTCTGATCTTGCTGACGCGGGGAAGGTGGCCGTTCCGGATCCAAATGTGGCGGCTTCGGCGCTCGGCGCTCTCGGCTTTTTCGGTCCCAAGTTCTACGCCGACCTCGCCGAGCACGGTGCCGTGCAGGTTGGCACGCCGGATGACGTCACGACCGGCGTCGCGCAGGGCATATTTGACGCCGGCATGACGATCGCGAACTCCGCGTACGCGGCGCAAAAGAAGGGCTCCCCGATCACCGTAGCGTGGCCCGAGCCGGGTGCGGTCGCGATCTACGGACCGGTCGCCATATCCAAGACCACCAACAATGCCCAAGCTGCACAGGACTTCATCTCCTATGTGACCAGTCGAAAGGGCCAGACGGTCATTGGCAGCGCCGGGTCATATCCGACGCTGCCGGATGTGGCAGGGCCGGAGAAGCCGAACAACGCACCGGTTGTCTATCCCGACTGGAACGCGTTGACGAGCCAGAAGACTGCGCTGCTGGAGGACTACGCCAAGATCTTCGGCGGCTAGGCGTGCGGTCTGGCCGGGCCT
>DASUYM010000039.1:0-17899 GCA_036377435.1 Propionibacteriaceae bacterium
CGTCCCGTCGTTGTCAGGGCTGCTCCCACCTTCACCGGCGTCTCCCGGCTCGGGCTGCCCTCAGCTTCCCCGGCCTGCTGCGACAGACCAGGAACGGAGTCGTTTCACCTCCATCCGGTAATGCAGCGCCTCGTGGCGCACGAAATCCCAGATCCAAGCCTTGGACCGGACCCAAAAGACGCTGCCGATGCAACCCGGGCAAGCCGAGAAACGCACCCACGACTACGTGCGGCACGGCACCACCACACTGTTCGCCGCACTCGAGATCGCCACCGGCGAGGTCACCGGCTTGTGCAAGCCACGGCACCGGCACCAAGAGTTCCTAGTCTTCCTCCGCCACCTCGCCCGCGGCTACCCCGACCAGCAGCTGCATCTGATCATGGACAACTACGCCGCCCACAAGCACCCGAAAGTCAAAGCCTGGCTGGCGGCGAACCCGCGTATCCACGTCCACTTCACCCCGACCTCAGGGTCGTGGCTCAACCTCGTCGAGATCTGGTTCGGGATCATCGAACGCCAAGCCATCCACCGCGGCACCTTCGCCTCCGTCCGCGAGCTGATGATCAAGATCCGTACCTTCATCAACGGCTGGAACGACCGCTGCCAACCCTTCGTTTGGACCAAGACCGCCGACCAGATCCTCAAGAAGGCCAACCGTAAAACAACTTCAGTTGCGGTCCACTAGGGCCTTTCTTTCCCTTTGCCATTTCCTCTGTCGTCTCCTTTGCCTTTGTTTCGGCCGCCGTTGTCTTCTCCGCCTGAGGGATTGTCGTCCTTCTCAGGTTCTGCGGATTCGCTGACCTTTGGCTTGGGCGACGGCGTGGATTCTGCGCTCGGCGTAACCGATGGTTGTGGGGTTGGGGCCGAATCTGTGATTCGATCGAGATCCTCAAGAACTCGTTGGCGGATCGTTCGTATCAGCGCTGCACGGTCGTTGGACAGGTTGCCGCTGGCAGCGGCGTCGGCGACGTCAGCCTCTAGTTGGTCCAGGGCTGTGAGCGCTTCATCCCAACGTGATCCGTCAACCGCAGACTTCACTGCGACGACATCGCGCTGCAATGCGCGTGCTGCGGGGTCACTGATTTCCGGGCGCTCCTGTCCGCAGCCCGATAACAGCAGGGCGCCTGTCACGACGAGCGTCAGCAGGATTGCACGCATCCCACCCCTCATGGCTGCACCGCTTCTTCCAGATCATTGAGATCCTGCGTAAGGCGATCGCGTCCAGGCGAGACAGTCGGGGCAGGGAGATCTGATGGAGAGTCTGCTGCGCCTTGGATCTGTGACGTCACCAACCAGATGCCGATGACGAAAAGGATCACCACAAAACCGGATGCGATGAGCCAGCGCCGTGGCCCAGGCATCCACGGCTTTCGTGGCGCCTCCAGCGATGTCACTGTCATCGCTCGGGTCGAGTTCGTCGGACGATCCGCTTCTAGGATGACTGTCGGGGCGTCAGCTGGTGATGTCGAGAGTTCCCGAAGTGCTTCCGCCACATCTGATGCTGTGGGCCGCCTTATCTTGTCCACTGAGGTCATAGCTGTCAGAAGCTGCGACCAATCGGGTGGCAGGGTGGATGGAATGTGCGGTGGCCGAGTGAGCCTGGCCACCGCGGCCTCGGCGGAGGAGCCGGGATACTCCGGCTTGCCCGTTAGGCACTCCAGCAGAACCAGTCCCAAGGAGTAGATATCGCTGGAGGCGTCGACGTCTTCACCGCGGACCTGCTCTGGCGACAGATAGGCCACGGTGCCGATGAGTCCCTGCGCTGTCAGGCGGGTCCCATCGACGAGCCGGACGATGCCGAAGTCGGTTAGGAACGCGTGCCCGCTGGACTCACAGAGGATGTTGGCCGGTTTGACGTCCCGGTGCACCATGCCGGCGCTGTGCACATAGGCGAGTGCGTCGGCGACGGCCGCACCGATGCGGCGGACCTCGGCCAGATCAAGAGCCGATGTCGTGATTCGTGTCGCCAGTGTTACGCCGTCGATGAGCTGCATCACCACAAAAGAGGACACACCCTGAGTGCCGGCATCAAGAACACCGACGATGTTGGGGTGCTGGAGCCGCGCCAGCACTTGGATCTCGCGCTGCTGGCGGGCCTCGTTACCGCCTAGCTCAGTGTGCTGCCGAAAGACCTTGACGGCGACCGAACGGCCGAGCCGCATGTCGCTCGCCTCGTACACGTCCGCCATACCACCTCGCCCGAGCAGCCGAACCACTCGATACCGAGATGCAAGCATGCTGCCAGGAGCTATCTCCACGATCTGCTGGCCTTTCTACTGCACCGTCCCACCACGAGCCTCCGACACTACTTCGACGGGCCTTACCCCACCCGGCTCAGGTAGGTGGGGCGATCGACTCAACCAGCCATGGGCAGCCTCTGACGGTGGGGGCCGCATCCACTCTTCGTCGCCGCACGAAGAGCACTTCGTGACGGCTGCTCTTGTGAAAAGCTCTGCTCACGATCGCGGCCATCGCCTTCGCCGCCGCGTTCGGAACAGAAATGCGAGAGAACATCGTGATCGCTGAAGACGCGCGGCTGATCTTCGCCGACGTCCCGGCCAAGGTCTGCGCTGCATATCGTGTCGCGGACGGTGGGTTCGGCGGCGGGGGTCCGCTGGGATCCTTCGCATGGTGGCCTGCGGGCAGTGGTGGGACCCTGAGGACATGAGTGGGCACCGACCGGGAGCTCGTCTGCTCCGCCTCGCGACGCCATCTGCCGCGCTGGCGTTCTACGGCCTGTGGATCCGGCCGCAGATGCTGACCTGGGGCGCGACTCCACACGAGACCATCCGTAGCTACCCCGGCGACGAGCTGGTCCCCGATCCCGACGGCGGGGCGACGATGGCCACCATCCTTCCGGCGCCACCGGAGAGGATCTGGCCCTGGCTGGTGCAGATGGGAGGCGGCCGCGCAGGCTGGTACAGCTGGGACTGGCTGGACAACCATGGAGAACCGAGTGCCGACCGCGTCGTGCCGGAGTGGCAGAAGCTCGAAGTGGGGCGGCATTTGAAGGGCCCGACGAATTGGTGGAGCGTCGTGGTTCTGGAGCCGAACTGCACTCTGGTGCTGCAGTCGAGTTACGGGTTGCTGACGGGCCGGTCCATCGACCCGCGGTCTGATCTGCGGCCTCGGGTGTACGTGGACGGGATTTGGGGCTTCCATCTGCGGCCGGCTGCCGGCGGTAGGACCCGACTGGTGATCCGTACGCGGAGCCGGAGTCGCCCGCGACTGTTCGGCCGGCCGTTCACCCTGCTGCTCGGGGAACCGGTGCATTTCATCATGCAGACTCGCCAGTTCCACAACCTGCGCACTCGGGTCGGCGCCGACGTGTGACGTGGGCTGAAGGCCCGTGGTGGACGGCCCTCAGATCCCGTGGCGAAGCACTGCTGTGGCCGCGTCAAGTACTAAAGCCAACATCCTCATTTTGCCGCCGATGGCGTCTCGGCTGTGCCGAGATTCAGTCTTGTCCGCTGATCTCGAGGTTATCGATGCTCTCTCGCCAGTACGGTCATGCTCGTCCCCAGAATGCACTTCACCGGGACCTTGTCCTCTGGCCGGCGTCGGAATCCGTTGTCACGGTTGAGTTGTGGCGACTAGGGCCAAAGTCGCGCGGGGCCGCATCATTCTGGCCGCACTGGGTGGGGCGGCGCTCGCCGGTGTCAGTGGGCATCTTCTACGCCGCTATCGGCATGATCTTGACGATGCCCGGGCCCGCCTGACCGCCGTTGACCGACAGGTGATCCCAACCGAGTTCGGTGCTCTTGAGTACGCGGAACGCGGCGACGGCGAACCCGTGCTGGTCAGCCACGGCATCTTCCACGGCTGTGACGGCGCGCTGCTATCAGTGCGCGATCTGGTCGCCGACCGTCACGTCATCGCTCCATCGCGGTTCGGCTACCTCGGATCGCCCGTGCCGATTGGGGCCACCCCAGCAGATCAGGCCGACGCGTTCGTTTCTCTGCTCGACCGACTTGGAATTGGCCGGATCGATGTGCTCAGCATTTCAGCCGGCACCACCTCGGCCTTGCAGCTTGCTCTACGCCATCCGGATCGGGTGAGGCACCTTGTGATCATGTCCGGCAACCTGCCCGGCACGCCGATGGCCGCTGCCCCGCCGCGCTGGGCGCGGCAGCTCTACCGGGATCCGGTCATGTGGGCGCTCAAGGTATTCAACCGTCCTATGTTGGCCAGGCTGATGGGTGTACCGAACGGCTTCCCGCACGGCGCAGAGCAAGCCGAGTTCGTCTCGGAGATGCTCGACAGCATCTTCCCTGTGGGCCCCAGAGCAAACGGCATTGTCTTCGACGCATTCGTCTCCAACCCCGAGGTCAATAGCTGCCACCTGGAAGCGCTAGGCGTACCGACACTGCTCATCCACGCAAGGGACGACCCCATGATTCCCTTCGCCGCGGCCCAGCAGGCGGCCGAACGCATCCCCGGCTCCGTCCTGGTCAGGATGGAGTCGGGCGGTCACCTCGGACTCGGCCAAACCGAGCGTGTTCGGGCCGAGCTGGCGGCGTTCTTCGCCGAGCCGCAGCGCGGCCTGCTTATCACCTGATTTCAAGTGCACGAGAGCCGTGGCGTCGGCTGACCCAGAAAATGATCATGCCAATCAGGATCACGACCTCCAAGCGTCGGATCAGGAGCGGGAGATCCTGAGAGCTGTGTACCGAGGCAGATATCCGACGCGAGTCCTGGCACCTCCCGCGACTGCTCCACGCGGGCGAGATCGTACGGCAGACGGCAGCCTGGCGGGCGGCAGCAGATACGGGACGCTGGTTCAGTCCTCGTAGCGGAGCTCGACGATGTTGACATCGATGTACTCCTGATCACCGTCGGCGAGCTTCCAAACCGCCTTGCAACGAACCGGCAACTTCAGCCCCTCAAATTCACCATATGCGGTGATGGGCACGGACCACGTTTCAAGGTCGCTGCCTGCATACCGCTGCGCCACGAACTCAGTCAAGCTGCCGTCGGGATCGAAGAAAAGCGTCCCGGTGGCAGTCCTGCCACGATCGGTGAGGGTGACACGGGCCGACCTCGCGTCGACCGCCTCGAAAGAAACGTTGTCCTCCAAGAAGGCTGACGGGAACCACATCATCTCGCTGAGGTAGCGCACCATCTCACCCTGGTCGATCTCCTTGCCCTTCGCGTCGGCCACCGTGACCAATGAGGCGGCCTTAATGAGCATGTGCCCTGCTCCTGTCCGGTACATGTCGCGCGCCCGCACGATCGGGATGGGGCCGATATGCAGCGTGCAGTACCAGACAAACCCCGGTGGCTGCACGGCGTACCACTGCTGGGCCTTGAGCGGGATCCACGGTCGCCCGCTCGTCAGGAGCATCTGCCCGCTCTCTCTGAGCTGGACTGTGCGAACAAACGGCTTGCCGATGACCCCGGTGTATCGCAGATACCGCTGGACGGGCTCTGGAAGGCTGTCGAGCATCGCCTCGGTGACCAACCGCGCCTCTCCTGCGGACGATCCTGCCAGGAGCATCTGAACATCACTTTGCACCACTCGACGGAACGCCGTACGTCCCCACAGTTCCGCCGCCATGCCGACAGCAAGCGCCAACTCGGCCAGGATCCCCAGACGCCTCAAGAATGTTTTCATCGAATTCCCCTTGTTGGCTACCCCAGATCCAGACGATTTCGGGTCAGACCAGAATCCCGCGCCCGGCACTTGAGAGGTAACTGTGGGCTTTCCAGAAACGATTCGCAACTCGTCGGTCGATTCCTATTCCTATGGCGTTGGTAGCCGGCCAACGCGCATCCATCCTGAGCGCGCCTCAGTGGTGTTCGCCGGACCCGGTCGCTCACCGCGCGGCCGCGGGACTGCGAACCGACTAACTACCCGCTCTCAGATCCTCGGTCGGTTGCTGCGTCCCTGTTTCGTCCGAGCTTGAGGAAGCTGCGGGTGATGGCGATGTACCACACCCATAGCACAACGCCTGAGAACGCCGAGACGGCGAGGCCGACCCTCGGCAGGTAGTAGCCGAAGCCGACAACGTTGCCGATGATCAGGGCGTACGGGACAAGCCGTCCGAATGATCTAGTCCGCAGCATGATGATCGCGATAAGGATCCCGGAGAGCTGGCCGACGACGTAACTCACCTGGAAGGCTGAGCCCTCCCAGTTGGCAAGCACTGCCTCCCCGGCCGCTATGGCCTGGGATCGTTGCTCGTCCGTCGGCGCTGCTGCGAAGTGATGGCTGAGCTTGAGCATCTGCACCGCCGGGTTAGAGGCGATGAACATGCCGATGGCGAGCAGCCATAGCCCAGTCGCAATGGCCATGACAGATGGACTGAGGTGTCTAAGCGCGACGTAAGCCGCGAGGGCGATCACTACAAGCAGGACGTTGTCGACGACCAGCACGAGGTCGAGGTCGACCAGGCCGACGAGGGGTTTGTCCTGCAGAAGCATGTACCAGCCGGCCACGGTCTTGGGGTAGGGGTAAGCGATGAAGACGGCGATCTGGATTGGTATCAGCACCGCCGTCACTGCCGCCGCCGCCCCGGCAGTTCGATAGAGCGTCCTCCAGGAGGCTACGTGCTGGCGGTCCGTGGAGCGATCTAGGCCCGTGGAGTACCGATCTCCAGCGCTCATGTGCGACATGAGGATCCCTCATTCCTCATCGGCATGCCGGGCACCGCAACTGAAACCTCGGACACGGGTCGTGGATAGGGCCGAAAGTACCACCAACCACCGGATTGCACTTGCAGGTGCGCTGAAGGGAGAGACCTCAGTGAAAAGCTAGGTGAAAGGCGCGACTGAGGTTCGCTGGTAGTTCAGGAGGATGCCAACGATTTAGCCGGCGACGATCCGGCCGGCGGATCGATCCGTTGCAAATGGTGCTGCGCGAGGCGGCGCGTGACCGCCCGCCACGCCAGGCCGGTCTTTGGAAAGCCATCAAGGAGGAGTGGGTTCCGGCGCCGGCTACGTCCTAAGCGACCTCACGGGCGCCGACGGCCATCGTCGCGGATGTCGCTGTCAAGCCGTCACCTTCCGCCGCCGCAGAGCGCCGAAGGGAAGGATGATGTACACCGCGATCACCAGATAGCCGAGCACGGCTGCCACCGGCAGGAACAGGCCGAGCACAATCATCAGCACATAACCGGCAAGCCCAGGCGTCAGCCTTATGGTGAGCATCTTGACGTCCGAATCGGCTATGTCAGGCCGGATCAGCCGTTCGCGCACTGCGTAGCGCCATAGCAGCGATATAAGCGCCGAGGCTAGGAACAGGTTGAGGCCATAGATCGTGACGGCAACCCGCTCAGGCTCATCCTCACCGATGTACTCGCCCAACAGCCGAGTCGGGAACGGCAGAAACGAAACCACCATCAGCAGCAGCAGATTCAGCCGGATAAGGACCGACGTCGTGTGATCCAAATACTCGGTGATCACGGTGTGCTCAAGCCACACCGCGCCGATAGTCGAAAAGCTGACGAGGTAAGCCAGATACGTCGGCCACTGACCCACGACCGCGCCCAACAAATCGCCCTCGGAGCCGCTGGGTACAGCGATCTCCAGCACCAGCAGCGTGATCGCAACTGCAAATACGCCGTCACTGAACGCTTCCATACGAGTCGTCCGAAATGCTGGCGCTTTGGACGGTTTTTCCTGTTGGTCTGTCATTTTCAGATTCTGATAGTCCGTGACCTATCAACGGAAGCCCTGAATTCTCAGACGCTAACGTCGGCCGTTCGTCGACTGCTGATCCCGATGAGCGCTGCCGCGATCATGAGGAGCGCCGCCAGCGCAAGCATGAGGCTGGTGAACCCAATCGGGAGCTGCGCTACGAGTGGACCGCACGAGGCTCCTGCGAACACGTACAGGCCGTTGAGAGCGAGCGCTCCGGCGCGGGATGAGCCGCCGCGCCCACCGACCATCGCGATCACCGCTGGCACGATCGTGGCAATCCCCAGGACGAATATCACGCTGGCGATCACAAGAAGCCACAGCGCGGCAACCGAGATAGCCTCCACTGCGAGCCCTAACGCGGCGAGCAGATATCCGACGACCGCGACACGGGTGGGGCCATGACGTCCGACGAGCCAGCCGGCAAGCGGTGCAAGCAACATTGCCGGCAGCCCGGCGAGACGTACATACAGCACGCTGGTGTCGGGGAGTCCGAACTGATTCTGCAAGAGCGGACCAAGAGCGGCGTACATGGCGACGAAGCTCAACAGCACCGGTATGGAAGCCATGTTCGGCAGCACGAGCTCGCGCTGGATTGCCAATCTGGCAAGCTCACGATACTTCTGACCCAGGCTGGCTGGCTTCCCACTGCGAGGCGGCTCCAGCAAGATCACGGCCATGGCGATGGCGGCAATGACAAATGCCGGAGCGGCCAGCCCGAACACCCGGCGCCAGCCGATCGCCTGTGCAACCGCCTGCGCAAAGACCTGCCCGAGAATGCCGGCCGACAGGAAAGCGGTCGACATAGCGCCGATCCCGGTCGTCCGCCATCTTGGCGGAAGGGCCTCGCCCACGTACGCCAGGGCCACGGCGGAGAAGCTGGCCGCAACAAGACCCTGGACGGTTCGCACGACCGCGACCGTTGACAGTGAGGACGCCACCGCCATGCCTGCAGTGGCGATTGCCAGTACGGCCATCCCGGCCACCAGGACCGGCTTGCGGCCATAGCGATCGGACAGCGGTCCGAAGATCAGAAATCCCAGCCCATAGGCCAGCGCGTACGTGGTGCCCAGAGCGGCTGCCGCTGCCGGCCCACCGCCACCGAGCGCCTCGCCGATGACCGGTGCGAGCGTGATCGCCAAGTAGAGCTGAGCCAGTACCAGCAACGCACAACTGACCAGCACAGCCAGAGGGGCGAGAACCGGCGCTTGCTCGCTACCGGCCTTCGCACGCGCGTGTGGTGTCATGGCCTCTCCTCGCGATCATTGCAGCCTGACCGACGGGTGAACAGAGTTGGGAGCCCGTGTGCGTCACCTGCCGGGAAAGCCCAAGGTCACACTAGGGGTGTGCAAGATGAGACCAATGTCTTTGGTGCCGAACTGCAGACCTGCGGTACCGACCCGGTCACGGGCTTCTATCGCGATGGTTGCTGCAGCTCTGGGCCGAATCAGGCTGCCCACCTGGTGTGCGCAGTAGTTACCGCGCAATTCCTGGAATATCAGCGCAGCGTCGGCAACGACTTGATCACGCCGGCGCCAGAGTTCGGCTTTCCCGGTCTGCAACCCGGTGATCGATGGTGCGTCGTTGCTGCACGTTGGGCTCAGGCCTATGAGGTGGGCGTAGCTCCGCCGGTAGTACTGGCTTCTACGAACGCCCGAGTCTTGGAAGTGATCGACTTGCCCGTGTTGCAGCAGTACGCCGTTGATGTCCCCGAGGACCTCAGCTCACTGGAGTGACCGGTGCCCGCGTGGGCCGATCTCACCTGACGCCCGGGGTGAGCCGCCCGGCTGGAGCTCAATCGCTCGACGGTCAGCTCGTCAAGCAGCCTCGCGAGCTCGCCGGGTCGGGCTAGTCTCGTGCCGGGAATCTCAATGGGTCAGCGGATTTCGTATCGCTACGGAATCCTCGACCACGGCTCGCGGCTGCTCAAGCGCAAATCTCCGTCCCGGTGCGACGTTTCGTCCTGCATAATCGAGCCCGGCGGAGAGCGCAGCGAGCGCGGGGACGTCGGCTCGATGCTAAAGGAGTCTCGTGTTCGTTGTTCACGCCTGTTGGCTGGGCCGGTCGACATCGCGACTGGGCGGGTTGGCCATTTGGGGTGAAGGCTCGTCCGCACCAGCAACGGCGCCACGCCGGCCGGGACGGCCGCCTCGCATCCAACCGCATCCGTACGCCGCCACGCATGCCGAACTTGTAGCACTCCTGTCACCGGTCGTGGCGAAAGCCGTGATGGGAACGGAAACCCTCACCCTTCCGACGCGCGGCGGCGAGCCAGTCGCCTCGCCCGAGCTGGTTAGGGACGAGATCGGCGAGGTGGCCGGGGATCTTCGAGCTGGCCGCTGGCAAGTCCCCACGCTGGACCTCGAGCTCGATTTGGCGGCCTTGGCCGTACTGCGCGGCCTGAACGGGGAGACTGCCGCGTCCGGGGCGTCGGTTATGCATCTGATCGAGCTGGCGGAATTCGCGGCGGAGCTGGTTGCAAGGGGACGCGTGCTTCCGGTGGTGCTCTCCGATCCGCCCCGTGCGGTATGGCATCCAGTGATCACGGGGCCTGACGCCGCTTGGACGCGCATCCTGGCCTCCTCGATGCCGCCTCCGTTGATAGCCGCCTGTCCCGGCGACGCGCTGGCCGTTTGGTCCGATGCCTTGGACGCTCTGGTGGACGCCGCCGCGCGAGCAGCTCTCGACTCGACCCGGCTCACAATCGGAAGGGCGGGAACGCCCGCAGCCCGCGCGTGGCTGGCCGCACTGACGGGAAGCGAACGCCGCTTCACGGCCGACCCACAGACGCTCGCGACGCTTGGCTCGATGGTCGCCGCCTGGCAGCAGGACGCCGTGGCAGGCCCGGTACGCGCCTGCTTCCGGCTGAGGGAGCCGGTCGACGGCGAAGACTGGCAAGTGCGGTTTGGGTTGCAGGCCGCGGACGAGCCGAGTCTGTTCTTTGACGCGGACGCGCTGTGGCGTTCCCGCGGGAAGAAACTGCCCGCGCTGGCCCGTCATGTGCACGCTCCGCAGGAGACCTTACTGGCCGAGCTGGGCAAGGCCAGCCGGCTGTATCCGGAGCTCGACGGCGCACTGCGCACCGCGCGGCCGCTCGGTTTGTCGCTGGACACCGAGGGTGCGCACCGGTTTCTCAGCAGCGTCGCGCCCGCATTGGCGACGGCCGGATTCGGCGTACAGCTTCCTGGGTGGTGGACCAAGCCGTCGTCCCGGCTCGGACTGAAGGTGACCGCCTCGACGCCGTCCCAGCCCGGGCGAGTGGCGGCCGATGCGACGGTGATCGGCTTCGAGGAGATCGCCTCGTTCCGCTACGACCTTGCTCTGGGGGGTGAGGCGCTGACGAGCGAGGAGCTGGCCGAGCTCGCCGAACTCAGGGCGCCCATGGTGCGGCTGCGCGGCCAGTGGATCGAGCTCGATCCGCGACGGCTTGCGGCCGGCCTCAAGCTCGCCGGACAGACGGGCCAGGCCAGGGTGGGTGACCTGCTACGCCTCGGGCTAGGCGTCGATGTGGCACCGGACGACCTACCGGTCGCGGGGGTCGAGGCCGATGGCTGGCTCGGTGAGCTGCTGTCTGGACGCGCGGAGCAGAGAATCGCGGCGGTGGATGCTCCCGACTCATTCCACGGCGAGCTGCGCCCGTACCAGGCACGCGGTCTCGCGTGGCTGGACTTTCTCGGGCGCACAGGGTTGGGCGGTGTCCTCGCCGACGACATGGGCCTGGGCAAGACGGTGCAGCTACTGGCGCTTCTCGCGTACGAGCAGAACGGCGGGCCGCCTAACCTGCTGGTCTGCCCGATGTCGCTGGTAGGCAACTGGCAGCGGGAGGCGGCGAGATTCACCCCGCGCCTGCGCGTGCACATCCATCACGGCACCGAACGTTCCCGCGGGAGCGGGTTCACCGAAGCGATTGCCGGCTGCGATCTTGTGATCACCACCTACGCGCTGGCCGCTCGAGACGCGGCCGATCTCCGCAAGATCACCTGGCGGCGTGTGGTCGTCGACGAGGCGCAGGCGATCAAGAACGCCGCCACCAAACAGGCGACCGCGATCCGCTCGATTCCAGCGGGAACTCGGATTGCCGTCACTGGCACCCCGGTGGAGAACCGGCTCGCCGATCTGTGGTCCATCCTCGAGTTCGCCAATCCTGGACTGCTCGGATCTGCAACGGCGTTCAAGAAGCGCTACGCCGAACCGATCGAGCGTCGCGGTGACGACGAGGCGGCAGATCGGCTGCGCCGCTTTACCGGGCCGTTCATTCTGCGCCGCGTCAAGACCGATAAGTCGATCATCGCCGACCTGCCCGAGAAGCTGGAGATGGACATAGTCTGCAACTTGACTGGCGAGCAGGCCACGCTCTATCAGGCGGTGGTCGACGACATGCTGGAACGCATCCGTGCGGCGGAGGGAATCGAGCGGCGGGGGCTCGTCCTGGCCACGATGACCAAGCTCAAGCAGGTGTGCAACCACCCCGGGCACTTCCTCCGCGACGGCAGCCGGCTGGCCGGGCGCTCGGGCAAGCTGGAACGACTGGACGAAATTCTCGATGAGGTGCTGGCGGTCGGCGAGAGGGCGTTGCTGTTCACCCAGTACGCCGAGTTCGGCGCCATGCTGCATGGGCACCTTGCCGGGCGGTTCGGCCGTGAAGTGCTGTTCTTGCACGGCGGCGTGCCCAAGCCGGCCAGAGACGCCATGGTCGCCCGCTTCCAGGCTGAGGACGCGTCGTCGCCGCCACTATTCGTCTTGTCTCTCAAGGCCGGAGGAACCGGGCTTACCCTGACGGCGGCAAACCACGTCGTGCACGTGGACCGCTGGTGGAATCCGGCCGTCGAGGACCAGGCCACCGACCGCGCATTCCGAATCGGCCAACGACGGGCGGTCCAGGTACGCAAGCTGGTCTGCGCAGGCACCGTCGAAGAGAAGATCGCGGCAATGATCGGTGACAAGCGCGGGCTGGCCGCGAAGATCGTCGGTACCGGCGAGCAGTGGTTGACCGAGCTGTCCACCGGCCAGCTTGCGGAGCTGCTGCGGCTTGAGGCAGGTGCGGTCGTCGAATGATCATCAGCGTCAGGTCAGGTCGGGGCACTGTGCGTCGCGGGCGTACCCGATGAGCCATTGGTATCCGCCGTCGCGGCCGCGGGCCGTCGAGAACGGGCTCAAGGCGCGCACCAGCCGAGGGGAGATTGGGTCCAGTTGGTGGTCGCGGCGGTTCATCGACGTGCTCGAGTCGTTTGCCATGGGCAGCCGGCTCACCCGCGGCCGTACGTACGCGCGCAAGGGGCAGGTCATCTCGCTCGACGTGCTGCCAGGCGAGGTGCGCGCGATGGTGCAGGGATCCCGAGCTCGTCCGTACCGGATCACGATAGGCCTGGCCGTGTTTCCTGAGCTGGTGTGGGCGAAGGCCGAGATCGCGCTGTCAGAGCAGGCCCTGCCCTGCGCGAAGCTCCTGGCGGGTGAGGTGCCTCCGGAGCTCGAAGAGCTTTTCGCGGCCGCGGGGGCGCCGCTGTTCCCGAGCAGGGTTGATGAGCTCGATATGCGGTGCAGCTGCCCGGATTGGGAGGTGCCATGCAAGCATCTCGCGGCAACGTTCTACCTGCTGGCCGAGGCTTTCGACGACGATCCGTTTCTGATCTTGCGCTGGCGCGGACGCCACCGTGAGACGCTGTTGGGACGGCTGCGCGAACTGCGCGCAGACAGTACGTCCGACGGGATGCCCACCGAGCTGACCGACCATCCGGCTGCCGTGGCCGGCACAGCGCTCGCGCTGACCGACTTGACCTGCCCCGGAGGGGCTGGCGATCACCTGGATCGCTTCTGGCACCCGTCCGCTCCGCTGCCGGGCCGGCCCGCCAACATGAACGTCGAGCCGGACCTGCTGCTCCGGCAGCTTCCGGTCCCTGGCGCCACGTTGGGCGGGCAGACCCTCGTCGACCGGCTCCGCGCGGCGTACCAGCGGTTCGGGGCGATCGAGTAGAGCTGGCAGCGATGGGATCGTGTCATGAATCAGCAGGCCAACATCGATGTACTCCTCGAAACGCTAGGCGGGGTCTCGACCGGATTCAGCCAGCCGATCTAGACCGAGAACTGGCTGCGGGAGCTTTGATCGTCGACACCCGACCTGTTGATCGGCGACGCCGTGACGGCGCCCTGCCAGGAGCAGTGATCATCGACCAGAACGTATTGGACACGGGGCGTACGCCACGGCGACACCACCCGCAGCTGTTCCGAGATCGGCCCGCCACCTCTGGCCGTGCTTGGAACCTTTGCCCCGGACGGGCCGCCCCAGCTGCTCCGGGCTGAGCGTGGTCCAATACAGCGCCGACGATCTTGCAGCGTTCATCGGCCGGCAATGGACGCTCTTGGCCTCAAGCAAGAACACCATCCCACGCCTGCTGGTAAGACCCAGCCGTTCACGTGGGCAGCGTTCCGCCGTACGCGGTAAGCAAGGTGGTCGTAGGCTGAATCAGGCGACCAAGGGCGTGATCTTGTCGAGCTTCCGCGGTGCGCCTCGAGGTGAGTGTCCAGGTCGTAGGGAGTCTGCAGATTCTTCCAGAACCTGTCCGACGTACCGACCGCCCTAGTGAGCCGCAGCGCGGTGTCGGGGCTGATCGCACGCTTGCCGTGCACGATCTCGTTGATCCGCCGCGGCGGCACACTGATCGCCTGAGCCAACCGGTACTGGCTGATCCCGAGCGGAATGAGGAACTCTTCGAGCAGAACCTCAGCGGGGTGAATCGGTGCATGTGCGGAAGCCATTGCTCGCCGTCCTTTCAGTGGTAGTCCGTAATCTCGACGTTCGTCGGGCCTGCGGAGGTCGAGGTAAAGCAGATCCGCCACTGGTCGTTAATCCGGATGCTGTCCTGCCCGGCCCGGTCGCCGCGAAGTTGCTCGAGCCGGTTGCCCGGTGGCACCCGGAGGTCATTCAGCGTCGCCGCGGCATCAAGGATCAACAGCTTCCGGTTCGAGATTCGCTGCAGATCAGACCCGAAGCGACGGACGTGCTCCCGTCGCCTGACCCTCGCGGTGTCAGCGTCCCCGAACGACTGAATCACGCATAACGCATTGCGTTAATAACGTCAAACGTCATGGCTAGCACGCCGTCCGAATGTATCGGGCCAGCCGGCGGCGCCGACACCTGGAGCAGAGGCATTCGGCTCAGGTGGGCAGGCGGCTGATGATCTCGCTCACCGGCCGGCGCGGCGTAGCCGGCAGCGGGCTCGGCTGGGGAAAGCCAAGCCGGAGCACAAGCTGCGGCGACAACGTGCCGCCAAGAACCTCGTCGCGGAGCAGCCGGCGAGTCGACCCAACCTCCAGCGGTTGACTGAGCGGGCAACTCGCCAACCCCATCTGTGCGGCCTGCAGAAGCACCGCGCTCAGGGCTTCACCTGCGCGTAGCTGGGACAATCTGTCGTCCGAAGCGGTGCCGAGCACCATCAGGGAAGCTCCATCAAGTTCGCCGACCCTCGTCCGGATGTCGCCCACTGGAAAGCCGCGCTCGGCCTGAGCGTGCGCCGACGAGCTGCTGAGCATGCTGGCGGCCGGCACCCCGTCGTCGCTGCCGTGCCGGCCAGTCCACATGGCCAGCTCGGTCTCGTACCCGGGGGTTTGTCGTTGAACTGTCGCCGCTGCTTGGATCGCGTCCAGGAGCACGGCTCGCTGCTGAGAGTCCCTGATCAATCGAAGGACGGCACCTTGGTCGGCGGCCCTCCCCACCAGCTCACGTACGAAACCATCAGGGAGTTGCCAGGACTTGTAGGGGCGCCGATCGGTTCGGCGCGTGCTGATAGCCGAGGCCAGCCGAATGGCATCGTCTTCGGGCTCACCGCGGTGCAGCTCAACGGCAGCGAGGTGGTCTTCAATCGCCGGGTTGGGGAGCCGATGAACCTTGGGTTGCAGTCCGACGGCCGCCAATGACACCTGCAGGTGATGCAGCATGGCACCGCAGCTCAGCATCAGGTCCCGCCGATCAGCGTCGGTTGCTGGAAGCCAACGGCTCGGATCGGCGTGGAGGTGGACGATCTCGCGGCTCACCTGACAAGACCACGGCTGGCTGTTGTGGATGGATGGCGCTCTGGCGGCCAGCTCGATCGCGCTCGACACCTCTTGATAGATCTCGCCTTGATAGATCTCGTCGTTGCGCATGGTTTGTCCCCAGTGACTCGGGCCGCGTAGCGAGCGCGGACGTGGCTTTTCTTTCTGATACTTGCAACGGGAAGCGTGCAGGGCTACGGCCGCTCGTCCCGACACGGCGGGCCATTCGGCCTTTCCCGGATCTGGCTCGAGGCGGCACCACCACCACTCGTGTGGACAGGTACTCCGCATCACTTACTCGGACTGCGCAGCATCTGCAGATAGTGCGGAGACCAAGTAATTGGTGCGGAGTGATCATCAAGGGCCTGCGGTGAAGGCACCTAGCCACAACCCTCTGCACGGTGCCACATTAGGTTTGTGCCAGGCTGATCGTTGAAGGAGGGAGCCGATGGGGATTATTACCAGGGGCTTCGGTGGACGGAGGCGTGACAGCAGCCAACAGCTGCCACCCGGCCAGTACCTCACCAAGGACTTCCCCGTCCTCTCGGCGGGACCAACCCCTCGCGTACCGCTGGACGCCTGGGAGTTTCTCGTCACCACGGAGCTGGGCGAAAGTTATCGATGGAGTTGGACCGAGCTGATGGCTCTCCCTGCAGAGTCGATCACCGTCGACATTCATTGCGTAACGCGTTGGTCCAAGCTGGACACCGCCTGGCGCGGAGTCTCCCTCGATACCCTGCTCGCTGACGTGCAGGCCGACGCAGACTTCGCTCTGGCTCATAGTTACGGCGGTTACACCACCAACTTGCCATTAGAGGATCTGCTCGACGGCAAAGCCTGGGTTGCCTATGCGTACGACGGTGAGCCGCTCGCTCCCGAGCACGGCGGACCCGCACGGCTGCTGGTACCGCACTTGTATTTTTGGAAGTCGGCCAAGTGGGTCCGTGGCATTGAGCTGATGGATCAGGACTCCCCCGGCTTCTGGGAGCAATTGGGATATCACGACTACGGCGACCCATGGCGCGAGCAGCGGTATCAGGGGGACTGAAAGTCCGCCGCGTCTGGCGCGCCGCCCGTCTCCTCGAGCGACGAACGGAGACGGCGAGCGCCAGCACGCTGATTCTCGAAGTGCCGGGGTGGCCGGGGCATCTGGCTGGGCAGCATGTCGACGTACGCCTGACCGCACCCGACGGCTACCAGGCGGCTCGCAGTTACTCACTTGCCGCACCTGCGAACGGCGACCGAGTCGAGATCACTGTGCAACGGGTAGCCGACGGCGAGGTATCGAGCTACCTCGCCGACGAGGCCAGATCCGGTGACTCCGTGGAGGTGCGGGGGCCGGTAGGCGGTTGGTTTGTGTGGAAGCCTGTAGACAGCAAGCCGGTGCTGCTGGTGGCAGGCGGGTCGGGCGTCGTACCGCTCATGGCCATGATTCGGTCTCGAGACGGAGTCAGGCCCGCACCGTTCCGCCTTATCTACTCGGTGCGTACTCCCGAAGATCAGATCTACAAGGAGGAACTTTGGCGCCGCGCCGCCCAGGACGGTGGGCTCGACGTCACCGTCATTTACACACGAGCCGCGCCCGAGGATGAGCATCGCCCAGTCGGGCGGATCAGTGCAGAGGATCTCGTCTCCTACGGCTGGGCCCCGGAGCTGGAGCCGACCGTCTACGTGTGCGGACCGACGAGCTTCGTCGAGAGCGTGTCGGATCTGTTGGTTGGCCTGGGGCACGATCCGGCCAAGATCAAGACAGAGCGGTTCGGGCCAAGTGGCCCGTGATCACGAGGTGGCGATGAGATGAATGAGCAGACGGACGGCGTTGCTGTCTACGACGGCAACACCCTGGCGGGTCCACTCTCGGAGGTCTTCGCGGTCGAGTTAACCACGGCGGTCGGCCGATGCCGCAGCTGTGGTACGTCGTCCCAGGTGGCCACTTTCCGGGTCTATGGCCCCGACCCCGGGTTGGTTGGGCGCTGTCCGCATTGCGATGACGTGCTGATGCGGCTGGTGCGTACGCCGGATGCACTCTGGTTGGACTTCGGTGGGGTTTCCGCTCTGCGAATCTCGATACCAACTGACTCGGCCGGCAGTTAACTTCGCATTGGGAATTACGCGAGGGTCAGCAGCGGCGGGCGGTGGCTCGACTCGACGGGAGGCGCTGCTCCCACAGTCGCCGAAATCCAAAATGGCCGCGACCTCTACCTGATCATGCTCGGCATGGCGGGCTCGCTCC
>DASUYM010000040.1:0-25107 GCA_036377435.1 Propionibacteriaceae bacterium
GGCTCGCGACATCTCAGTGGGCGGTCCGACGCTTGCTGCCCATGCACTGAAGTCCAGGTTGGTCGACGAGTTTCACCTGTTCCTCTCCCCCATCGTGGTGGGAGCCGGCACGCAGGCCTTGCCCGACAATATCCGTCTGGAGCTTGAACTGCTGGATGAGCACCGTTTCGGCAACGGCGTTGTGCATCTGCACTACCGAGTCAAGGCGCTCGAAACGCGAACTCATCACATCACGGCGTGATCGGTTCACCCGAAGAGCACTGCCCGACGGTCACGGCTGCGAAGAGTCCGGCCGAGAACGACGGCCAGCATGATTACGATCGCGATCACCGCGGCATTGCGTACCGAATTCGAATCCGTGGCCACGGCCACCGCAAGCAGCGCCCAGCACGCAGTGAGCAGAAAGCCGACGACCGCGACCAGTCTGGACACAACAAAGAGGGACATGATGGTGGCGCTCAGCACGAGTACAACGCCGATTTCATTTACCCACCGTGCGGAGGCTGGCATACCCCAGGAGCGAAAAGTCGTGGCAAAGCCGGCTGCCGCCGCCAGGGTTGCCCACCCGAGGTAGATCATCACCGGCAACCGAAGAAAGACCTCCTCCGCCGTGCTGGCTGCCGGCCCGACCAGCAGAAAGCCGCGAGCGGCGAAGACCAGGTAAATGACCAAGATCACGATCAGGACCTGGGCGAGCCAGATCGTACGGGTCCCGAAGATCGGCACCCAGAGCGCGCTGACGGTGAATGCGCCAAATAACCACCAACCCGTCAGCCGGTGGACCGTGCGCTCCTGCTGTCTCGGCAACAACTGATAGACGGCAAGCGCAAGACAGGCCGCGTAGATCAGCCCCCAGACGGCGAACGAGTAGTCGGCCGGGGTTACGGGACTGAGGTTGGCGTCAGAGATTGCGCCGGTGTTGGATGCCGGTCCGAGCGCCCAGCGTGTCAACGGGGCTGCAGCGGCTTGAGCCACCGCCATCACGGCGACCAAGACGGCACGGACACGATCACTGGTGCGGGCCATGGCCCACATTGTGCCCGCCGACATCGGCTCGTGGTCTGAATGTGGCGAAGAAGCCGTCGAGTCTTAGACGACGCGTCGGCTACGGCGCCGAGGCCACAAGAGCGATGTGGTGGCACGCTCTTGGCAAGGGCGCCGCCGATGCTCTTGCCTCGCTCGTCACCGCGTCCGCCGAGACATCGCGGCACTCGCGGCGGCTCGGCTCGGCGTCAGTGATCTGCACGCTGCGGCCATACGCCTGATCCGATGACAAGGGCATTCGACCTCAGACATCGCCGCGCGCCTCTTCATCTCCGCCAACACCGTGCAAGATCATCTCGGTGTTCGCCAAGGTCGGCGTACGCAGTCGCGGCGAGCTGGTGGCACGGCTGCGGCCAGATGGCTCATTGCGGACGGAGCGAGTCAGCCCTTCACGTGACGGGCCAGCAGCGTGAGATCGGCCGGGCTGAGCCGGTCGCTCGAGGTATTGGCCTGGTGCCAGTACGGGTAGGGCAGCGGCTGCGCGCTGACCTTGTCCAACCGGTCCACCTCTTCCGCGGACAGCGCCAGCTCGGCTGAAGCCAGGTTATCCGCCAGCTGCTCCTCGGTCCGGGCGCCGACGATCACCGAGGTTACCCCGGGCTTCCTTATGGTGTAGGCCAGGGCAACCTGAGCGGCGGAGACGCCGTGCTCGGCACCGATTGCCACGAGTTCCTCGATGGTGTCGTAGAGCTTGTCTTCGTCGTACACGGGCGGCTCACTCCACTCAGTGAGGTGACGGCTCCCCGGCGGCGCCTCCATGCCGCGGCGGTACTTGCCCGACAGCAGGCCGCCGGCGATCGGGCTCCAGACGAGGATGCCGAGCCCCTGGTCCACAGCTAGCGGCACAAGCTCGTTCTCGATGTCGCGAGCCTGCAGCGAGTAGTAGAGCTGCTGACTGACGAAGGGGGTGACACCCTCGCGATCGGCGATCCACAGCGCCTTCATGAGCTGCCAGGCGGCGTAGTTGGAGCAGCCGATGTAGCGCACCTTGCCGGACTGCACGAGGTGATCAAGCGCGTGCAGCGTTTCCTCGAGGGGGGTCAGCCCATCCCACTCGTGCACCTGATAGAGGTCGATGTAGTCGGTGCCAAGCCGGCGCAGACTGTCCTCAGCCCCACGGATGACGTGGTGCCGGGACAGACCGGCGTCGTTCGTGCCATCACCCATCGGCATTCGGACCTTGGTCGCGATGAGCACCTCATCCCTGTCGGAGCCGAGCGCCTCGCCCAGGATCTCCTCGGACATGCCTCTGGAGTAAACGTCTGCCGTGTCGAACAGGTTGACGCCGGCATCGCGCGCTAGCCCGATCTGCTTCCGCGCCCCCTCCACGTCGATCTGGCCCACCGGTGAGGCCCATCCAGTGCCGCCAAAGCCCATGGTGCCGAGGGTGATCGTAGAAACACGTAGGCCGCAACGGCCGAGCTGTCGATACTCCATGCCGCGGAGTCTAGGACCACGCTCGGGATCGACGCCCTCCTGGGTGCAGAAGCACCCAGTCGACTACATCTCGCCGGCGGAGACGTTAATGATGTTGCCGTCCGGATCGGTGAACCAGACCGACTTCATTTCCTCACCCATCGAGGCCACGCCCTCGCTCCAATCCAGGCCCTCCGCTTCGAACGTCATGAATGAGACGCCCTTCTCTCGCAGCGCACCGATCTCGTTATCGAAGGCCGACATCGGAAGGTCGAAGCTGACTGCGGTGGCCTTGTTCGTGCCGGCGTACTCGGACTGGTAAAGAAACACCATCCCGCCGCTGCACTTGTAGGACACACCCGCCACGCTTTCACGCTCTGGCGTCATCCCAAGCGTGTCCTCATAGAAGCTGCGGGCCTTCGGCAGGTCCTTCGTCGGCAGCGTGGCTACGGGTGTGTGCTGTGACAACATCGAAGCGCCCTCTCTCTATCGGCAAGTGCTCCGACGGTACGCCATATCCGCGCCAGTGAGCACACGCCTCTTCACCAGATCGCCGTGATTCTCCTAGCCAAGGACCATGAATGGCCAGCCAGTGAAGCAAGCTAGATCTTCTCACTCGCTCGGGAGGGCGACCAGCAGGTGCACCTCGACGAGCTCTTGCTTCCCCTTTAGCTGCAGCCGGCCAAGCGGCGTCGTGACGGCGTTCGGCAGCAATGCCTTGGTGTCCGGACCGATCGCCACACCGCCGGCAGGTGCCTGGCCCTCGATCCGGGATGCGACGTTGACTGTGTCGCCGACGATCGTGTGGGTGCGCCCGCCCTCGGCACCCAGCAAACTCACTGAGACCTGTCCGGAATTGATTCCCACCCGGAATTGCGGCCATTCCGGATGCCCCTTGGCCAGGCGTGAGGCCGCCCTTTGGAGGGCAAGTCCGGCGCCGGCGGCGCGCCGAGCATGATCAGGCTGATCGCCGCGCTTGTTGAAGGTCACCATCAGAGCGTCTCCGATAATGCGATCAATCTCGCCGCCGTACGCGGTCTTGACCGCAGGGACTGCAACCGCAAAGTATTCATTCAGCATCCTCGTCACCTCGTCGGGCTGATGGCTCTCGGAGAATGTGGTGAACCCCTGCAGGTCGGCGAAGAGCACGCTGATCTCGCGGTTCCCGGCACTCGTCTGGGGGAGATAGAGCTCGGCAAACCTTTCCTCGCGCCAGGAAGCTTGAGCACTCCATGCCACGAGACCAAACGCAGCAAGCAGCAACACGTGCCACTCCCACCAAGAAAGATGCCAGTTGCGGGCAAACGCAATCGCGATCATCGACTCGGCCAGGAGTATGAACGCGGAGGGCACCGCCAGCAGCAACAAAGAGGGATGACGTAACCACAACTGGAGGTAACGCACGGCGCTGCCTGCATAGAGCAGCACCGCCGGCACCGCAAGCCAGAACGGCAAGCCCTCCACGAATTGTGGCGGCCGGTTGAGCGGTGGTAGCGCAGCAAGGGACCATACCGCCCACAGGACCATGAGGCCTAGCAGCGCCCATCGAAGACGCTTGCCGATACGCACATGGCGAACGGCCCTGTCACCAGCGAAGTCCGCAGTCGAGAGCGCCGCGAATACCGAACCGACGGCCACCCCCACTGGTGTGGCAATCTGAAAACCCGTGTTGCTTCTCTCGAGTAGCACACCCGGAGTCGCCAGCGCATGCAAGGCGAGAAAGCCGGCCGAAGACAGGAAGGCGAGCGAGACATATAGCAGCCGCGCATCTCCTCGGCGTCCCGCGGCATCACCGGTGGCGTAAGCCAGGACCGTCGAGAGAACCGCCGTGATCAGTACCAACCAGAAGTGTGCGGGGTGGTTCTCCCACCGAATGTCGAGTTCCGGCAGCCGAAGCAGCAGCAGGAGACCGAGTAGTGGCAGTGTCAGGACAGCGGCGGTCAGAGCGAAGCGCGCGCCGCCCCGGCGCGTGGACTCAGCCACTTGGGAACGTCGGCGCAGCTAGGAACTGGTGGATTTCGGAGACGACGACTGACCCTTCTCCGACGGCGGACGCCACCCGTTTGACCGAGCCCGATCGCACGTCGCCGACAGCAAAGAGCCCAGGGATAGTCGTTTCGTGCGCGAGGGGGGAACGTGCAAGTTGCCACGAATCGCATGACGCTGCGTCGGCTCCGGTATACAGGAAGCCGTGCTGATCGCGGTCGACGTCTGCCGGAAGCCAGTCCGTCCGCGGCCTTGCCCCAATCATGACGAACAGGCTTTCCAGTGGTAGATGCTGCTCCTGTCCGCTGTTGCGCTCGCGCAGTGTGACCCATTCCAGCTGCCCGTCGCCATGGCCGCCGACTACCTCCGTGTTCAAGTGCACCTTGATCATCGGCTGCGCAGCGATGGCATTGACCAAGTACGCGGACATGCTGTCTGCAAGCTTGGACCCTCGAACGATCATGTGCACGGATGCGCAATACCTTGCCAGGTGCAGGGCCGCCTGGCCTGCAGAATTGCCGGCACCTACTACACCGGCACGCAGCCCGGTCAACGCTTGAGCAGCCGAGACGCTCGCTCCGTAATACACGCCACGAGTACTCAGCTCCTCCAAGCTGGGGACACCGAGGCGTCGGTACGAGACCCCCGTCGAGATCACCACAGCCCGCGCGCAGACCTCCCCGACGTTTCCGATCTGCGCCACGAACCCGCCGCCCTCTTGGAGGGTAAGCCGTTCCACCTCCCTGGTGACAACGAAACGAGCACCGAAAACCCACGCCTGCTGATATCCGCGCTGCACCAGCTCGGCACCACTCAGTCCTCGGGAGAAACCTAGATAGTTCCGAATCAGGGAGCTCATTCCGGCTTGGCCGCCGATCGCCTCGCGCTCCACGACGACGGTGCGGATTCCTTCCGACGAGGCGTAAACGGCCGCCCCGAGGCCTGCAGGACCCGCCCCAACGACGAGCAGATCAAAGTCGCGATCAGCATCTCTCAAGTTGGTGGGAATGCCCCAGGCCTCCAGGATCTCGGCGTCGGTTGGATCGACGAGACAGGTGCCGCCGATCGCTGGCATCCATACCACGACTTCACCCTCGGGCTGCCCGAGGTCCGCCAGCACGGTTTGGCCGAGCTCGGATGCACGGGAACGAAAGGCGTGCGGGATTCCGTTCCGGCTCAGCAGGTCGCTCACCGCGTACGCACGTCCGCTGTGTTGTGGTGCAACGACGACAACCTCGCGGAAGTTCGCTGGCTCGCTTCGTGACCACTCCTGAACGAACTCAGCAACGACGCGGTGGAACAACTCGTCGGGCGTTATCCACGGCTTGAGTACGTAGTAGCTGATGTCGCCAACAGCCATGCTCCGTAAGATCCTTTGCGCCGACTCAGGATGGGCCCAGGCGCCCCACGGCACGAGGAGTGCGCGCCGTGCGTTTGGGTGCAGACTCCTTGCCGCCTCAAAGATCTCGGCTCGGGCGTCGTCGGAGAGCGAGTCGTCCACCAGGACAACAGCTACTCTCTCCTGCCGTTGCTTGGCCCCCTGCAGTGTCCTCACCGCGTCTTCGGGAAGCAGCTCCCCACGAACCCGAAAATCAGCCCCGAACGCACGCTGCAGCTCCCCCTCGATCCTTCCGAGCAGACGCGCATCAGCATCGACCGCCAACAACAGCGGCCGGTCACCCCACTCTCCGACGGCCATGACACCAGGCTAGGCATACATCCGCTCGGATTGATGGCGGCCCGCTAGCGCTGGCAAGTCCAGGCGCGCCCAAAGGAGAAGGCTGAGATAGGCAAGGTCGAGAACGCTGCACAAGATGCCTATCCCGAGAATGAATGCTGATCCTGCCAAGGCGCCGAACGCGATGGTCGGAGCGAGGGTGCCAATCCATTTCGCTACAGCGATGACAACGCTCTGACCGCGCGGGCCTCCGCGGGCGACAAACATCGCGATGAACAAACCCGACATGAGCAGGTTCTGCAGGAACGCCGCATACTTTGGCGCATCTGCCCAGCCGAACTCCGCAATGAGGAGCCATTGGACGATGTAGGCCGCGGCAAAGAGGAGGACGCTCCACGCAATGAACATCGGCCGGCTCACAAAGCCCGGCAGTTCTTTACGGCCGTAACGGAGAAAGGTGTAGATGATCAACATGTCGGCTGCAGCCCAAGCCAAGTTGACGAATGTCTGCACCGACAGGTCAGTGGCTAGGCCGCGCGTCGCATAGATCGATTCCCAGGCGATATTGAGCGCAAGCGCAGCCGCGGGTATTGCGTAGGTCTTCTGCTGGAAGCCAATGCGAATCGCGACGACGTAGACCACCATCCATGCCACACCACTCAGCAGGGTCAAGGCCAAGATCATGGTCGACTCCCAAGACTCAACAGCGCCTGGACTTGAACATGGTCGCAGGTGGCGCCCACTGGCTGTTGATCGAGGTGAAGTCGGATGATGTCGGCAACTGGGCGAGCTCGTTCCACGTCGACGGAGTGCAGCCGTCTAGCCCCTCGGCAGCGGCTTACGCCACCGACTCGACGTAGGACGATCCGACATGCGATCGTGCCGATATGGCCGACGACTCGACAACGGGTGTCCGCGGCATTACAGGGAAGGGTGAGGGCCCGAACGGTGGAAAGGGCCATCAGACGGTCCCTGCTGCATCGATCTGTCATGTCTTTCATGAAGAGCAGGTGGACGAGCTGCATCTCAGCCGCGAGAATGTACAGCATCTGCTCGCCAGTGGCAGCTTCTTCTGGATAGATCTGCCCCAGCCGAGGGTGGAGGACTTCGCCGTACTGCGCGATGTCTTCCAGTTCCATCCGCTCGCGCTCGAGGATTCGGAGCACTTCGGCCAGCGGGCGAAGCTCGACGACTACGACGACTTCGTGTTCCTCGTCGTCTACGGCGCCGTCCCCGACGAGGACCGGCTTGTCGAGGTGCACTGCTTCTACTCCGAGCGCTTCCTCATCACCGTCCACCGTGACGAGGCACCGGCCTTGACCGCGGTGCGGCATCGCTACCAAAAACGCGGGGCGCCGATCGACGACCCGGCGCTGCTGCTCTATCGAATCATCGACGGCTTGGTGGACAGCTTCTTCCCGATCCTGGCTGACTTCGACGACCGTATCGACGAGCTAGAGAACCAGACCTTCCTGCACGCCAGCGACGAGCAGCTGCAGGAGATCTTCGCCATGAAGCGGCTGCTCGTCGGAATGCGGAAGGCGGTTACTCCCCAGCGAGACCTGTTTGCCAGTCTGCTGGGCGGTGTCGCAGAGCTGCCCGCGATGACAACCGAGGCAGAGCGCCACTTCCGTGACATCTACGACCACCTGATCCGGATCAGCGACCTGATTGACACCTACCGCGACCTGCTCACGAGCTCGATGGACGTCTTCCTCTCGACTGTCTCCAACCGACTCAACGTGGTGATGAAGCAGCTGGCGGTGATAGCGACCATCTTCTTGCCACTTACGTTCATCACCGGCTTCTTCGGCCAGAACTTCGGCTGGCTCGTGAAGAACATCGCGGGCTGGCCCGCGTTCGTTCTGTTCGGTATTGGTACGGAGATCGTCGCCGTCGCGATTCTGGTGAACTTCTTCAGGCGCCGCGGCTGGTTCTAGTGCCCTGCGCCAGGAAACCGGTGCATAGGTCCGTCGTCCAGGTGGATGCATCGCAAGGGCCGACGAGGGAGGGATACCGGGTCGTATGTCGACTGAGGAGAACGCAGCGAGGCGCCACCTGGGCGGCGGAGATGTGTGCCAGATTCCTGGCGTAGGGCACTAGACCATCGCGGCGTATGACGGTGGTCTCCGGCACCCAACCGCGCGACACTCAATGTGGGAGGAACCCATGCGCCCGCGCCCATCGATGTTGTGCCTCGTGTTGATCGCCGCGGTCGTGGCGAGCGGTTGCGCCGCCGACCAGTCGGAAGAATCCCGGCCGCCAGCGGTGCGGGCATACGAGGTGACGGATGGATCACGTCCGCACGATGTCGCACCGGCCACCGACGGCGGCGTGTGGTTTACCGGTCAGCGCGCCGGGTTCCTCGGCCACTTCAACCTGTCAACCCAGGTCGTGACACAGGTCCCGCTCGGTCAAGGTTCAGCACCGCACGGCGTAATCGTCGGCCCTGACGGAGCCGCATGGGTGACCGACAGCGGACTGAATGCGATTGTCCGCGTCGACTCGACGACGCGTGAAGTGCTCAGCTATCCGCTACCCACCGGCCGCGAGGGCGCCAATCTCAATACCGCGACATTCGACCGCAGAGGAGTGCTGTGGTTCACCGGCCAGGCTGGCGTGTATGGACGGCTTGATCCACGTACCGGGAGCATGACGGTGTACGACGCTCCGCGTGGTCCTGGGCCGTACGGCATTGCGACGACACCGGGCGGCGAGGTCTACTACGCCTCTCTCGCGGGGAACTACGTGGGGCGTATCAACACCGCAACTGGCGAGGCGGCGGTCCTGGAACCGCCCACGCCCGGCCAGGGCGCCCGTCGCGTCTGGTCGGACAGCACCGGACGCATCTGGGTCAGCGAGTGGAACGCTGGCCAACTAGCCGTCTTCGATCCGGCGAGCGGTGAGTGGCGTGAGTGGCGCCTGCCCGGTCCACGCCCACAGGCATACGCGGTGTTTGTCGACGAACACGACCAGGTGTGGGTCAGCGACTTCGGCGCAAATACGCTTGTGCGGTTCGACCCAACGACCGAGACATTCACCGCCTACCAGCTGCCTGGTCCTGCCTCGAATGTTCGCCAGATTCTCGGGCGTCCCGGTGAAGTGTGGGGCGCCGCGTCCGCACTCGATCAGCTCGTGGTCGTACGCGACAGCTAGTGTCCACCTGAACACGTGCAATGCTGAATGGGTGACACCGCAGGATCTGGTCCGGCTGCGGCAGGCTCGCGACACCATGGACCGTGACTACGCGCGACCCCTCGACGTTCCCGCGCTGGCGCGGGCCGCGTTCATGTCGCCAGGCCACTTCTCTCGGAGCTTCCGCGCCGCGTTCGGCGAGACGCCCTACAGCTATCTGATGACGCGGCGGATCGAACGGGCGAAGGCGCTGCTGCGGCGCGGCGACCTGTCGGTGACGGAGGTCTGCTTCGAGGTCGGGTGTTCATCGCTGGGCTCGTTCAGCTCACGATTCACCGAACTAGTCGGCGAGAGCCCGAGCGCGTACCGGGCCCGCAGCCACGACGCTGGTGCCGCGATCCCGGCTTGTATCGCCAAACGGTTCACCAGGCCGGTCAGGAATGGAGAAGCAAAGGCTGCGGCCGCGCCGTAGCGTTGCGTGCATGGACCTCAGGCTCTCGCACTGCTTCATCGCAGTACACGACCACGAGAAGGCGCTGGCCTTCTACCGCGACGTCCTCGGCCTCAAGGTGCGGACGGACGTCAAGTTCGAGGGAATGCGCTGGGTGACCCTGTTCCCGCCGTCGCAGCCGGAGGTCGAGATCGTCCTCGAACCGCCGAGCGCGGACCCGAACGCGTCGCCATCGGACCGAGAGGCGATGGAGCAACTGCTAGCCAAGGGCATGCTACGCGGCGTCATCTTCGCGACCGACGACTGCGACGCCACGTTCGACAAGATCCAGTCCTCGGGGGCCGAGGTGGTCCAGGAACCGATCGACCAGCCGTACGGCGTACGCGACTGCGCCTTCCGCGACCCGTCCGGGAACATGCTGCGGTTCAGCCAGTCACCCGCCTGATCGTTCCTTCCAATTCACATCGCTACTGAAAAGGAGTTTCGTCATGTCCGAAGGCATTCAGACCGTCATCTATCCGGTGCACGATTTCGAGGTGGCGAAGGAGTTGTTCGCCCAGCTCGCCGGCCGTAAGCCGGACCACGACCAGCCCTACTATGCGGGCTGGAAGCTCGGCGGCCAAGACATCGGGCTGGACCCGAACGGCCACAAGAAGGGGATGATCGGCCCGACGGCGTACTGGCACGTAGCCGATATCAAGGAGAGCCTCCAGGCGATGCTGGACCGCGGCGCCACCGTGAACGAGGAGGTCAAGGACGTCGGTGGCGGCCGCATGGTCGGCTCCGTCAAGGATGCTGACGGCAACGTCATCGGTCTGCTCCAGGACGCTTGAGATCTATCGTGGAGCCGGCCGGACTGCCGTGGCCCGACCGGCTCCCGTCCCGAAACGGAGGACCGATGACTGCACCAGTCCGTACGCCGGAACAACGCAAGCAGGACTCGCTTCACCGGCTCGAGCACGATGTCGACGCATGGATCGCAACCGCGGACGGTGGCACGCCGTACATGATCCCGCTGTCGTTCTTGTGGGACAGCGGAACGCTGGTGATCTCAACGCCTGCATCGAGTCCGACCAGTCGCAACCTGATCGCCACCGGCAAAGTACGCGTAGGCGTGGGTCCGACGCGCGATCTGGTCCTCATCGACGGCACTGCGACGCCGATGTCCGATGCCGAGGTGACGCCGGCACTGGGTGACGGATTCGCGGCCAAGGCCGGCTTCGACCCGCGCGAGCTCGAGACGCCCTACCAGTACTTCCGCCTTCGCCCGGTGCGGCTGCTGGCATGGCGCGAGGCGAACGAATTGGAGGGCCGTGAGCTGATGCGTTCGGGCGAATGGCTTGTTGCGGGCTGAGTCGTCGGCTAATACCGGCAGGCGCCGCGCGCCCAGACACGAGGCCGATCATGATCAGGATGATGCGGAGCGTCCACAGGGTCGAGACGCCAGCAGGAACCCGAGCACCAGCAACACCACGCCGAGCATGATGATGGCAACTCCTCTGGTCGCCAGCCTGCGGGCGTCAGGGTGGCACCGTTTGCTCCCGTCGGTAGAGCCGCGCCCTTGGGTGTACTGGCAGTGCCTGTTTCATCGCTCGGATGAGTTCTAACGTCGAGAGCGTGGACCGCCGCACGCCTCGCGGACCTGCAGGCCGAGCCACGCCCTAAGACTCCTAAGGAGCAGAGCAATGATTAAGCGCACCCTCGGCAGCAGCGGACTGGAGGTATCCGCGATCGGACTCGGCTGTATGGGACTCAGCCACGGCTACGGTCCAGCCGTCGGCCAGCAGGATGGTATCGCCCTCATCCGCGCCGCCGTCGACCTCTGCATCACCTTCTTCGACACCGCCCAGGTGTACGGCCCATTCACCAACGAGGAGCTCGTCGGCAAGGCACTTGCTCCGGTCCGCGAGCAGGTCGTCATCGCCACCAAGTTCGGGTTCTCCTTCGACGGCAGCCGCTCGACCGGGCTGGACAGCCGGCCGGAGCACATCATGGCGACGGTCGAGGACTCCCGCGCCGGCTAAACGTGGAGAGCATCGACCTCCTCTACCAGCACCGCGTCGACCCCGACGTGCCGATCGAGGAGGTTGCCGGTGCGGTGAAGGAGCTTATCGCCGCCGGCAAGGTTGCGCACTTCGGGATGTCCGAAGCAGGTGTCGGGGCCATCCGACGCGCCCATGCCGTGCAGCCGGTCACGGCGCTGCAGAGCGAGTACTCGCTGTGGTGGCGCGAACCGGAAGCCGAGATCTTGCCAACGCTGGCTGAGCTCGGCATCGGGTTCGTGCCGTTCAGCCCGCTGGGCAAGGGCTTCATCACCGGCGCGATCGACAGCACCACGTCCTTCAGCGACTCCGACCTGCGCAACAGCCTGCCGCGGTTCACCGAGCAGGCCCGCGTCGCCAACCAGGCCCTGGTCGACCTGCTAGCGACGATCGCCGCCCGTAAGGGCTCCACCCCGGCACAGGTGGCGCTGGCCTGGCTGCTAGCCCAGCACCCGTGGATCGTGCCCATCCCCGGCACCACAAAGACCCACCGCCTGCGGGAGAACACCAACGCCGTGAACGTCGAACTCATTACCGAGGACCTCGAGGAGATCACCGCGGCCGCCGACAAGGTCGACGTCCAAGGAGAGCGCTACCCCGCCCACATGCAACGGTGGATCAATCGCTGATCCCTGACGCACGGCGCCGCGGAAAGTGCAGCGGCGCAGATGCCTCCTTGCTGAGGTCCTTGCCTCGACTGCCCAGCGTCGTGGTGACCCAGGGGTCAGAACCAGGTCGGCAACCTGAGTCCGGTGCAGGTGGCGTCAGGCGTCGTGATGGGCGAGGTTGCTGGACAGCTCGCGGTAGGCGTCGGCCTGAGCGAGGAGGTCCCTAGCCTTCTGCTCGACAGTTGCGATCGCGTCGGCTCCGGCGGCGAAGCGCAGCGGGGGCTCGTCCTGACCTGCGAGCTGGACCAACGTCAAGGCGAGCTTGGCGGGGTCACCGCCCTGCTGACCGTTCATGGACTTCCAGGCAGCGACGGTCTGCTCGGTGCGCTCGGCATAGTCCTCGATGGAGGACTCGGCGTACTTCGTCGACTCCGGGCTGAGCAGCTGGGTGCGGAAGAACCCGGGTTCGACGAGCATCGTGCGGATCCCGAACGGGGCGACCTCGGGGGTCAGTGACTCCATCCAGCCCTCCACCCCGAACTTGGCGGCGGCGTACGCGGTGCAGAACTCTTGGCCCACAATCCCAGCGGTCGAGGAGATCGTGACGAGGAGGCCGAAGCGCTGGGCGCGCATGATCGGAAGGGTCGCACGGGTGACGTTGACCGGACCGAACAGGGTGGTCTCAATCTGCGCCCGGAACTCCTCAGGGCTGAGCTCCTCAAAGAACCCGGCGTTGAAGTTGCCCGCGTTGTTGACCAGCACATCGATGCGTCCGAACCGTTCGACCGCAGCCTTGACCGCCGCCGCGGCGTCGCCGGGGTTGGTGACGTCGAGCTTGACGGCCAGCAGGTCGTCGTTCTCGCCCAGGGCCGCGGTGACGGTGCCGGGGTTGCGGGCAGTAGCGACCACAGCGTGACCGGCCGCGAGAGCGGCGTTGGCGATGTCGACGCCCATCCCGCGGCCCGCCCCGGTGATGAACCAAACCTTCTTGTCAGTCATGGCTGCGCACTTCCTTGTGGTTGATCGTGTTGGACACCGCGCCATCGGTCGTGGTGCACCCCCTACGAAACCACCCGGCGCGGCTAGGTGGGAGACCCTGAGGAGAGGGCTACTGACAGGGACCCCCAAGCCCACCGAAGCGCTCGTAGGGTGAAGGCATGGCAGACAACCGTGACATCCGGGGCGATGTCCGCGGGGAGATCCGGGAGTTCCTGACCACGAGACGGGCCAAGATCACCCCGGAGGAGGCCGGGCTTCCGGTGTTCGGCGGAGACCGCCGGCGGGTCCCCGGCCTGCGACGCGACGAGGTCGCTCTCCTCGCAGGCATATCGAGCCAGTACTACACCAAACTCGAGCGTGGCAGCGCCACCGGCGCCTCTGACAGCGTCATCGACGGCATCGCTGACGCTCTTCAGCTCGATGAAGCCGAGCGGACCCATCTGCTCGAGCTGATCAGTGCCGCCGGCACGACCCGCTCGCCCCGCCGACCCGCCCCCCAACGGATCCGGGCCACGGTGCAACGCGTCCTCGACTCGATGAGCGGCACACCCGCGTTCGTACTCAACGGGCGCCTGGACATCCTGGCCGCCAATGAGCTCGGGTTGGCGCTGTTCTCGCCTGTGTACGCCGACCCGGTCAGGCCAGCCAACACCGCGAGGTTCGTCTTCCTCGACACGCATTCGACTGAGTTCTACCGCGATTGGAACAGGGTGGCGAACGACACTGTCGCCCTGTTGCGCGCTGAGGCCGGCCGCCACCCCTACGACCAGCGCCTCTCGAATCTCATCGGGGAGCTTTCCACCCGCAGCGACGAGTTCCGCGGCCGGTGGGCCGCCCATGACGTACAGATCCACACCACCGGCGTCAAGCTCATCCACCACCCGGTCGTCGGCGACCTCGACTTGCCGTACGAATCCTTTCCGCTGGCTGCCGATCTCAGCTCAAGCATCCTCACCTACACCGCCGAGCCCGGGTCGCCCTCACAAGACGCCCTGCGTCTGCTGGCCACCTGGGCCGCGAGCACCGACGGCTTCGAGCAGGCTGCGTCGACTGACGACTCGGAGCAGGCTAAGTCGATCGGTACGACTGACTGACGTTGCGGACAGAAGGGGAGCGGCGCCGGGTCCGTGCGCTGGACAGGGCTCCCGCCGAACAGGAGCATCAGGCAAGCCCGTTGGAGTTGCCCTTCGATCTGGCCCACGTCTTCGCCGACATTCAAAAAATCACGTCCGATGACGGCCACGGAGTAGGCCGAGCGGCGACGGCAGTTGAACGTCAAGATCAAAAGGAGAGTCGTGACGGGGTCTGAGATTCGTGGAATGGAGGGTAGATGACACAGGGCGACGCAGGGGCTGCGGGGGAGGCGGCCGATCCCCGAAGGGCGGCTGCGCTGCAGGCGGCTGACTCTTCGGCCTGGGCGCCGCTTAGGCAGCGAGTATTCCGCTGGCTGTGGCTCGGTGTGCTGATTAGCTGGATTGGGACGTGGATGCAGACCGTCGGCGCCCAATGGCTGCTCGTCGACGAGCCTAACGCCGCGGCGCTGGTGTCATTGGTGCAGGCGGCGGGCACTCTGCCGATGATGCTGCTGGCGCTGCCCGGAGGCGTCCTGGCCGACTCCTTCGATCGGCGCTGGCTGCTGATCACGGTCCAGGTCTATCTCTTCGTCGTCGCAATCTTGCTCACCGTGCTCACCGCCGCTGGGCTGATGCCGCCGGCGCTGCTGCTGGCCCTCACCTTCGCCCTTGGCGTCGGCGCAGCAGTGCAAATCCCCGCATGGCAAGCCATGATGCCCGAGCTGGTCCCAAGGACACAGCTGCGAGCGGCGGCCAGGCTGGACTTGGTCAGCGTCAACCTGGCGTATGCGGTCGGACCGGTGCTGGCCGGGCTGGTGATTGCCTACTTGGCTGGCGTCTCGGGTGTCTTCGCCTTCAAAGCGGCATCTGCTGTCTTGTTCGCGTTTGTGCTGCTTGTCTGGCGCCCGCCGCCAGTGGGAGCGGGAGCTCGCCGTGAGCGTTTCTTGCCGGCGCTGCGCGCCGGTGGCCGCTATATCTGGCACGAACCCATCGTGCGCCGCATCCTGCTCCGAGCCGTCCTGTTCGTCGTGCCGGCGATGGCGCTGTGGGCGCTGTTGCCGCTGATCGCTACACAGCGCTTGGGCCTCGGAGCGGACGGCTACGGGCTGCTGTTCGGCGCGTTCGGCGGCGGCGCCATAGTCGGTGCGGTGGTGCTGGGACGAGTGAGGGGCCGGCTGTCCAACAACGGAATGCTCGGTGTCGCCGGCGTCGTCTACGCGGCAGCTTCGGCCGCGATCGTGCTGACCCCCAGTTTTCCGGCGGCCCTTGCGACCCTGGTGTTCGCTGGATTGGCCTGGATGGCGGCGACCTCGACACTGGCCGCCGAGCTGCAGTTGTTCCTGCCGGCCTGGGTCCGCGCTCGAGGCCTCGCCGTATACACGGTCATCTTCACGGGTTCGATGACGGCTGGCGCGTTGATCTGGGGACTCGTGGCTGAGGTGGTCGGCCTGCAGGCTACATTCCTGATCGCAGCCTTCGTCGTGCTTGCCGGCGTCATTGCTGGAGTGGTGTGGCGGGTGCCGGAGACCGGTCACCTCGATCCCCAGCCGGTCATCTACTGGCCCGCGGCGCGTCTGGCCTTCGACCCAGAGGCGGACGCCGGACCCATCCTGGTGACCGTCGAGTTTACCGTCGCACCCGAACGGGAAGCGGCCTTCCTGGAAGCGATGGATCATCTTCGCCGCTCCCGACGCCGAACCGGCGCGAGCCGCTGGGAGTTGTACAGGGACGGAGACCGGCCCGACCGCTTCGTCGAGATCTTCAGCGTACCGTCCTGGGAGGAGCACCTGCGCCAGCACGAAGGCCGCCTCACCGCGGCCGATAGAGCAATCGAGGAGGCCGCACTGGCCTTATCTGATCCGCCGGCGCGAGCAGAGCACCTGCTCCCGCCCTAGCGGCGGGTCAACTGCTCGGGGCGAACTCAGACCGCCGACTCCGGCAGATGTCGACGCCGCCTTCTCGGCTCGGAAGCTTCTCTCGGCGAGCATCCTCAGCGGCCACTCTCGGAGCGCGACGGGCGACCACGGGTGGTGCGACTTCATACACACATGCAGGCTGCCAGGACCAACGTGAAGGCGGGTCACCTCACTGCGCCGCGTCATGACTGTATGGCCCAGTGCGTGCATCTTGTGCCCGGACCAGTACCGCCTCATCGACGGCCGAGGGATCTGACGTCAGGGTGGGTCGAATCTCGTGAGCCACGTCAGCTGTGACTCGCCCTCTTCAATGAGGCTGCTGAGCTGCTTGTTGAAGATGACACCGTACTCAGCACTGATGTGGGTTTCGAAACTGGCCTCATCACGATATTGCTCGAAGACGAAAAACTTACGCGGGTTGTCGCGTTCCCGGTAGACGGTGAACTCAGTGTTACCGGGCTCGCGTCGCACCTCCTCGGCCAGGCCGGAGATGAGCGTCTCAACCTGAGGCTCCGAGCCCGGTTGGGCAGTGAACTCGGCGTACAAAATCAAGGGCATACTCGACTCCTATCATGCTCGACCGCTACTCACCATGCTCTTTGCCACTGCCCGATCATCAGCGAACGCAGGACCGATCGCTTGTCTCTTGAGCACGCGATGACCTACTATCTGCGATCGCTCGCGTGCCTCTTGGCTGCCTGGAGTCGTAGCGGCTCACCACCGGGATGCAATAACCACTAGATTTGTGCGCATGAGTCGCTTCGTGGTGTGTGGAGAGGCTCTGATTGATCTGGTCCAGTCCGATACGACCGCCAGGGACTCCTTCAGCTCGACATGGCTGGCACTGTCGGCCGGCGGACCGATGAATTCCGCGGTCGCCCTGGGCAAGCTTGGTGCCGACACGCATTTCCTGGGTCGGATCTCCAGAGACGCCTTCGGTCGTCAGCTGCGCCAGCACATCCTCGAAGCAAATGTCAACCTCGACCTTGCCACCGAGTCCTCACAGGCCACCTCGATTGCGGTTGTCAGTCTGGATGAAGAGGGTGTGGCGAGCTACACGTTCCACTTCAACGGCACGGCGAACTTCGGGTGGCAGGTTGACGATCTGCCGGAGCTGAACGGCGACGACTGGCTGCATATTGCGTCGTTGTCCTGCATCGTGAGTCCGGGTGCGGAGGTGCTGCTCGATTGGATGCGTAACGTTAAGGCGGGGGTCTCATACGACATCAACGTGCGACCGACCGTGATCACCGATCCCGACGTGTACTGGAGCAAGGTACAGCCCTGGCTCCGTGTGGTTGGTCGACGTCAGGGGATCGTAAAGGCAAGCGACGAGGACATCAAGTTCCTCGCCATGGCGGCCAGCGGTGGCGGGGGCGAACGTGGCAGCGATCCAGTTGAGCTGGCGGGACGTTGGGTCGAAGAGTACGGCTTGGGGCTTGCGGTGATCACACTCGGGCCAGGTGGTGGAGCGGCCGTCGAGCCAGGCGGAAACATCACACGCGTCCCGGGCTTCCCCACCAAGGTGGTCGATACGGTGGGTGCCGGCGATACGTTCATGGCGGGCTTCTTGGATGGCTGGGTGAAGCTCAATCAGGGGCTCGAGGCCTCCTTGAAGCGCGGCACGGCCGCCGCATCCATCGTCTGCTCTCGGCGTGGTCCGCAACCGCCGACATCGGCCGAGGTGGACGATCTGATCGCCGAGAAAGCCTAGACTCCTGCGGATTCCCTCCGGACATAAACCCTGCGGCTTCGCTCCCGGGCATTGGCTCACATTTTTGCCCGAAACTCCAGGGTGTGGGCAACCGGGAATGTAGGTGCGCAGCGTCTCAGTGGCCGGCCATCGAGATCTTCGGCTCTTCCTCCGGCTCCCCCGGTATGTCGGCGAACCGGTCGTGCGATCTGAGGTCAAAGATTGCGTAGGCCAATACGCCCAGGAAGCAGACTGCGGCCACGATGAAGGCCGGCCCGATACCGAACCGGTCGGCTAGCAGGCCCTGGATTGGCGGCATGATGGCGCCGCCTACGATCGCCATGACCAGGCCGGCAGCTGCGAATTTGGTGTCCACCCCGAGACCGTGCAGCGCCACGCCGTAGATCGTGGGGAACATCAGCGACAGGCAGGCGGACACCCCGACGAGCGCCCACGCCCCGGACAGGCCGGGGAAGAACGCGGCGTAGAGACAGAGCAGAATGGCGAGGCTGGCCATGATCGCAAGCAGCTTCGTGGCCCTGAAGTAGCCCATCAGCCAGGTCATGACGAACCGGGAGATGAAAAAGAGGATCAGGCTGACCTGTAGAAAATAGGCACCCCGGACCGCGGTGCCACCGGGAACCTCCTCTGCGACATAGAGCACGATGTAGGTCCAGGTGCAGACCTGGGCTCCGACATTGAAGAATTGGGCGAGGACCCCATAGCGCCAGTGGTGGTTGTGGTGCAGCCGGCGGACGGTGTCGCCGAAGTGCATGTGGTGGCTGTCCGAGGCGACCTCCTCGTGGCTTCTGGGAACCTTCTTGATGAATAGGCCAATCCAGATGATGACCAGCGCGACCGCCAGGCCCAGGTAGGGGTTCATGATTGCGTTGAGCTCGCCGGTCTGGATCGCTACCAGCTGGTCGCGCGGCATTGTGGCCCGCTGTTCAGGCGTGGCCGGGTTCATCTTCGGCAAGACGAGGACGGCGGCCAGCAGGACACCGAGGTTGGTTCCGAGCGGGTTGAACGACTGCGCCAGGTTGAGCCGCCTGGTCGCAGTGCCCTCCGGACCCATCGCGATGGCGAACGGGTTGGCGGAGGTCTCCAGAACGGAGAGACCGGCGGCCAGGACGAACAGAGCAATGAGGAAGACGCCGAAGGTCAGCGACTTGGCCGCGGGGTAGAACCCGAACGCCCCGATCGCGGCGAGGCCGAGGCCGGTCAGGACGCCCACCTTGTAGCCGAACCGCTCGTTGAGGAACGCGGTGGGAAGAGCTAGGCAGAAGTAGGCCCCGAAGTAGGCAAACTGGACCAGCGACGCCTCGAAGGTGCTCATTGTGAAGATGCCCTTGAAGGCGGTGACCATTGGGGCGGTCAGGTCCTGGGCCAGCCCCCACACGATAAAGCAGCTGGTCAACAACCAGAACGGGACGATCATATCTTTGTCGATCAGCGGCAGCTTCTTCAATGTCATCCGAACCCCATCTCCTTCGGTGGAGAGCCAGGCTCACGGGCAAAGCCAGCCGCTCATCCGGGTCGGCCAGACCGACGACCCAGCCAGATACAGCTCCATCAGGTTTACAACGCTGGCGACGGACTCAACTGTGCTCACCAGTTGCGTTGGCGTGATCCAAATTATTCCGGTGTGAACCGAAGCCTACGGCCGCGGACCGCTTTTGGGAACACGTGGCAAGGAGTTGCGCACGGTCCTACGACGCGGCGCGAAGGCGATGGATATGCCATCGAGTGTCGGCCTGTGTGATGGACCGGCCCTGAGGCTGGCGATTGGTCACCCGCGTCCGCCATTGACGCAGGAAACCATCGCCACCTTGGGCAACAAACGGCAACCCCTGGATCGCACCCCGGTCGCTTGAAGCCCAGAGTTCGGCTGATCAGATGAGGGGGTCAGCGACGCGTGTCCCACGAGCCACACCAGACGTTGTCGTTGTGTGTGCCGAGGAAAGGGCTTCGGCCGACCAGCTTCGCAACCAGGGACCTGATCACTTCTGGTGTGGGGTTGTGAGCGTTGATCGCCGTCTTCACCATCGGTACATCGATCAGGTGGTTGGGCATGTTGAGGGATACGAAGACCGTAGGCACCTCCGCGGCATACCAGGGCATCTCGGGCCCCATCGGCATCGACCACTTGATCCGCAGCGCGCCTTGCTGGGCGAAGTCGGACACGTTCGCCAAGATCAACGCCGCGTCGTACTTATCGCTGTATCCCTCAGTCTCAGCGGCGATGAACGTCTGCATGTCGAGTCGCTGCCCTTCGGCGGCCAACTCCTGCACCGTCTTGTATACGCTCACCTCGAAGCCGGCCGAGGTCAATTCCTCGATCGCGACCCGCTTGAACTCCGGTGTCACGCCCGTGAAGTCGGGAGCGCTTTCCAGGCAATAGAGGCGTAACCGTCGGTGCCGTACCGGATCCAGGGGCAAGGTTTCTGCGGTGTCCTTGAGCAGCGCGATGGTTCGGTCGGCGATCCGGGCCGCGATCTCGTGGTGCTCCGCGCAACCGATCACCGCGAGCTCATCAGCCGGAGGCACAAGATCGTCCTTGTCGCGCGTATGCAAGCCGAGCTTGGCCTTGAGCCCCAGAATGCGGGTGAGCGCGCTGTCGAGCCGGTCCGGGGTTATCTCACCTGATTCGATGGCATCGCGAACGAAGCCGAAGTCCTCATCATGGTTGCGGAAGAACAAGATCATGTCGCAGCCGGCCGTGATGGCCTGCACCATCTGACGCTCGCGGGGCAGAGCTGAGGTTAGTCCCACCATGATCGAGGCGTCGGTAAGGATGACGCCGTTGAAACCAAGATCGTTACGCAGCAGGTCGGTCAGCAATTCGGGTGAAACTGTCGCCGGCAAGATGTCGGCATCTTTGATGCCCGGCCGAAGCTTGCGGGAGTATTCCGGCAACATGATGTGGCCGACCATGATCGATTCGATGCCGGCACCGATCCCCCACTCCCAGATCTTGCGGTAGCTGGCGTCCCATTCCTCCACCGAACAGTCGTTGTAGGACGTCACGACGTGTTGATCACGTTCGTCGCGCCCGTCGCCGGGAAAGTGTTTCATGCACAGGGCCATCGGTCGGTCACCCGCCCCTTCCCGAACCCCATCGCTGTAGGCGTCGGCATAGCTGATCACCGTCTGGTGGTCGTTGCCGAAGGCGCGGGTTGCGATCACGGTGTTGCGCCAGTTGTGGTGAATGTCCACGATCGGTGTGAACGCCCAGTTGCAGCCCAGCGCCCGCGACTCACGGCCGCCGACCACGCCCATCAGACGAGCGGCTTCGGTGTCGGGCGTCGAGGCGGTCTGTAGCGGTGTGGCGATCAGTGTGCCGTCGGCGCACGCCCCGTTACCACCAGCCTCAATGTTGGACGCCACCAGCAACGGCACGTTCGACCGAGTTTGTGCGTGCCGGATGTGGGCCTGGATGCTGGCGGAGTCGGTGTGGTTGTAGCGCATACCACCGGGGTGGTAGCCGTCCACGATGCGGTTGACGAAGTCATCATCGAACCGGTTGTTCAGGTTGATGAACAGCTGCCCCACCTTTTCGTCGATGCTCATTGAGTCAGTTGTGGTGCGAACCCAGGCGATGGCCTCTTCATCCAGCTCGTACGGTGTGGCGGTCAGATCTGGCTTGCTCATACAGGCTCCTGGTTGGGCGGTCGAGGGGTGGCTCACCTGATCATGGCATCCGCCCGACTCCTCCTCGTCAGTGGGAACTGGGCGAACGTGTTGCGGTTGGCCTCACACCTTGATGTCGGGGGTGATGAAGTCCTCCGGCCTCTCGTGGTGCGCCGCGATAATCTCCAGTTTGCGTGCTTCTGTCTCGTCGCGAATCTCCTGGAACCTCCTGTCGTTCAGCGGGTACTTGATGAAGATCAGGCAGGCTGGCGCCGACGCCCTTGATGGCTCGGGTGAGCAGCACAAGCCTGAGAATGTTGGCCGGCGCGAATAACAGGCCCACGCCGCCGATGATGGTGAACAAACCGCAGAACTGGAACACGTTCTTTCCTGCCAAGAGATAGATCAGCGTGGGGATGATCGGTGTGATCAGCAACGTGATGCCCACGATGAGCAGGGTGATGATGCCGACCAGGGTCATGATGCCGACCACCGCTCGGCGTAGAAGGCGGTGGTGCCGCCGACGGCGAACAGGAAGAAGCTTGATGTGCACAGGTAGTAGACAGCAGGAATGCGTACTTCAGGCTGAACGCGAGGTTGAAGGCGAAATCCCCTCCGTATCCGAGAACCGTCTTTAACGGCAGCTTCTCTGGGCGTCCGATGGCCTTTTGTTTGGCAACCTCATCGATTACGTCCGGATTGGGATATGTAAGTTGGCAACAGCTGGCAACAGATTGCATATTCAGTCGCCATGCTGGCTGAATTGACACTGATCCCTCAGCCGACGCCGATCACGAACGGAGATCCGTCCATGGCAGTCGTGAGCCCGGTCGCCACTCAGGCGACCGTCCCGAAGAAGCTCACCTGGCGCAACTACTCCGGTTACGCCGCGGGTGATGCCGCGAACAACCTCGCCTTTGCGATGTCGTCGTCGTTTCTCCTCCTGTACTACACGAACGTCGTCGGCCTCGAGGCTGCGGCTATCGGCACGATGTTCTTGCTCGTCCGGTTCTGGGACGCCCTCGCAGACCTAGTGGCAGGCCGCCTCGTTGACGCAAAGAAACCGGGCAGATTGGGCAAGTTCCGGCCATTCATCCTCTGGTTTTCGTTGCCCCTGCTGCTTGCCAGCATGGCGATCTTCTCCGCGAACACCTTCTTCCCGGGCATGAGCGCCGGCCAGGGCCTGTTGTACGCCTATATCACGTACGCCGTTATGGGCACGCTGTACAGCCTGGTGAACATCCCCTACGGCTCGATCGCCCCGGCGATGAGCCAAGTACCTACCGAACGCGCCACGCTCGCCAGTTGGCGAGTATGGGGTTCCAACATCACCATCCTCATGCTGTCCTTTGTGGTTGCGCCGCAGATCAAGCGGTTCACTGGTGACCCGGAGGGCCTGCAGCGCTCGCTGTTCATCACCACGGCGATCTTCGTCGTGGTTGGCATGGCCCTCTACCTCTACACGATCGCCAATGTCAAGGAACAGGTCATTCGCGAAGTGGCCGCTCCCACCCTCAAGGAAAGCGTTAACACCCTGGTCAAGAACAAGCCCCTGATCTGGCTGTGCCTCGGCAGCCTCGCCTTCCTCACCGGGCTCACGGCCGCGGGCACCCTGGCCGCGTACTACGCGATCTATGTCCTCGGCGACGCGCAGTACATCGCCTGGAACGCGGTAGCGCAGGCCGTCGGCACCTTCGCGGTGGCGGCATTCATTCCGTCGATCGTTCGACGCATGGGCAAGCGGAACGGGTACATCGTGCTCGGCGTGGTTGGCGTGATCGCTGGCGTCGTACTCGCTTTCACCCCGCCCTCCGTCCCGCTGACCGCGGTATTCGGCTTCCTCCTGCTGGGCATCGGGTTGGGTGGCGTCAACACTCTCATGTGGGCGCTGGAGGCCGACACCGTTGAGTACGGTGAATGGAAGACTGGTATCCGCACCGAAGGCACCACATACGCCTTGTTTTCCTTCACAAGAAAGATGGGCCAGGCCATCGGTGGTGCCGCCGGTGCCTATGCACTTGGGATCGTGGCCTTCAACTCCCAATGGGCCAAAGACGGCACCCCGCAGGCGCCCGAGACCGTCGCGGGCATCCAGCTTTCGCTTGGTGGCCTCGTGGCTGGGTTCATCGTGCTGTCGCTGGTGATCATGTGGTTCTATCCACTCACCGACAAGGTGTTCCGCCAGATCGTCGGCGAGATCGCCGCCCGGCGCGCCGAGCGTGCGCTGACTGAGTCGGATGCCTCGGAGCAACGTCAATGACGGCTTGGGAGCTGCACAGCATGAAGCGGACGATGGACGCTGGATCTACCGGTCAGCCCCACATATGCACTGGCCCTACGGCAGGCAACGAAAGGAGGTTGTGATGACCGATACCACCTCAAGGGCAGGGCAGTCGTCGAAGATTGTCGTGACCCTGTTCGAGTCTTATGGGTCGGGGGCAGGCTATGTCAGCGAAAGGGTGGCTCAGGCGCTCGGGGTTCCTTTACACCCCCAGGCGTTCTCATCGGAGGAGATCGAGGACGCAATGACCAGGCGCGAGAGCGAGGGTGTACTTACCCGAGTCTTCGGTGCCATGGGAGGGCCGTACGCCTCGTACGCCGGCTTGGAAGGCCCGGGCGTGGCCCTGGCACAGCGGGACAATTACGAGCTCGTGATGCAGAACACTCGCTTTGTCAAGGAGGCAGCGCGTGAAGGCGGCGTCATCGTGGGCCGCAACGGTGCTTTCATCTTGGCCAACCGGCCGGGAGCGCTGCACGTCAGGCTGGACGGCCCACTCGAGCGCCGGATCGCCCGCGCCGCAGAGGAAAGCGGAATTGACACAGAACGGGCCGCCAAGCGCCAAAAACGCGAGGACCAGGTCCGCGCCGACATGTCCATCGAGCTCTACGGCTGGGACCCGCGCGAGCTGGATCGGTACGACCTGGTGGTGAATACGGGAACCATGGACCTGGACACCTGCGCCGACATCATCGTTCAGGCCGCCCGGGTCAAGGCTGGACGGCAGAGGGCGTCGTAACTGAGACGAGGGGATTCTGCTGGATCCCAGTTACTCCTCTTCGAAACTTGCCTTCTTCGCGGATGCGGTGGTTGAGCTCACTCACGTAATCGTCGTCGACGAAGTCGAGCGGCACCTGCCGGTCCAGCTAGTGCCCTGCGCCATGAATCCGGTGCATAGGTCCGTCGTCCAGGTGGATGCATCGCAAGGCCGACGAGGGAGGCATACCGAGTCGTATGCCGACTGAGGAGAACGCCGTGAGGTGCGTGGCTGGGCGGCGCGAACCGACAAAGAGACTTAGGAGGCACGACACCAGTGAGGCTTCGCCTCTGACCGCCGAGCCTGGGCTGGCGTCCTCAACCGGACGCGGTTCCGGGCGCGGCAACATGGCCGCGCTCTGCGCTGGCGACGTAACTGTCCAGCTGGTGCCACCCAGCCAT
>DASUYM010000041.1:0-2817 GCA_036377435.1 Propionibacteriaceae bacterium
GCAGGCCGATGTCCCCTGGCCGTGCAACGAGGTGAAGTACATCAGCCACTTCCCCGAGGAGCGGGCGATTTGGTCCTACGGCTCCGGCTACGGCGGCAACTCGCTGCTCGGCAAGAAGTGCTACGCACTGCGGATCGCCTCCGTCATCGCTCGCGACGAAGGCTGGCTGGCCGAGCATATGTTGCTGATGAAACTGACCTCGCCGGAGGGGCGGAGCTACCACCTGGCGGCCGCCTTTCCCAGCGCCTGTGGGAAGACGAACCTGGCCATGCTGCGTCCGACCCTGCCGGGCTGGACGGCGGAGACCTTGGGCGACGACATCGTCTGGATGCGGTTCGGCGCCGACGGCCGGCTCTATGCGACCAATCCCGAATACGGACTGTTCGGCGTGGCACCGGGCACAAGCTGGCGGACGAACCCCAACGCCATGGCGACAATCGACCGCGGCAACTCCCTGTTCACCAACGTGGCGCTGACCGACGAGGGGGACGTGTGGTGGGAAGGCATGACCGACCAACCACCCGCGCATCTGACCGACTGGCGCGGCCAAAGCTGGACGGAGGAGGCCGCCACCGGGCCGGCAGCCCACCCGAACAGCCGGTTCTGCACACCCCTGACGCAATGCCCGATCCTCGCGCCCGAGTACGACGACCCGGCCGGAGTCCCGATCGACGCCATCATCTTCGGCGGGCGTCGACGGGACACGGTGCCGCTCGTCAGCCAGGCGCGGGACTGGCCGCACGGGGTCTTCCTGGCTGCCACGCTGTCCAGCGAGACCACCGCGGCCGCGACCGGGGCGGTCGGTGTGGTGCAACGCGACCCGATGGCCATGCTGCCATTCCTCGGCTACGCGGCCGGCGACTACTTTGCGCACTGGCTTCAGCTGGGCGCCGAGCACCGAGAAGGCGTACCGGCCATTTTCTATGTGAACTGGTTCCGCAAATCTGCCGATGGGGACTTCCTTTGGCCGGGATTCGGTGAGAACAGCCGGGTGCTCAAGTGGATCGTCGAACGCCTAGAGGGTCGGGCACAGGCCGTCGAGACACCGGTCGGCTCGGTACCGTCGCCCACCTCACTCGATGTCGAGGGCCTGAACCTGCCGCCCGCGGCGCTGAAGGCCGTGCTCACCGTAGATGCCGAAGAGTGGCGAGCCGAGCTGGCTTTGATCGAGGACTGGTTCGCCACCCTAGGCCCGAAGCTTCCCGCCGCGCTCCGTACCGAGCTCGACAATCTGGCTGACCGCTTAGGCTCCGAGTTGGAAGACTCGGTACACGGGGCGATCACGTAGCGGCAGGTCGGCGATCTCGCCGAACGCATTGTGCTATCGGGCGACCTATCAGAGCAGTTGACACTGAGGGAAGGCCGAGAGCGGCTTCTCTCGACGCTGCCGGGGTCATCGATGCCGTCGATCTGCCGGTCGGCTGAGTCTGGGCTGCCGCCGCCGAAACCGAGCGCGTCAAAGACCGTTCGGCGCGCCGTGACCACGCAATAGTTGAGCGGTGTGCCTTCTGATTGGTGCGAGCAAGGCGGAGCACAAAGTGTGTTGAGTCGTCCCGTTGCCATGGCCCCCGCCTTGTCCTGCATTGCGGTTTTCTGAAACGATCAGGACGCAGCTCTGATTAAAAGAGTTTCCCCACTGTGCAGCCGTTCCAATCGGCGGTTGATCTTGAAGGAGGATGTCGTGAGCGTCTACAGGGTTACCGAGCTTATTGGGACCAGCACCGAGTCGTGGGAGGATGCCGCCGCGACGGCGGTGAAAACAGCCCGTGAGACGATCCGCGATCTGAGAGTTGCGGAAGTTGCCGAACAAGACATCCATATCGACGGCAACGGTGGCATCACTTACCGCACCAAGCTACGGCTCTCCTTCAAGTACGAGAAGGAGAGCTAAACGGGGTCAACGCCCGGTTCTTCCTCAAACCAGACAAGCGTTCACGCGCGGTCGCGGCGAGTGCTCCGCCGATGACGGCGGTCAGCGGGCTCCATGAGCTTGGCTACGGCGCTCCGGTCGGGAGGGGTGACCATCAGCGGACCTCGCGAGCTCGTCCGGTTGCTGCCGCCGTGAGACCGTCGGCCTGAAATCGGGCGAGAGCTACGGAGGGCGAGGCACCCTCGCCACTGGTGTGCCCTTTGCACAGCGGTCGGCGGCCGGTAGCGGCGATCTGCGTCGGCGTTCCGCAGTGTGCGCTTCTCCTCGGCCCGGCTTCGCGAGATGCTGCCGGCTGCCACGCTGCTGTTGTCGATTCCGAACCTGGCAACCCGTCGCGCAGTGGCGGCAGGCGGCGAACTAGCTCTGGGACTGCTGCCCGAACGAGGTGCTGCCCACCATCTTGGCGAACTGCTGAGTGAAGTCTGCCTGCGCCTTCAACATCGAGGCGAACCAGTCCATGTCACTCACCTGCGGAGATGCCGCAAGCTTGCGCTGCGCGTCGGCGATGGTCTGCAGCCAGTCAACGTAACGCTGCACGGCATCCTCCCCAACCTTGGTCGTGGTCTCGAGGATCTGCTCGTTGAGCGCCCGGGCCTGCTCGCCGAACTTGCGCATCTGCTCACTGGCCTGCTCACCCATCTCGCGGGCTTTGCCTGTCACCTGGTCACCAAACTCCTGTGCCTGCTCAGCTGACATGGGACCACTGGGCTCGTTCTCCTTCTGCGGCTTCTTCGCCTGGGCCATTTCCAACACCCTTCTTTGGATCGGTTGATACTTGGGTAGATCGACGCTGGGATGTGGTGCTCTCTTTCACTATGTCAGCCACAAAAGCGGAGCACTAGCTCCGCGAAGCACGCTGCCTTGGGTAGTCCTGCAGCTCGACCATG